>JBMYKI010000017.1:9499-18417 GCA_049595235.1 Flavobacteriaceae bacterium
GTTGATGAAGCCCACTGTATTTCAGAGTGGGGGCATGATTTTAGACCTGAATACAGAAATCTTAGGAACATCATTGACCGGATTGGCGAGAACATACCTATCATAGGGCTAACTGCCACGGCTACACCTAAAGTTCAAGAGGATATTTTAAAAAACCTCAACATCAACAATGCCAATACTTTTAAGGCTTCTTTTAACAGACCCAACCTGTTCTATGAAGTCAAGCCCAAAACGGCGCAAGTCGATCATGATATCATAGCGTTTATCAAACAGAATGAAGGCAAATCGGGTATTGTGTATTGTCTATCTCGTAAAAGAGTAGAAGAATTGGCAGAGGTGCTTCAGGTCAATGGAATCAAAGCCGTCCCATATCATGCGGGGTTAGATACCAAACAACGTGTGAGGAACCAAGATATGTTCCTGATGGAAGAAACCGATGTGGTTGTGGCAACGATCGCCTTCGGAATGGGTATAGACAAGCCTGACGTCCGCTTTGTGATTCATCACGATATCCCCAAAAGTATAGAAAGTTACTACCAAGAAACAGGTCGTGCTGGTCGTGATGGTGGTGAAGGGCATTGTTTGGCATTTTACGCTTATAAAGACATCGAAAAACTAGAGAAATTCATGTCTGGTAAACCTGTTGCTGAGCAAGAAATCGGATACGCCCTTCTACAAGAGATGGTGGCCTATGCAGAGACTTCTATGTCCCGACGCAAGTTTATATTGCATTATTTTGGAGAGGAGTTTGATGACAAGAAGGGTCCAGGTTGGGATATGGATGACAACACACGCAACCCAAAACCCAAAAAAGAAGCCGAGAAACAAGTGGCTTTGGTGCTGAATGTGGTTCAGCAAACCGCAGAGCAATATCGCTTCAAAGAATTGGTCAATATTTTGGTTGGGGTCAAGAATGCGACATTAAGCTCTCACAACGTTATTCATAAAGATTTTTTTGGACAAGGTAAAGATGAAAACCCCTCTTATTGGCGGGCTTTGATACGTCAGCTGCTTGTTTCAAAGCACCTCCATAAGGAGATTGAAACCTATGGTGTGATTAAACTTACGGACCTTGGAAAAGCATTTCTGGAGAAGCCAAGTTCATATATGATGACCGAAAATCACGAATATGACAGCAATGGACCTGTTGCCTCATCGGGTGGATATGGAAAAGCATCTTCATTTGATAAAAAACTCTATAATGCGTTACTAGAACTTCGTAAAAAAGTAGCAGATAAACACGAGGTCCCCCCTTATGCTGTTTTTCAAGAACCCTCTATAGAGGACATGCTAATGAAATATCCCGTCACAATCGATGAGATGAAAAATATCCATGGAGTAGGAGAGGGCAAGGCACACAAGTTTGGCGCACCCTTTGTTGAGCTTATTCAGAAATATTGTGATGATAATGATGTCATTCGTCCACAGGATATTGTATTCAAGAGCACCGGAGCCAACTCGGGATTGAAGCTTTACATTATTCAGAGTATTGATCGAAAATTACCACTATCCGACATTGCTAGCGCTAAGGGTATGGAAATGCAAGCTTTTATCAAAGAATTGGAAACCATCATGTATTCGGGTACCAAACTCAACATACAATATGAAATCGATGACTTGTTTGACGAGGAGCAGCAAGAAGAGTTGTATGATTATTTTATGGAGTCTGAAACAGATGATATTGACACTGCTTTTGAAGAGTTTGACGGAGACTACGAGGAAGATGACTTACGTTTGTTTCGCATTCGTTTTATGAATGAAGTGGCCAATTAGCCTATATTTGCCGTCAAATTGAAAAACAATGAATGACGGTCTATACGCAGCCCTGCATACCCAAAAAGGTACCATAACCCTTCAACTAAGCTACGAACAAACCCCTGGAACAGTAGGAAACTTTGTGGCTTTGGCTGAAGGCAATTTAGAAAACGAGGTGCACCCTCAAGGCAAGCCATACTACGATGGTTTGACATTTCACAGAGTCATCCCAGACTTTATGATTCAAGGCGGATGTCCACAAGGAACTGGCGTAGGCGGCCCTGGCTATCAATTCGATGATGAAATTCATCCTGAGTTACGCCATGATCGACCTGGTGTTTTGTCTATGGCCAATGCAGGTCCTGGTACCAATGGAAGTCAGTTTTTTATTACCCATGTACCCACCCCTTGGCTCGACGGAAAACATACGGTCTTTGGCCATGTGACTGAAGGACAAGATGTGGTAGATGCAGTGGCCCAAACCGATGTCATTGATAGAGTAGAAATTCTAAGAGTAGGCACTCAGGCTCAAGAATGGAATGCGATTGAGGCCTTCCGTACATTTGAAGGGAGCCGTGCCCGCAGATTGGCAGAAGCTGCTGAGCAACGTGAAGCGGAACTAGACAAACTCTCCAAAGGTTTTGAGAAAACAGAAACGGGCCTCAGATATCAAATCATCCAAAAAGGATCAGGTCCCAAAGCTGAAAAGGGCAAGAATGTAGAGGTTCATTACAAAGGACAACTTACAGATGGTACTGTTTTTGATTCTTCATACAAAAGAAATCAGCCCATTGGGTTTGCTCTTGGTGTGGGTCAGGTGATTCCAGGTTGGGATGAAGGGATCTCACTACTTCAAGTAGGTGACAAAGCCCGTTTTGTGATACCATCCGACTTGGCCTATGGTGCTAGCGGAGCAGGCGGTGTGATTCCACCGCACGCAACTCTCGTCTTTGATGTAGAGTTGGTTGGTGTAGGTTAGGCTTTCCATTTGATATTGCAACCAATACTGGGCTTTTGTAGGCCTAGCACAGGCTTTTTTTGCAGTGTGCTCTCCAGGGCAGCCCTCAAATCACTTCCGGTCACTGGAAGGCCATTTTCGGGACGTGAGTCATCTAACTGACCTCTGTAAGTGAGCTTCAGCTCGCTGTCAAACAAATAAAAATCGGGCGTGCAAGCTGCATCATACGATTTGGCTACTTCTTGGGTTTCATCGTACAAATAGGGAAAAGTAAAGCCTTCATTTTTTGCAACTTCTGTCATTTTTTCGGGAGCGTCGTCGGGATAATTCACAACATCATTGCTTGATATGGCTATAAAACCTGCACCGCGATGTTGAAAATCTTGGGCTAGACGCACAATGCCTTCAAAAACATGCTTAACAAAAGGACAGTGATTGCAAATAAACATGACAACGGTTGCTTGCTCTCCCTGAATTTCTGTTAGATCAAGGGTGCTTCCACTCACAGTATCAGGAAGTGAAAAATAGGGTGCTTTGGTGCCAAGGGGAAGCATATTTGAAGGAGTACGTGCCATTATTTTTTTTACAAACATACTAATTTCACTCACCCGTCAAGTCATCATAAACCTCTTTTTTTTCAGAGTTTACTTCTTCAAACTTATCGTTTTTATGAATGACTTCCTTTCCTTTCTCATCAACAACAAAAGTCATCAGTTCGTTGAGGCATTTGGCAAAGGCTTCGAAATTTTCCTTATATAAGTAAATTTTTTGTCTCTGATAACGCGCACTGTGGTCCTCGGAATTGTATCTGCGCTTACTTTCTGTTATCGTAAGATAATAGTCTCCGGATTGGGTTTCTAAAACATCAAAGAAATAAGTTCTTCTTCCACTTTTGAATTTTCGATGCGTCACATTGACATATCTGTTTTCTTGATTTGGGCTCATACATAAAATTTAGGATTATAAACATACTAAAAAATACCTTATCTGCTAAGAGTCTATCATGGTTTTGGCCAGTTGTTGTTTGGCATACATGTCAGCATAATATCCTTCTTCACTGATCAATTCTTTGTGTGTACCAAATTGTGTCATTTTTCCATGATCCAAAACCATAATATAATCGGCGTTTTTGGCAGATGAAATTCGGTGGCAGACGACGATGGTGGTTACCCCTTGATTGTTTTGTTTGAGTTTTTCTAAAATAGCTTCCTCTGTTTCCGTGTCCACAGCAGATAACGCATCGTCTAAAAGCAAAATTTTAGGTTTTTTGATTAAAGCACGCGCTATTGAAATACGTTGTTTTTGTCCACCAGACAGGGATACACCCCGTTCTCCGATGATGGTTTCATAACCGTCCTTAAAGTCGACAATGTTGTCATGTACAGCCGCCCAACGTGCTGCAGTTTCTATTTCTTCTTGTGAGGCAGTATGGTCGCCAAATTTGATGTTATTTGTTAGAGTATCTGAAAACAAAAAAGCCTCTTGCGGAACGTAGGCGATGGCTTGGCGAAGTTCAGACAAATCAGCTTGCCTGACATCCACATTGCCAATAGTAACTCTTCCGGAAGAAGTGTCATACAAACGTCCAATAAGATTGATTAAGGTAGTTTTTCCTGAACCCACGCGACCCAGCAGGGCCAATGTTTTTCCGGGTTCGAGACAGAAATCGATATGCTGGAGTGCAGGTTGGAGTGCATCATCATATTGGAAGTGAACATCTTCAAAACAAATACTGTGGTCTTTGATAGTCGTGGTATCTGTGGGGTTTTGCACTTCTGGCTCTTGCCCTAAAAACTCATTGATTCTTTGCTGAGAGGCTTCGGCCTGTTGAACAATAGAAGTGACCCACCCAACGGTGGCTACAGGCCATGTAAGCATATTGACATAGATGATAAACTCTGCTAACACACCCAGTTCGATCTGTCCATTGATGTACTGGTTACCTCCGATAAAAATCACTATGATATTGCTGAAGCCTATCAGTAAAATCATCAGAGGGAAAAACCATGACTGTACTTGAACCAAATGCATATTTTTGGTTTTGCTACTACCGGCAAGAAGAGTCATTTTTTGGTTGGCTGTACCCTCTATCGCGTTGGCTTTAACCACACCTATTCCGCTAAACATTTCTTGCGCGAAGGCAGAGAGCTTTGACAAGTATTCTTGAACAACCGTGCTGCGTTTGTGTATGGCACGGCTCAATCTGTATATGGCAAACGACAAAAAGGGGAGCGGCGCCAAAGCGTAAAGGGTGAGCATCGGAGCGACACTGATCATATATGAAATGACAATCACAAACAGCGCTACTGTGTTGATGCTATACATAATGGCCGGTCCGAAATACATACGCACTTTGGAAACATCCTCACTAATGCGATTCATCAAATCACCCGTACGATTTTGTTTGTAAAAATTGAGTGAGAGTCTTTGGTAGTGTTGGTAGATTTCGTTTTTAAGATCAAACTCTATAAATCTTGAAACATTGATGATGGTTTGACGCATAGTGAATGTAAATCCACCCGAAATAATGGCGGCTCCAACAATCATAACGATGTTTTGTAACAGCACCTTTTTTAGCGCCACTATATCGGTTGTTTCACCTGATAGATAGGTACTTACTTGAGTAATAGAATCGCCAACCAAACTGGGTGCTACTACAGCAAAAATCTTGGCAGAAACTGTGAATAACAAGCCCAGCAATAGTCGAACCTTGTATTTGTAGAGATATTTGTTGAGATATTGAAGTGCGCGCACAGGTCTGATTTATGTTCAAATATAGCATGTGCGACTTAATTTGTTCCCGCATGTGCATAGAATAATGAATAAACGTATTTTTGTAAGCAATAAAATCGCTCTTTGAGATGCTTACACGCAGACACATCCGAATCAAAGTCATGCAAGAAGTATATGCATGTACCCTTACCCAAAGTGACAACCTAACAGCTGCTGAAAAGCATTTAAAACAGAGCAGTCTGGGATTTTATCATCTCTATCTTACGCTTTTGTCATTACTTATCGAAACCCAAAAATGTGGGCGCGCCTTGCATCTGAAGAACAAAGATCAATACATTAAGGCCAGCGACAAAGCCCTAAACCCCAAGTTTTTTAACAACCTAGCGCTCACCCAGCTAGCTCAGAACACAACCCTTGAAACCCAGCTTCAAAGTCACAAACTCAATTATTGGACCAACCACGACGAATATGTCAGGCTGGTGTGGGACCACGTTAGTGAAAGCGATGTGTATGCTGAGTACCTTGCATCAGAGACTTCAAGTTTTGAAGAAGACAAAACTTTTTTGGTAGATCTGTTCACTGAGGTTATCGCCCCTTTTGAACGTTTGCATGAATGTATTGAAGAAATCAAACCTACTTGGGTAGATGATTTGCCATTGGTCAACACCATTGTGCGTAATACACTCAGTCATATAAAAGACCATCCGCAATCAAATTTGGTGCTTAAAAACGCCTATAAAGATGCTGATGATGCCCATTTTGCTACTACTTTGTTTAGAAAGGTGATGCTCAACGACAACAAGCTTTCTAAGGAATTAGAGGGACGTACCCCAAATTGGGATCAGGATCGGATTGCGGTATTGGATATGATCATACTCAAAATGGCGATAGCAGAATTATTGTTTTTTACTGAAATTCCATCCAAAGTAACCATCAATGAATACCTTGAAATCTCTAAGGAATATGCCACACCCAAAAGCAGTGTGTTTATCAACGGAATTTTGGATGTCTTGGTCAAAGAATACGGAAAATCCAATGAGCTCAATAAAAACTTGAAAGGCTTGTCCTAATGTGCTAAATTAGCTCCCAAAATAAATGAAATGAGGTTTTTAATCGTTTTTTGTGTTGCCATAATGATAGCCAGTTGCAACACATCTCCATCCAAAAAGGTAAATAACACCCAAGCCAGTGATTCAACTGCTGTTCAGGATACTGTTCCTGTGATGACTTTCAATAAAGTTGAACATGATTTTGGCACCATTAATGAAGGCGATGTTGTTGAGACCGTATTTACTTTCACCAATACAGGTACACGCGATTTGCTGATACTCAATGCGCGTGGAAGTTGTGGTTGTACGGTTCCCGACTATCCCAAAAACACCCCTATAGCACCAGGAGCATCGGCAGATGTCAAAGTAAAATTTGATTCGAACAACAAACCTAACAACAACAACAGGTCAGTGACCTTTACCACCAATACTGCCAATGGGAGAGAGATCATTCGTATTAAAACCTTTGTCACTCCAGATCCTGTCAAAGAAAAACAAAGGGAAGAGCGCCGCAATGCGATGCTTGCCCGTCAAAATCAAAATAAATAATACATAATTCATGGAAGCATTCTCGGGTCAATTGCCCTTTCTGTTGATGATGTTCGCCATCATCTTCTTTTTTATGATTTTACCCCAGCAGCGCCGGGCCAAAAAAGAAAAAAACTTTAAAAACAACCTGAAAAAAGGTGATCGTGTCATCACCAAAAGTGGTGTCCACGGCAAAGTAATTGAGGTAAATGACACCAATGACAGTTGTGTTATTGAGACCATGGCAGGTAAGCTTAAAATGGAAAGAAGCTTTATATCTATGGAAATGAGTCAAAAACTCAATCCGACTGCTGCAAAAAAATAATTTTGAGCGCCTTTGGCGCTTTTTTTATACAAAAGAATATCGTGTACAAATCCCTCATAAGACCCGTATTGTTTCTTTTCGATCCAGAACGTGTACATCACATTTCTTTTGCAACGATACGTCTGGTGCATCGCATTCCTTTTGTAGGCTATATGCTACGAAGCTTTTTTACTCTCAATCACCCTTCATTGGAACGAGAGTTGTTTGGCATAAGATTTCCTAACCCTGTCGGTCTTGCTGCAGGCTTTGATAAAGATGCCAAACTCTATCAGCCCCTTTCCAATTTTGGATTTGGGTTTATAGAAATCGGAACGGTCACGCCTAAGCCGCAATCAGGGAATTCAAAAAAGAGATTGTTTCGTTTGCAAGCCGACCAAGCGATTATCAACCGAATGGGCTTTAACAACGAAGGCGTAGAGGCAGTTGTTAAAAGACTCAAACACAATAAAAAGGTCATTATTGGAGGTAATATTGGCAAAAACAAAGTCACACCAAACGAAAATGCCGTTGAAGATTATCTGATATGTTTCGATGCGCTTTTTGATTTTGTAGACTATTTTGTGGTCAATGTGAGCTCTCCGAACACCCCAAACTTGCGTGACCTTCAAGAAAAAGAACCCTTGACCGCATTACTCAATACCCTTCAAGATCGCAATGCAGAAAAGTCGGTACGCAAACCCATTTTGTTAAAAATAGCGCCCGATCTTTCGGATACTCAGTTGTTGGACATTATTGATATTGTCCACACCACTCAGATAGATGGCTTGATAGCTACCAACACTACACTTTCTCGTGAAGGACTGAAGAGCGCCTCACATGTGTGCGCGCAAACGGGAGGATTGAGCGGCAAACCGCTAACAGATCGGAGTACAGAAGTGATTCGGTTTTTACATCAAAAAAGCGATGGGAAGATTCCTATTATCGGTGTGGGGGGCATTCACACACCCGAAGATGCCATACAAAAACTAGAAGCGGGTGCGAGCCTGATTCAACTCTACACAGGTTTTATTTATGAAGGTCCTGGTGCTGTAAGACGTATCAACAAAACCCTGTTGGGCTTGTTGTCTTAGATCACTTTTTTCTAATTTCACAAACTATATGGATTCTATCACGCTTATCGGCACGGTGACCTTGGCCCATTTGTTGGCAGTCATCAGTCCCGGTCCTGATTTTGTGATGGCGTGCCGCAACGCCTTGTTCTACTCTCGCAAAACAGGTATTTGGACAGCTGTAGGATTTGGTATAGGCATAGCCGTTCATATTTCTTATGCATTGTTTGGATTGGCATGGGTGGTAGCTCAATCTGTGACTCTATTTAATATTATCAAATATCTAGGAGCAGCCTATTTGATATTCATTGGAATACAGTCATTTATTTCCAAGTCTGCTACACTCGATTTTGAGGTATCACCCAAGAAAAATGATATACCTGTTTGGGTTGCCATTCGTATGGGTCTGATTACCAACGTGCTAAACCCCAAAGCAACGCTTTTTTTTCTTAGTCTTTTTACCATTGTCGTGGGGCCCGAAGTTAGCGTCCAAGAAATGACAATTATCAGTATAATTCTAA
>JBMYKI010000017.1:18427-18703 GCA_049595235.1 Flavobacteriaceae bacterium
CTAATAAGTACAACGATTCTATGGTTTTCTTTGGTAGCTGTGCTTATGACCCAAAAACGAATGCGTATAGCGTTTGATCGTTATCAAAGTGTTTTTAATAAGTCACTGGGAGGTTTGCTAATCGCAATCGGAGTAAAAATCGCATTCGTGTAAAAATAGTTACACGTTTTCTTTTGTGTAGAAAATAATGTATAACTTAGGGGTGTAGAAACCCAAATCTGCCCCCTAAATGAATCGCTTACATAAGCCCTATTTTATTTTTCTGTTTCATACCCG
>JBMYKI010000017.1:18713-25632 GCA_049595235.1 Flavobacteriaceae bacterium
TATGTGGTGTTGGAATTACATCCTCTGTTTGATGGATCAATTTTCAGCTCTGCAAACTTGTTATCATTTTTTGTATCCCAAATCTTTTTATAATGACACGTGTAAGGTTAGAAATTGATGAAGTACAAATTCATCGCCCCAAAAAAAGATGGAAGCTATATTTTGTCATTGTTGCTGAACATCCAACAGAGCAAGATAAAATGATAGTATCCACTTTGCCCCAAGACCCTTTTGAAATGAGCAAACGTCACAAAAACAGTTTTCAATTTGATACGGATGATATCGGCTCGGAAGGTTTGTTTGTGCTAAGTCGAGACTTGCCCAATGACCGAGAAATCAACATACATATTTATCTGAGACATACCCGAAAATCGAACAGAGACTTGGGTCAAATTTTATCTGATGTTGAAAATGGCATTGGAGGGGATGCCTATGGAATGGTGGATGATATCGTGGGTACCACCGCAGTTCCATGGTTGGTGATTGCCAAAAAGGCAGTACCGCTCATTGGTAAAATATTAACCAAAATACCTGACAGAGATTTTGGTTTTATGAGTGCCTTTGAACGCTTTGGTCCTGAGTTTGCAGAGCAATACGAAATCGATCGTAAGAAAGATTTCAGTGGAGACGCTTCTTTGATATACAGTTGGTCAGTAGATGATGCCTAAAAAAAATACGATGATGAAATTATCAATTAAAATTGGAATTGTATGCAACCTGTTTGTGGTCTTGGGATTATTGGTTTCTTGCCAATCCCACCCCCCTACACCCAACATTGTATTGATTATGGCCGATGATATCGGGTTTTCAGATATTGGTTGCTATGGGGGTGAGATACAGACTCCAAATATTGACCGCTTGGCCTACAATGGCTTGCGGTTTCAGACTTTTTACAACATGGCCAAGTGCAACCCCACACGTTCGTCCATGCTTACGGGTTTGTATACAGGTGGGCATGGTGCTGTCCATTTGGCTCAACTCACCAAACAAGCGGGTTATTTTAATATCATGAGTGGCAAAGAGCATTTTGACCCTTGGGTTCCCGACTATTGTAAAGCCGAAAATGTTTTTGATCATTCATTTTATTTCTGGGGCACCACACAATATTTCTTACCCCCCTCAGGCTCGTTTGAAAGACCTTTTTTCTTGGAAGGCAAGTAAATTGAGGCTACCGACATAGCGTACCAACAAGCCCCCATGTATAAAACTGATTTTATCACAGATTATGCGCTTCGATGGTTGGATGAGGCCATCGATATAAATACCCCTTTCTTTTTGTATCTGCCCTATCACGCAGCACATTATCCACTGCAAGCCCGACCAAAGGATATTGAAAAATACAGAGGTCAATATCGCAAAGGATGGGAGCAACTTCGAGATGAGCGCTATGCAAAAATGCGTGAAGAGGGCGTGATTTTGGAAAAAACAAGGCTTAGCCCTCCTGATAATAATCTCAACAAATCGCGCGGCCCGTTTGTTTCCAGTTATACAGATATTTTAGATTGGGACGGGCTTTCAGAAAGCCAAAAGGACTCATTGGATCTAGAAATGGCGGTGTATGCGGCTATGATAGACAGAATGGATCAAAATATAGGGAGGGTACTAGATAGATTGGAATCTAATGGTAAACTAGATAATACACTGATACTTTTTCTTTCTGATAATGGAGCCTGTCCGTTCTACACCAACAAAGTGAAGGACGTAGCTCCAGGACCAGCAGATTCCTATTGGAGTATGCGGGCTTCTTGGGCCAACATGACCAACACCCCTTACAGACATTACAAACAAAGCGGATATGAGGGTGGGAGTCATACGCCATTTATTGCGCATTGGCCCAATCGCATTGCTCCCAACACCATTACAGACCAAGTGGGTCATGTGGTTGACTTGGCACCTACATTATTGGACATTCTGAAAATTGATTATCCAGACTCCATTCTTGGCTACAAATCTCTCAAGCTTCACGGAAAATCATTGGTTCCAGTTTTTGACGGCAAACAACGAAAAGAACCTGCGTATTTTATTTCTGGTTTGCAGGGTTTTAGAATGTTTAGAACTGGAGCTTATAAAATAGCACGTCTGAATGGTGGGCCTTGGGAGCTGTACAATATCAAAAATGACCCTTCAGAGATTGATGACCTTGCCAAGACTTATCCTCACATTCTTGACAGTCTGGTTGCTCACTACAACAAAGTATCCAAAACCCATCAACAGTCCAACCCATGAAAAATTATGTGAGTTGTTTTGTTATTTGCTTTTTTTTAGGGTTGCAAGCTTGCTCGATTGCCATCACACAAGAACGACCACCAAATATTGTGTTTATCATGGCAGATGATTTGGGTTATGAATGCATCACAGCCAACGGAGGTAATTCCTACAACACTCCCCATATTAATCGATTGGCCAAGCAGGGCATGCGGTTTACCCATTGCTATGCACAGCCCAAATGTACACCCTCACGAGTACAACTTATGACAGGCCAGTACAACGTGCGAAATTATACCCGTTTTCGTGAGCTGGAAAGGAGTCAAATTACTTTTGCCCAACTACTGAAAAATGCGGGCTATAAAACCGCCATAGCTGGAAAGTGGCAGTTGGGCACTCAAAAGGATTCGCCCCAACATTTTGGGTTTGATGAATCTTGCCTTTGGCAACAGTCCCTGCCCAGAACTGATGATAAGGGTCATGATACTCGCTATGTCAATCCTATTCTTGAATACAATGGCGTGGTCACCCAGTTGGATAACGGCGCCTATGCACCCGATGTGGTAAGTGACTACTTGTGTGATTTTATCGATAAAAACAAGGACGTGCCATTTTTGGCCTATTACTCCATGATTCTAACCCATTGTCCTTTTACACCTACACCCGAATCTGAAGCTTGGGACCCCAATGCCAAAGGATCCCTAGACTATGTGGGAAAAACCAAATACTTTCCTGATATGGTTTCCTATATGGATAAAATGGTTGGAAAGATCATTTCAAAAATTGATACCTTGGGTTTAAGTGAGAATACCTTAATCATTTTTACAGGCGATAATGGCACTGATCAACCCATTACATCTGTGTATTTAAATAAAAAATATACTGGTGGTAAAAGCAAAACCACTGACAACGGCACCCATGTACCCATGATAGCACGTTGGTCAGGAAGAATTGAAAGTAATGTGCTCTATGAGGGTTTGGTAGATTTTAGTGACTTTTTTCCAACATTTTGCGAGTTGGCAGGTGTAGAAATCCCCAACAACCTTCCAATGGATGGCATTAGCTTTTTACCTCAATTATTGGGTCATAAAAGCCCCTCTAGAAATTGGATTTACAGCTGGTACGAGCACAAAGGAAAGGTAACAAAATTTGCACGTAATACAGTCTATAAGCTATACGGAAATGGAAGGTTTTACGATGTAAATAAAGATTTCAATGAGGAAAACGCTCTTTCAACTAATCAGCTCAACCCCAATCAAAAACAACAATTTGAAACTTTACAAGAGGTTCTGGATCATTACAACGAAATCAGGTGACTAAACTCAATGATTCCAACCCTATAATGAAACACCTAAACTTGTTTGGTGGCTAAACAATGCGTTAATTGATAGTAAATCATTAGATTCGTTGCAAACAACTACAAAATGAAAGATTTAGCGCTCCGTTCAATGGAAGCCTATGCGCATGCCAAAAATGAAGCTAGAAACAATCCTGAAGCCTTTTGGTCAGAAATTGCGGAAAAATTTGAATGGCATCAAAAGTGGGACAAGGTTTTGGAATATGATTTTCACAAACCTGAAGTCAAATGGTTTTTGGGCGGCAAACTTAATATCACTGAAAACTGCCTAGACAGACACTTAAAAACCCAGCCTGACAAAACAGCCATCATTTTCGAGCCCAATGACCCGGACGAAAAAGTACAGCGTTTATCTTATAAAGAATTACATGAGCGTGTTTGTAAGGCAGCCAACATGCTCAAGGCCAATGGAGCCAAAAAAGGTGATCGTATTTGTATCTATATGCCAATGGTTCCTGAGCTAGCGATTGCAGTGCTTGCTTGTGCTCGCATTGGAGCCATTCATTCGGTGGTATTTGCTGGTTTTTCTGCAACAGCTTTGGCAGCAAGAATCAATGATGCTTCGTGTTGTATGTTACTCACTGCAGATGGCGGATTTCGAGGGGCTAAAACCATAGCACTCAAAGAAATCGCTGACGAAGCTTTGGTGAGCTGTCCAACCATACAAACAAGTATTGTTCTTAAGCGCACGGGTCAGCAAGTAAGTTGGAACCATATCGACCGTTGGTGGCACGATGAAATCAAAAAAGTAGATGACTATTGTCCTGCAGAGGTCATGGACAGTGAAGACCCTTTGTTTATCCTTTATACTTCTGGTTCTACTGGGAAACCCAAAGGTATGGTGCACAGCTGTGGAGGCTATATGGTATACACCGCCTTTTCTTTCCAAAATGTATTTCAATATCAAGAAAACGACGTCTATTGGTGCACAGCAGACATCGGTTGGATTACCGGACACTCTTACATAGTCTACGGACCCTTGGCTGTGGGTGCCACTACCCTGATGTTTGAAGGAGTTCCTTCTTACCCAGACTTTGGTCGTTTTTGGCAGGTTTGCGAAAAACACCAAGTCAATCAATTCTACACCGCACCAACCGCCATTCGGGCCCTAGAAAAACACCCAGTAGATCTGGTTAACAAATATGACTTGTCCTCGCTGAAAGTACTTGGTTCTGTTGGGGAGCCTATCAATGCTGAAGCATGGCATTGGTACGATGACCATGTAGGCAAGAACAAATGTCCTATTGTGGATACTTGGTGGCAAACCGAAACTGGCGGTATACTCATAAGTTCCCTTGCGGGTGTTACCCCCCAAAAACCAACCTATGCCACACTCCCTATGCCAGGTGTACAAGCAGTTTTGTTGGACAACGAGGGGCATGAATTGGAAGGTGAAAATGAAGGTATTTTAGCCATAAAATATCCTTGGCCATCAATGGCGCGGACTATTTATGGAGATCATGATCGCTATAAACAAGTCTATTTCAGTGCATACCCAGGCTATTATTTCCCTGGAGATGGTGCTTTACGAGATGCAGAAGGAAATTACCGCATCACAGGGAGGGTAGACGATGTGGTGATCGTTTCAGGGCACAATTTAGGTACTGCTCCTATCGAAAATGCCATCAACGAGCATCCCGACGTGGTCGAAAGCGCCGTTGTCGGATTTCCACACCACATCAAAGGAAATGCCCTATGTGCCTATGTCATTCTTCATGACCATGCTGCTGAAAACTCCGATATAGTGGCACAAGTACGAGAGGTGGTGGCCAAATCCATAGGTCCCATAGCAAAACCAGACAGGATATTAGTAGTCAGTGGCTTGCCCAAAACACGAAGCGGAAAAATCATGCGCCGCATCTTGCGAAAACTGGCTGCAGGTGACGATAAAAATTTGGGAGATATCTCAACCCTGCTTAACCCCGAGGTGGTGGAGGAAATCAGGCGTCAAAATAACTGAAGGTCTCACCGTCTTTAATAGTCTGAATAGATTCGTAAATCAAACGTATGACATTTTCCACATCTTCCTTTTGCACCATCTCAACTGTTGTGTGCATATAGCGAAGTGGTAATGATATCAATGCAGAAGCCACGCCACCATTGCTGTAGGCAAAGGCATCTGTGTCAGTTCCCGTATATCTTGACGAGGCATGGCGCTGAAAAGGAATTTCTTTGGCTTCGGCTGTTTCTATGATGCGGTCACGCAGTTTTTGTTGAATGGCGGGTGCGTAGGACACCACGGGACCTTTGCCAAGCGCATTATCTCCTTGTTTTTTCTTATCTATCATAGGGGTGGTAGTGTCATGACACACATCTGTGACAATGGCCACATTGGGTTTGATGCGTTGGGTAATCATTTCAGCCCCTCGCAGTCCAATCTCTTCTTGAACCGAATTGGTCACATAAAGACCAAAAGGAAGTTTTACTTTGTTCTCGTGTAACAAACGCGCTACCTCAGCTATCATAAATCCGCCGACTCGGTTATCGAGAGCGCGACAAACAAATTTATTGTCATTCAGAACATGAAAACTGTCAGGGTAGGTTATCACACAACCTACATGGATGCCCATCTTTTCGACTTCTTCTTTGTCTTTGGCACCCACATCTATGGTAATATTTTCTATTTTGGGTGTGTCTTCCTTCCCAGCCATACGGGTATGAATCGCAGGCCAGCCGAAAACCCCTTTTACAACACCATTTTTGGTGTGGATATCTACCCATTTAGAAGGGGCAATCATATGATCAGAACCCCCATTGCGAATCACATGAATAAGACCGTTGTCAGTAATATAGTTCACGTACCAAGAAATCTCATCCGAATGCGCCTCAATCACAACTTTGAATTTGGCTTCAGGATTAATGACACCTACCGCAGTACCATAGGTATCTGTAATAAAAGTATCCACATAGGGTTTGAGATAATCCATCCAAATCTTTTGCCCCTCCCACTCATAACCAGTAGGTGAGGGATTGTTTAGGTAGGCTTCCAAAAACGCCATGGATTTTTTGTTGAGCACGTCGGTCTTTTTCATGTAAAAAATTATTTCATGCGAAAATACAACATTCGCTTCAAGTAGCGATGCAATGTGTATTTTTGAAATGTGAAAAAAACCATCATATATATATTGATATGCATTCCTCTGTGGGGATTGGCACAAGTTCCAGAAACCCCCATGTTGGTGTTTCCAGGAGATTCCATACCAAAAGAGTTTGTGGATCTAAAAGAAGTGATTGTATATCAGCCCATACAATTTGCCAACTATGAAGACCTGAAGCGCTATGCCTTGTTAAGACGACGCACGCTCAAGGTGTACCCTTATGCTAGCTTAGCCTCTGAACGACTCACCACTTTACGTG
>JBMYKI010000017.1:25642-25853 GCA_049595235.1 Flavobacteriaceae bacterium
ACACCAAGCAAGTTGAAAAATACCTTCAAGGGGAGTTTACCGATGAACTTAAAAAACTTACACGCTCAGAGGGTCGTATATTGGTAAAGCTGATACATAGAGAGACCGGAACAACCACCCATGCTTTGGTCAAAGAACTGCGTAGCGGTTGGCGTGCATTTCTCTATCAGACTACAGCCAAGATGTTTGATATTGATTTAAAGACCGAATT
>JBMYKI010000018.1:0-24789 GCA_049595235.1 Flavobacteriaceae bacterium
GCTTATGGTGATACCGTTAAAGCTATGACCGACTAACACTACTGGCTCATGCTGTTGATCCAACACATGGAGTAGGGTATTGACATAGTCGTCCATAGTAATGTTTTGGGCTGGAGTGGGGTCATCGCCATGACCAGGTAGGTCGGGGGTGATGACGTTGTGACCGAGGTGGGTAAGGGACAAGGCTACTTGTTCCCACTGCCAGGCACCAAGCCAAGCAGAGTGTACCAATACATAGGTTGTTTTCATGGGGGGTTCAGATTTTGGGGTTAATAAACTAGATGAAGAAAAAAGAATAGCCAATAGTAGAAAAGTGATTTTAGTCATTTGATAAAATTTGGGTTACCCAAATATATAGAAAATAAAAAAGCCATCCTCACGGGATGGCTTTTTTAACACTTTTCAGTAGTACTATTTAATCAAATCGTAACTTCTGTTTATAAAAGTAGTTAAGGCCTCTCCTTTGAGCAGATTTTGTGCCAAGCGTGCCAAATCTAGCGACTGTTTGATGAGGCGTTCTTGCTTCTTTTGGGTTTTGGTACGCAGGATTTGCCCTATCAGGTCATGATTGATGTTGACAACCAGATTGTACATTTCTGGAAATCCTCCTCCAAACATTCCTCCGCCTCCAGTTTGCTGCATCTCTTTCATTCGACGCATAAACTCGGGTTGTGTAATCAACAGAGGGGGTGCATGGCTATCCATGGGCTCAAGCTGAACCGTGTAAGAGGCTTTGTCCACATGGCTTTCTATCAGCGCTTTGAGTTTGGTTTGCTCCTCTTCGTTTAGCTTGGCTGGGGTGTGGTCTTCTTTGGCGATAAGCTTATCGATATGGTCTGCATCTACACGGGCAAAACTCACTTTTTCGTGGGTCGTCTCCAATTTTTGGATTAAGTGACCTACGATGGGTGAGTCGAGAAGCAAGACAGTGTAGCCTTTTGCCTTGGCAGACTCAATGTAGGCATGTTGGGCCTCTACATCAGATGCGTACAGCAACACGAGTTTGTCCTCTTTATCGGTTTGAAGGTCTTTGGTTTTTTCCTTGAGTTCGTCAAAAGTCAAATAGTTTCCATCTGTGGTGGGGAACAAGTTGAAGTTTTGGGCTTTCTCAAAAAATTTGTCCTCAGACAACATTCCATATTCAATAACAACTTTGATGTCGTTCCATTTCTGTTCAAATGCTTCACGATCTTTTTTAAAGAGTGAATTGAGTTTATCAGCGACTTTTCTAGTAATGTAGTTGCTGATTTTTTTAACAGCTCCATCTGCTTGTAGATAACTACGTGATACATTGAGCGGAATGTCTGGAGAGTCAATAACCCCACGCAAGAGGGTCAAAAACTCAGGAACGATACCTTCCACATTGTCGGTAACAAAAACTTGATTTTGATAGAGTTGAATCCGGTCTTTCTGAATATTGAGATCCTGTGAAATCTTTGGGAAATACAGAATACCTGTCAGATTGAAGGGGTAATCCACATTGAGGTGAATGTTAAAAAGCGGTTCTTCGAACTGCATGGGGTACAACTCCCTGTAAAAACTCTTGTAGTCTTCCTCTTTTAAATCAGTTGGTTTTTTTATCCATGCAGGTTGTGGGTTGTTGATGATATCGTCAACAATCTCTTTGACCTCTTTGGCGTCTTCGCCTTCTCCCTCGGTGTGGCTGACTTCTTTGGTGCCCATCTTGATCGGAATGGGCATAAACTTGTTGTACTTTTCCAAAAGCGAGCGAACACGCGATGTTTCCAAAAACTCTTTAGAGTCTTTGTCAATATGAAGAATAATTTCGGTGCCTCTGTCAGATTTGTCATGTGACACAAGCGAATATTCAGGAGACCCGTCACAACTCCAACGTGCCGCAGGATCGTCTTTGTAAGACTTGGTAATGATTTCTACTTTCTTAGCTACCATAAAAGCAGAGTAGAATCCCAAACCAAAATGTCCAATGATACCACTGTCCTTGGCGCTGTCTTTATATTGTTCCAAAAACTCTTCAGCACCAGAGAATGCTACTTCATTAATATATTTATTTACCTCATCGGCTGTCATGCCAATTCCTTGGTCTATGATGTGAAGTTTTTTTCCTTTTTTATCAATCTTGATCTCAATAATCGGGTTTCCATATTCCACTTTGGCCTCCCCGATTTGGGTGAGGTGTCTAAGCTTTAAGGTGGCATCTGTGGCATTCGAAATCAGCTCTCTGAGAAATATTTCGTGGTCGCTGTATAAAAACTTTTTGATTAGCGGAAAGATGTTTTCTACCGCTACATTTATTTTTCCAGTTTGGCTCATTATTTAAATTTTTTGGTGTATAATCAAAAAAAATACCATGATTGATATCATGACAAGATGACATTTTTATTTTGTTTAATAATTTTTGTTATTAATTAAACAAATTTTATATATTTGTAGTGTAATAATGCGATAAGCACTATTTTTTCGGGAAGAATTGCTATGAAAACCGAGCTTTCGTCATTGTTACTACACAAATTCTTGGTTTGTTTGTTTTTTTGGTTAAGTTGTTTAAGGTGCGTCGGAAGGACGCACCTTTTACTTTTAAGCAATTTTTTGTCTATTTTTAGACAAATTTGATACATGTACACCGCTCGCATTACTGGATTGGGTAAGTTTTTGCCTGACAATGTTGTCACAAACGAAACGCTTTCCAAACTTATGGATACCAGCCATGACTGGATTGTCGAACGTACTGGCATACATGAAAGACGTTTTGTGTCTAAAGATTCTGATGAAGGCACTGCCACTATGGGTGTCAAAGCCGCTGAACAAGCCATTGAGCGTGCCGGAATTTCTAAGGATGATATTGAGCTCATTGTATTTGCAACCCTAAGTCCTGATTATTATTTTCCAGGTTCTGGGGTTTTGCTGCAAGACCTCATGGGAATTGGTACTTGCCCTGCTTTGGATGTTCGCAACCAATGTTCGGGTTTTGTATATGGTCTTTCTGTCGCAGATCAATTTATCCGTACTGGTATGTATAAGCATGTACTGGTGGTGGGTTCTGAGTATCACTCTGGAGGTTTGGATTTAACCACCCGTGGCCGTACCGTTTCTGTAATTTTTGGGGATGGTGCTGGTGCAGCAGTGGTCAGCCGAAGTAGTGAAGCTAACACAGGTATATTGTCGACCCATCTACATTCAGAAGGCAAACATGCCAAGGAGTTGTCTATCATAGGGCCTAACACTAAAAAATGGATTCACGAAGTCTTCGAAAATTATGATCCTGATGACATGGATTACCACCCTTACATGAATGGGCAACTGGTATTCAAAAATGCAGTAGTGCGTTTTTCTGAAGTGATTCATGAGGCGCTAAATGCCAACGGTCTTGGACCATCGGATATTGACATGCTGGTACCGCATCAAGCCAATTTGCGCATTGCCCAGTTCGTTCAAAAGAAGTTTGGTTTAAATGATGACCAAGTATACAACAACATCATGCGCTATGGCAACACTACGGCAGCCTCGATTCCTATAGCATTGTGCGAGGCTTGGGAAGAAGGTAAAATCAAGGAGGGAGACCACGTAATGTTAGCTGCTTTTGGCAGTGGGTTCACATGGGGCAGTGCACTGATTAAGTGGTAGTCTGTTTACGTCGAATAAGCCAGAGTCCTATCATGCCGAGTGTACCATTTAGGGCAAGCACAAAAAAACCAAAATCAAATCCATAATACTTGTTGGTCCACTGACTTATCAGATAGCCCAATACAGGCGTGAGGATGGCCACCCAAGGCACCCATTTGTCTTTAAGTTGAATTTTTGAGCCAATACCCAAAGCATAGAGTGCCAATAGTGGCCCATAGGTATATCCCGCAAATACAAACAACTTAGCGATGACGCTTTCGTCTGCAATCAGGTAGTTGAAGCTTAAAATTACTGCTATGAGCAATCCAGAAACCAACAGATGTACACGTTTGCGTGTTTGTTCTTGTTGGGCTTGCGTACGTTTTTTTTCTATTTCCAATAGGTCTATACTTACACTGGTTGTCAATGAGGCCAAAGCACTGTCAGCACTGCTGTATGCAGCGGCGATAAGCCCCAATAAAAAAACCAAAGCGAGGGGAATACCAAAACCACCTTGAGTAGCAATAATGGGGAAAAGTTGGTCTTTGTGTGCATCGATTCCGTTGGCAAGTGCATACGCGGTCAGAAGTGCACCCAAACACAGAAACACAAAATTAACAACGGTCAAAACGATGGTGAACCAAAACATATTTTTTTGGGCATCTTTCAGACTTCGGCAACTGAGGTTTTTTTGCATCATATCCTGATCCAAACCTGTCATTACGACTGCAATAAGGGCGCCAGCAAAAAATTGTTTCCAAAAATAATAGGGGCTTTTAAAGTCATCAAAGAAAAAGATTTGGGTATTTTCTTGTTCATGCAACCATAGGCTGATATTGGCAATTTCCAAACTTGCACCTACATAATACACACCCAAACCGAGCGCTAATAACATAAAACTGGTTTGTAACACATCTGTCCAGACGATGGTATTGATTCCCGATCGGTGCGTGTAGAGCCAAATAAAACAAACCGTTGCGATAACGGTAAACCAAAAGGGTACACCCATTTGGTCAAATATCACCCATTGCAACACACTGGCCACCAAATACAAACGGAAGCTGGCACCTACAACGCGAGAAAGAATAAAGAAAGAAGCACCTGTTTTATAGCTATAATACCCAAATCTTGTGGATAGGTAGGTGTATATGGAGGTGAGGTTGTATTTGTAGTAGATAGGCAACAACACCCGACCGATAACAAAATAGCCCAGAATATAACCTAGTACCATCTGGAAATAGCTAAACTGAGAAGCTTCAACCCAGCCAGGTACAGATATAAAGGTCACTCCTGACAGCGATGCGCCAATCATCCCAAAAGCCACCAAATACCATGGAGCTGATTTGTTGGCTGTAAAAAAAGCGCTGTTGTTTTGCCCACCTTTGGTCAGTCGAGCGACAATCATCAGCAAGGCAAAGTATGCCAACACCATAGTAATAAGAAGGCTTCCGCTTATCATAATCCTATGCCAAAGATATTATTATACTACATAGTGTCAAATCCTTACTTTTGTATCCATGGAATACGCTTCGAGATTGGTGGAACAAGCGGTTGAGGAAATCGCTCAGCTTCCCGGAATCGGTAAACGAACTGCGATGCGTTTGGTGTTACACCTTTTACGTCAGCCCGAAACCACCAGCTTGGATCTGGCAGATGCGATTTCAAACCTGAGAACACAGATCCAGTATTGCACTTCTTGCTACAATATTTCTGATAAGCCTATATGTTCTATCTGTGCCAATCCCAAGCGCCAAAAAGACCTTGTTTGTGTGGTAGAGGATGTAAGAGATGTTATGGCTATTGAGAGTACTGGCCAATTTCATGGTTTGTACCATGTGTTAGGTGGAAAAATCTCTCCTATGGACGGGATTGGCCCCCAAGAATTAGAGATTGGAAGTTTGGTAGAGAAGGTAAAAGCAGGCACAATAACAGAACTGATTTTAGCGTTAAGCAGTACGATGGAAGGTGATACAACCAACTACTATATATACAAACAGGTAAGCCCCTACGACCTTTCTGTGACAACCATTGCACGAGGCGTTGCTGTGGGAGATGAATTGGAGTATGCCGATGAAGTTTCGCTAGGTCGAAG
Organism: Flavobacteriaceae bacterium; assembly: GCA_049595235.1. GTDB lineage: Bacteria > Bacteroidota > Bacteroidia > Flavobacteriales > Flavobacteriaceae > UBA724. Next base: position 5,675 of record JBMYKI010000018.1, read on the forward strand.
CATTGTAAAACGCATTCCATTTGATGGCACCATCTAAAACCCATAGCATCGAATTGTCGGTTGTAATTCTCAATTACAACGTCGTACATTTTCTAAATTTGTGCTTGGAAAGCGTAGTGAAGGCTACACAAAATATCCACGCCGAAATCATTGTGGTGGACAATGCCTCCCAAGACACTAGTGTAGCTATGGTTGCCCAAAAGTTTCCACAAGTGCGCTGCATCGCCAACACAGAAAATGATGGTTTTTCAAAAGGCAACAACATAGGAGTTGAACAGGCCAATGGCGAATACATTTGTATTCTGAACCCCGACACGGTGGTTTCGGAGAACACCTTTGAATCCTTGTTGTCTTTTTGTAAAAAAACACACAATGTTGGTGTGGTAGGACCCAAACTTATTGATGGATCGGGCTTGTTTTTAAAAGAATGCAAAAGAGGTAAGCCCACTCCATGGAATGCTTTTACAAAGATCACAGGTCTATACAAGTTGTCATCCAGCTTATTTGGTGCCTACTACAACATGAGCCTAGGCAAAGACAATACAGGAAAAACGGCCACGGTGGTAGGTGCGTTTTTTTTCCTAAAAAAATCCATTTATGATCAAATAGGAGGATTTGATGAAAGCTTTTTCATGTATTTCGAAGACGATGACTTTTGTTATCGTGTGGCCACGTTGGGCTATCAAAACTATTATGTGCCAACTACCACATGTATTCATTTCAAAGGTGAAAGCACTTTAAGAGACAAGCAATTTCAGCTTCGTTTTCAGGCGGGGATCAATCAGTTTTATCAAAAGCACTTTCCCAAAACGCCATTCTTCAGGTTATGGTTGAAAGTAAGCTCAACCATCTTTTCCCTAATCAAACGTTTTGCCAAGCCGCCCAAACCTTTTGTTGTTGAAACTCCCAGTCAAAGTGTATTGGTGAGTCGGGACACCAAACTACAAGCGGCCCTGCAAAAGCAAACAGCCAGAGAAATCACTTTGTGTCCGAGTTTGCTCCATGTATTGCAATTGCAAACTCCACCTACTGAAATCTTCTTTGACACCCATTCTCTTCGCTATGACGAATTGATCAATTTTATGGAAACCCACCAAAGATCCTTTGCATACCATTTTTTGACCAAAGATCGCAGTGTTGCTTTGGGTAGTGCGAGCCCTTTATCACGTGGCCACATCATTGAGTTGGACTATAAAGGCGCATTTGCGGCTACACACTTGGTTTAAATTCGTAATTTTGCCCCATGGCGCAATACAAATTATGCTTACCTGCAATGGGCGAAAGTGTCAACGAAGCTACGGTGACACAATGGCTTAAAAATGAAGGAGATTCCATTGCTGCCGACGAGGCTGTACTAGAGGTGGCTACCGACAAGGTTGATACTGAAGTGCCTAGTGAGGTTTCGGGCGTACTTATCAAAAAATTGGTTCAAGACAATGAAGTGGTAGCTGTGGGCAGCCCCATGGCCCTTATCGAAACCGATGAAGATGTCGATCAAGATGATTCGGTCATGCCACCACCCACTCCCGAAGTTGATGAAAAATCACAAGCTGTCGAAGAAGCCACATCCCTTATATCTCAGGCGACTGAGGTGGTTGCTGAACCCCAAACCCCTGCCTCTAAAGGAGAGACATACTACTCGCCTTTGGTAAAAAGTATCGCCAAAGAAGAAGGCATTAGCGATGTTGAGCTATCTGGCATCATAGGAACTGGAAAATCGGGGAGGGTTACCAAAAAAGACATCTTCTCGTATTTGGAAAATCGCAATGTTTCCAAGCCTGTAGCGACACCTCCACCGCCTGCGCCTGTCAATTTCTCCGGATCCACATCAGTGACAGAAATGAGTCGTATGGAACAACTCATCGCTGACCACATGCACAAGAGTTTACAAACTTCTGCCCATGTTCAATCTTTTATAGAGGTTGATGTTACGGCCTTGTGGGACTGGCGGGAAAATGTCAAAACAGCTTTTCAAAAGCGGCAAGGAGAAAAACTCACTTTTACACCCATTTTTATGATGCTTACGGCTCAGGCACTTGGAGATTTTCCTTTGCTTAATGCCTCTGTTGAAGGGAGTAAGATCATACAAAAGAAAAACATCAACTTGGGTATGGCTACCGCATTGCCCGATGGCAACCTGATCGTCCCAGTGATCAAAGATGCAGATCAGCTGAGCCTACTTGGGTTTGCACGAAAAGTAAATGACCTGGCCAATCGTGCCCGAAACGGGAATCTACAACCCGACGATGTGCAAGACGGCACCTACACGGTCACCAATATCGGTATGTTTGACAGCCTGATGGGCACGCCCATCATCAACCAACCCCAAGTAGGCATTTTGGCATTGGGCGCCATTCGAAAAGTACCAGCGGTTGTAGAAACCGATCAAGGCGATTTTATCGGAATTCGAAGAAAGATGATCATCTCCCACAGTTACGACCACAGGATCATCAACGGAGCTATGGGCGGACTGTTTATAAAGAAGATGAAAGAACTCATCGAAAATTGGGACACCACGCAAACCGTCTGATTATGGAACTCAAGCTCAAACGCCCGATTTGTTTTTTTGATTTAGAGACCACAGGCGTACAAATTGCCAAAGACAGAATCGTGGAAATTTCCATTCTGAAGGTTTTCCCCGATCATACCAAAAAATCTCAGACCTGGCTCGTCAACCCAGAAAGACCCATTCCGCCAGAAACGACTGCCGTACATGGGATCAGTGACGAAATGGTCGCCAATGCACCTACCTTTAAAGAAATCTCCAAAGAGATCCACTCATGGGTGCAAGGGGCCGATTTGGCTGGGTATAATTCTGACCGCTTTGATATCCCGCTATTGGCAGAGGAGATGTTGCGTGCGGGTGTAGATGTTGACTTTAAGAAGCAACTCACCGTCGATGTACAAACTATTTTCCATAAAATGGAACAGCGGACCCTCACAGCAGCTTATAAGTTTTACTGTGGAAAAGTACTCGAAAACGCACACAGTGCCACCGCAGATACCCAAGCTACTTACGAAATTCTTAAGGCTCAAATTGCCCATTACGAAGATTTGGAAAATGATGTGGAGAAACTCAGTGCTTTCACCACCCGACACACCAGTCTTGATTTTGCTGGATATATCCGTATAAACAAAGACAATGAGCCGTGTTTTGGATTTGGCAAGCACAAGGGAAAGACCGTTGCTGCGGTGCTTGAACAAGAACCAGGATATTTTGGCTGGTTACTAGAAGCAGATTTCCCTTTATACACAAAAAAAGTGCTGACCGCATTGCGACTGGAAAAATTTAACAACGGATAGAGATGAAGCTGATTTGTGTAGGCCGAAATTATAGCGATCATATACAAGAGCTTAACAACGCTCGCCCCGATGCCCCCGTTATTTTTATGAAGCCCGACTCGGCTTTGGCACAAAAAGGACAGCCTTTTTTTATCCCTGACTTCTCTTCTGACATCCATTATGAAGTTGAAATTCTGGTGCGTATCAACCGCATTGGGAAGTATATTCAGACCCAATTTGCTCATAAATATTACGACGAAATCGGTTTGGGTTTGGATTTTACAGCCAGAGATCTTCAGTTGAAACTCAAAAGCAAGGGTTTGCCCTGGGAAAAAGCCAAAGGATTTGACGGATCGGCGCGTATCGGAAAATGGTATGCCAAAAAAGATTTTGACAACATCAATGACATTGGCTTCTCTCTCAAAAAGAATGATGAAGTCGTGCAAGAAGGCACGACTGCCCAAATGATTTGGTCGATAGACGAGCTGATAAGTCATATTTCTGAATTTTTTACCCTCAAGATTGGCGATGTAATATTCACGGGCACGCCTGCCGGTGTGGGGCGTGTGGATTCTGGTGATCGCTTGGAGGGTTTTATTGAAGGACAACAAGCCTTTCGGGTGAATATCAAATAATGCAGGCAGAAGTTATTACCATAGGAGATGAAATTCTAATCGGTCAGATTATTGACTCCAATTCGGCCTACATTGCCAAAAAGCTCAACAGCATCGGCATCGAAATTGCCCAAATCCGATCTATTTCCGACAAAGAGGAGGACATCTTATCGGCTTTGGCTTCTGCCCAAGACCGTGTACCGTTGGTCATCATGACAGGCGGTTTGGGGCCTACCAAAGACGACATCACCAAACACTGTTTTTGCACCTATTTTGAAGATGAGTTGGTGCACAACCCTCAGGTATTGCTGCATATCGAAAAATTGTTTGCTCAATACGTCAAAGTACCCATCAACGATTTAAATAGGGCACAAGCTATGTTGCCTTCAAAAGCGGTATTACTTGACAATCCTTTTGGGACCGCTGTCGGTATGTGGATGAACAAAGGAAAAACGGTTTTTGTCTCTATGCCTGGAGTACCTTATGAGATGAAAAACATGATGGAGCAACAACTGTTGCCCAAGCTCAAACAGCATTTTGACCGTCCGGCCATTGTCCATAAAACCATGCTTACCTACGGGTGGGGTGAAAGCCGAATCGCCGAGGTCATTTCAGATTGGGAAACGGCTTTGCCCAAGCACATCAAACTGGCTTACCTGCCCAATTTGGGTCGGGTGCGTTTGCGTCTTACCGCCAGAGGTGTGAATGAAAAAGTTTTGAGTGCAGAAGTCGATCAGCTTTTTGAGAGGCTCTACCCACTGATTGGAGAGATTATCACCGGTTTTGAGTCTGACCAACCCATAGAAGCACAGATTGGGATCTTGCTCAACGACCTAGAAAAGAGCATAGCCACCGCAGAAAGTTGTACAGGCGGACGGATAGCGGCCGCGCTCACTTCTGTTCCGGGCGCTTCTGCCTATTTTGCGGGTGGGGCGGTGCCCTACAAGACTGAGCTAAAAATGAAGCTGTTGGAGGTGCCTGCTTCGCTGATTGACACCCATTCAGTAGTCAGCGCCGAGGTAGCTTTGGCGATGGCCGAAGGGGTACGCAAACAGTTTTCTAGCGATTACGGTTTGGCTACAACGGGCAATGCGGGCCCTCAAAAAGGAGACTCTGATGCCGATGTGGGTACGGTGTATGTAGCTTTGGTAGGGCCGGGCATTCAACAGGTGGAGCACTTTAATTTTGGCAACCACCGTGAGAAAACCACCCAAAAAACGGTGAATAAGGCATTGGAAATGACATTAAAACATCTTAAAAGCCAGGTGAAAAAACATTTGCCAATCCATTAAAAATATTGTTTATTTGCACTCCGTTTACAAAAATCAATTTTTGAGATGTCAAAAGTTTGTCAAATTACAGGTAAAAAAGCATTGGTTGGAAACAACGTTTCCCATGCAATGAACAAGACCAAAAGACGATTTGGGGTCAACCTGATAAAAAAGCGTTTTTACTTGGCCGATGAGGACCGTTGGATCACTCTTAAACTCTCCACTTCTGCCCTTAAAACCATCAATAAAAAAGGAATTGCGGCTGTGCTGAAAGAAGCAAAAGCGCAAGGAGTCCTCTAAACCTAAGACCATGGCCAAAAAAGGAAATCGCGTTCAAGTAATCTTAGAGTGTACAGAGCACAAAAACTCTGGTATGCCCGGAACTTCTCGTTATATCACGACCAAGAATAAAAAAAATACACCAGATCGTATTGAGTTAAAAAAATTCAATCCGGTACTTAAAAAAATGACCGTTCACAAAGAAATTAAGTAAGCATGGCAAAGAAAACAGTTGCAACCCTACAGACTTCCTCCAAAAGGCTGACCAAAGCCATCAAGATGGTAAAAAACCAAAAGTCTGGTTCGTACAATTTTGTAGAAGCCATCATGTTGCCAGAGCAAGTCAACGAATGGTTGTCTAAAAACTAACAGCACACCAGCTGACGAATAAAGCCACTTTTTGTGGCTTTTTTTATTTCATACATTTACAAAAACATCACCATGGGGTTGTTGCAATCTTTTTTTTCTAAGAAAAAACTCAATGAAGGACTGGAACCTACCAAGACCTCTTTGCTTGATAAGATTAGTAAGGCAGTTGTTGGAAGAAGCACAGTGGATGCCACAGTTTTGGACGACTTGGAGGAGGTCCTCATTAGTGCAGATATAGGCGTGGACACCACCCTAAAAATCATAGAACGTCTTGAAGATCGCGTCGCCAAAGACAAGTATTTGGGCACCCAAGAATTGCACAAAATGCTCCATGAGGAAATGGCCGCACTTTTCCAGACACCCTCAGAGGAAGTGGTTTCTAATTCGGGTCCTTATGTGACTTTAGTAGTTGGAGTCAACGGAGTAGGTAAAACCACTACCATTGGCAAGCTGGCCCATTTGTATAAGGCCGCTGGGAAGTCAGTTTTATTAGGCGCTGCGGATACCTATCGTGCCGCGGCTGTGGATCAGCTGCAACTGTGGTCCGAGCGGGTGGGGGTTCCCATTGTCAAACAAACTATGGGTAGTGACCCGGCAGCAGTGGCGCATGACACTGTTGAATCAGCGCTAGCCCAAGGTGCTGATCGCGTGTTGATAGATACTGCAGGACGTTTGCACAACAAAGTAAACCTGATGAACGAATTGGCAAAAATCAAAAGGGTGATACAGAAAGTCATTCCTGACGCACCCCACGAAGTATTGCTAGTATTGGATGGGTCCACTGGTCAAAATGCTTTTGAACAAGCCCGACAGTTTGCCCAAGCCACCGATATCTCAGCTTTGGCCATTACCAAACTCGACGGTACCGCCAAAGGAGGCGTGGTGTTGGGGATTTCAGACCAAATGCAAGTTCCTGTCAGGTATATAGGCGTGGGAGAAGCTATGGAAGATTTGCAGGAGTTTAACGCCCAAGAATTTGTGGATTCTTTGTTTTAAACTTCCTGGAAACATTTACCGTTTTTTATGCGAACAAAATCCGTTAAAAAGAACAAAATCAATGTAGTCACACTAGGCTGTTCTAAGAACGTATATGATTCTGAGGTATTAATGGGACAACTCAAGGCCAACGACAAAGTGGTTGCTCATGAAGAGGAAGGCAACATTGTGGTCATCAATACCTGTGGCTTTATCGACAATGCCAAAGAAGAATCTATCAATACCATTCTGACTTATGCCCAAAAAAAAGAAGAAGGTTTGGTCGATAAGGTTTTTGTAACTGGTTGTTTGAGTGAGCGCTACAAACCCGATTTGGAGGCCGAAATCCCGAATGTAGATCAGTATTTTGGCACGACAGACCTGCCATTGCTGCTCAAGGCTTTGGGGGCTGATTACAAACACGAACTCATTGGTGAGCGATTGACCACCACCCCCAAGCACTATGCTTACCTCAAAATTTCTGAGGGTTGTGACCGGCCCTGTTCCTTCTGTGCTATCCCTCTGATGCGAGGCAAACACCGCTCTAAACCCATAGAAGAATTGGTGGTTGAAGCCCAAAAACTAGCCAAAGAAGGGGTGAAGGAACTGATTTTGATCGCCCAAGACCTTACTTATTACGGCTTAGACTTGTACAAGGAACGAAAGTTGGCCGATTTGCTTCGGGCTTTGGTATCGGTTGAGGGTGTCGAATGGATCCGATTGCACTATGCTTTCCCAACTGGTTTCCCTGAAGACGTCTTGGAAGTAATCCGAGAGGAATCCAAAGTTTGTAACTATATCGATATTCCTTTACAGCACATTTCTGACAAGGTGCTCAAGTCCATGCGTCGAGGTACCACCTACGAAAAAACCAACGCGCTTCTGAAAAAGTTTAGAGAGAAAGTGCCTCTAATGGCCATTCGCACAACTTTGATTGTGGGTTATCCCGGCGAGACAGAAGCAGATTTTACGTTTCTAAAAGATTGGGTTCGTGAGATGCGATTTGACAGATTGGGTTGCTTTGCATACAGCCATGAGGAAAACACCCATGCTTACAGTCTCAAAGACGATGTACCCGCTGAGGTTAAGCGGCAAAGGGCCAACGAAATCATGGAGCTGCAATCCCAGATTTCATGGGAAAAAAACCAGGAGAAAATAGGGCAGACCCTCCGTTGTCTAATTGATCGAAAAGAAGGTGACTATTTTATAGGACGTACAGAGTTTGACTCTCCAGATGTTGATAATGAAATTCATATCGATGCCCGCCTACACTATGTCAAAATCGGAGATTTTGTTGATGTAAAAATCACCAATGCAGGTGACTTTGACCTAGAGGCAGTGCCTTTATCCGCTTCTTAGCTGCTTTCTATCGCGCTTCTTTTATCTTTGTCTTATGCATAAAACCAGGCTTGGTCATGAATTATTGGGGCGTCTGCCCGATTTGGCTATACATGTGCTGCAGTCTGATTCAGCTTTGGAGGGATTTTATAAGCCTTTTAAAAAAAATCCAGATCTGTCTTTTTTGAAGGCCCAACAAAAGCATTTTTCTAAAGAGAAAAGAGAGGTTCTTGTCAATGTTATCCGTGACCAATACAAAGGACTGAAAGATATCCCCGCCAACATTGATCAATTAGCTGATGATCATTGTATGACGGTGACTACGGGGCACCAACTCAATCTGTTTACGGGTCCAATTTTTTCATGGTATAAAATCATCGATATAATCAAAATCGCAAGGCTGTGGAATAAACGTACCGATAACTACCATTTTGTTCCTGTGTTTTGGATGGCTTCAGAAGACCATGATTTTGAGGAAATCAACCATTTCCATTGCAAGGGGCAACAAATTCATTGGCCTTCAAAAAACAATGGAGCTGTGGGGCGCATGTCTACCGAAGGTTTAGATAAGGTGCTACAAACATGGGCACCACATTTGGGCAACACTCCCGAAGCCGAGCAGCTGAAACTGTGGTTTAAAGAAGCCTACCTAAATCACAAAACCCTAGCCGATGCCACTCGCTATTTGCTTCATCAGCTTTTTGGAAAATATGGTTTGATTGTCTTGGATGCAGATCATGCAGCGTTTAAAAAAATATTTGCTCCTATTATGGCTCAAGAGTTGCGGCACCAAACAGTCCGTTCGGAAGCTCAAAAAACCCACGCCGACCTGCAAATAGCATTGCAAAAAAAATTCTCGCCCCAAGTGACTCCCAGGCCTATTAACTTGTTCTATATGCAACCCCAATCCAGAAACCGGATCGATATAGATGAAGAAGGCTATGTGGTTGTCGATGCCAATCAAAAGTTTACATCAAAAGAAATTCTAGATCACCTCGACCAACATCCGGAAAACTTCTCTCCCAACGCCTTGATGCGTCCTTTATTCCAAGAGACCATTCTTCCCAATGTGGCTTATGTGGGTGGCGGTGCTGAGCTCGCCTATTGGCTACAGCTCAAGGACAGCTTTGAAGCTTTTGAACTCAAAATGCCGATGCTGAAATTGCGAAGTTCTGTACTGTTAAAGACTCAGAAGCAAGAAAAAAAAGTCCAACTATTAGGCTTAACAGACCGCGATCTTTTTTTAGAGTCTAATGCCTTAATCAATTTGAGGGTACGACAAATCAGCAATATTGACATTGATTTGAGCTCATTGAAGACTAAGCTAGACGAACAATTCAAAAGTCTCTATGATTTGGCCCAAAAAACAGATGCCTCCTTCTTGGGTGCGGTTGCCGCACAAGAAAAAAAGCAGAAAAAGGGGATTGACAAGTTGGAACAACGTTTGCTCAAAGCCCAGCGCCGAAAACTTGTCGACCAGATTGAGAGAGCAGTCAATTTGCAGCGCGAGTTGTTTCCTATGGGTCAATTACAAGAGCGTTTTTCCAACTTTTCAGAATTTTACTTAATCTACGGAGATGCTTTTTTACCTACACTGATAGAAGCCATAGACCCCACAGACAATGGCTTTTTGTGTTTGACATTTTAGTGTTGACAAAAAGTATTTTTTTGTCGGTGCAAACTCCGCATAAATTGTATTTTTGTGCATGCAAAACAAAGTGCTCATCCTTGACTTTGGCTCCCAGTACACGCAACTAATCGCACGTAGGGTAAGAGAGCTCAACATCTATTGTGAAATTCATCCATACAACAACATGCCTGCCGATGTGTCGGTTTTCAAGGCTGTAATTCTTTCTGGTTCTCCTTTTTCGGTGCGTGGCGACGATGCCCCCCATCCCGATTTGAGTGCTATCCGTGGAAAAATCCCACTTTTAGGAGTTTGTTATGGCGCCCAGTATCTGGCCCATTTTGGCGGTGGTGAGGTAGCGCCCTCAAATATTAGAGAATATGGTCGTGCTAAGCTTTCACAGGTCAATGGACATGCATTGTTTGAAAAGATAGACAATGGCTCACAAGTCTGGATGAGTCACAGCGATACTATTAAAACCCTCCCCGATGGAGGTGTGAGGCTGGCCAGTACGGCAGATGTAGAAAACGCAGCCTACACAATTGAAGGGGAAGACACTTTTGCCATCCAGTTTCACCCTGAAGTATACCACTCCACCGATGGCAAAAAGCTATTGGAAAATTTCTTGGTCAATATTGCCGGTGTGCAACAAGACTGGACACCAGATTCTTTTGTCGATATGACAATAGCGCAACTCAAAGATGAGTTGGGAGATGATCATGTGGTGTTGGGACTCTCTGGAGGTGTGGATTCGTCTGTCGCTGCCATGTTGCTTCACAAAGCCATTGGGGATCGACTTCACTGCATTTTTGTCAACAATGGTTTGCTACGTAAAAACGAATTTGAGAGTGTACTCAAACAATATGAAGGTATGGGTTTGAACGTAAAGGGTGTCGATGCAGGCAAGCGGTTTTTGGATGCGCTGGAGGGGATTTCGGATCCGGAGAAAAAAAGAAAGATCATCGGAAGGGTGTTTATTGATGTTTTTGATGACGAAGCCAAAAACATAGAAGGCGCTAGTTGGTTAGCCCAAGGCACTATTTATCCCGATGTGATCGAATCTATTTCGGTCAATGGACCTTCGGCCACTATCAAGTCGCACCACAATGTGGGCGGACTTCCCGACTTTATGAAACTCAAAGTGGTCGAACCCTTAAAAATGTTGTTCAAAGATGAGGTCCGTCGTGTGGGTGCTTCGTTGGGAATGGCTCAAGAGCTATTGGGGCGTCATCCTTTTCCTGGACCTGGCCTCGCCATTCGTATCTTGGGTGATATTACCGCCGAAAAAGTAGCTATGCTACAAGAAGTAGATTATATTTTTATTGAAGGTTTACGTCGTGAGGGTTGGTATGACAAAGTCTGGCAAGCTGGAGCCATCCTTTTGCCTGTCAACAGCGTGGGTGTGATGGGAGATGAACGCACTTATGAAAAGTGTGTGGCCCTGCGTGCTGTTGAATCAACTGACGGCATGACTGCTGATTGGGTGGACTTACCTTATAGCTTCTTGCAAGATATTTCCAACCAAATCATTAACAAAGTAAAAGGAATAAACAGAGTAGTGTATGACATTAGCTCCAAGCCTCCTGCGACCATTGAGTGGGAGTAGATATTTGTGTAGCCTCTTTCTGTGGGTGTTTTTCGTGCTCTCGCCTCTTGTGCTACAAGCGCAAGACCCAGATGAGTCGCTTCGAACACACTTCATAATCCACAAAGTCAGAAAAGGGGAAACTGTGTTTGGGTTGAGCCAACGCTATAATATCACTGAGGAACAACTCTTGCACTACAATCCCAAAGCTACAGATGGACTCAAAAGAAGAACCAAGCTCAAAATCCCGCGTTACCGCAGTCTGCCCCCCAAAGTAGCGCCAGATTACAAGATACATACCGTCCAAAAAGGAGAAACACGTTGGCGGATTGCCTACGGCTATGGTATGACGCTTGAAGCCCTTAAATCGCTCAATCCAGAAATGGGTGAGATATTGGAAATAGGTCAGCAATTGCGTGTGTCTATCTCAGATATAGAACCCAGCAGTGTCGATCCAAACTACAACTACTACACCGTAAAGCCGAAAGAAGGCTATTATCGCATTGAAAAAAAATTAGGGGTTTCTCGTGACAGCCTGATGGCCCTTAACCCACAACTTGTCGATGGCGGACTGAAAGAGGGAATGGTTCTAAAAATCCCCAAAACGATCACGTCAAAATTTAACATCCAAGACAATTTATTGGTTGAAAAAGCCAATCTAAGAGATAGTGTTCGGGTGTTGCCGGTTGTGAAGATGGCGTTGATGGCTCCTTTTCGATTGCCGACCATCAACTTAGATTCACTAGAACAAACCGCTGAAATATTGCAGTCCCGCAACTTGGCCACACTATCATTGGATTTTTACGCAGGTGCGCGTATGGCTATCGACGAACTGGTCACGAACAACCTCAGCGTTGATTTAACTGTTTTTGATACCGAGAATAGCAGTGCCAAGGTCCAAAGCATCATTCGTGAGAATGATTTTTCTGGCTATGATTTTGTGGTAGGACCTTTTATCCCCAAGCATTTCAATGTGGTTTCTGGGCAGTTGCAGCCCGAAAACATCCCTACAGTCTCTCCATTGACTACCAATCCTTTGGTGATGCGACCCAATGTGGTCCATACCATGCCCAAAAAAGAAGATCTTCAACAGCGTATGTTGCGCTATATAGACTCGCTCGATACCACTGAGGAAAACCCTTGCGTACTTATTGTTGCCGATCAAAAAAACAATACCGTACTTCAAAAATTGAAAAGCAAGTTTCCTTTGGCAGAAGTGATTCGACCCGATGCGGAGTTTGGTTTTGTCAAGCCTGAGTTGGTTGATTCGCTTTCCTCTGACTTTGAGCCCAACTGGGTATTTTTGGAAGCAGATGAGCCAAATTTGGTCATCAGCATGACCTCCATGCTCAATGCCCAACAAAACGAAGTGCGTAGCATCCGCCTATTGACCACATACCGTGACAACGTATATGATGACGAAAATATAGACCAAGGGCACCTTGGAAATTTACGCTTTACCTATACGGCTCCCTACAATATCAATCCGCTCGCTTTGGCTGAGTTTCAAGACTCATATCAAGAACGTTTTGGCGCGATTCCCACCAGAGAGGCCGTGAGGGGTTACGAATTGGTTCTGGATTTGGCATTGCGTACGGCCATTAGAAGAAACTTATTTGATGGTTTCACTTTAGGTGAAACCGAGTATTTACAAAACAAATTTTGGTTTGAACCAGAACCATCAGGTCAGGGCTACAGAAACAACAGCATCTATTTACTACAACACCAAGGTTTTGAAACCATAGAACTGAATGATTAAAACTTTGCGTCAAAATTCTCGATGGGTTTCGTACTTTTGACGCTGTAACACTTGAAAAATTATGCCTGAACCCAAATATGTTTTTGTTACCGGAGGAGTTACCTCATCCCTTGGAAAGGGAATCATTTCGGCATCTTTGGCAAAATTACTTCAGGCAAGAGGGCTCAATACCACCATCCAAAAGTTTGACCCTTATATCAATGTCGACCCGGGCACCCTCAATCCCTATGAACACGGCGAATGCTATGTAACCGACGACGGTGCTGAGACTGATTTGGATTTGGGACATTATGAACGTTTTTTAAATGTTAAAACTTCTCAGGCCAATAATGTTACCACAGGTCGCATTTATCAAAGTGTGATTGAAAAAGAACGCAGAGGAGACTTTTTAGGCAAGACGGTTCAAGTAATACCTCATATTACCAACGAAATCAAAGCACGCATGCAAATGTTGGGAGAGACAGGGAATTACGACGTTGTCATTACCGAAATTGGTGGTACAGTTGGTGATATTGAGTCACTGCCCTATATTGAAGCTGTACGTCAATTACGTTGGGATTTAGATCGTGACAATTGTGTGGTGATTCACCTCACGCTGGTGCCTTACTTGTCGGCGGCAGGTGAGCTAAAAACAAAGCCTACTCAGCACTCTGTCAAAACGCTGATGGAAAGTGGTATCAATGCCGATGTTTTGGTATGTCGTACCGAACATGAGTTGTCCGAGGATTTGCGCAATAAATTGGCGCTTTTTTGTAATGTAGAGCGCGAGGCGGTCATTCAGTCTCTAGACGCAGACACGATTTATGATGTTCCTGTTATGATGCTCGAGGAAGGTCTGGATACAGTGGTTTTGAAACGCTTGGGTATGGATCTTCAAGGCAAACCCGATTTGACTCAGTGGAAGGGCTTTTTAGACCGGCACAAAAACCCCAAAAGCAAAGTTACTATAGGCTTGATAGGAAAATATGTTGAACTGCAAGACTCCTACAAATCCATATTGGAGGCATTCATTCATGCGGGTGCGGCTAATGAAACACAAGTGGAGGTAGTTCCAATTCACTCAGAAACTATTGAAGCTGGTAATGCTTTAGATCAAATTGCTGGATTGGATGGTGTGTTGGTAGCCCCTGGATTTGGAGAACGCGGCATCGAAGGAAAAATCAATGCCATTCGTTATGTACGTGAAAACAACATTCCGTTTTTTGGCATCTGTTTGGGAATGCAAATGGCGGTAATCGAATTTGCCCGTAACGTGCTGAAACTAGAAGGGGCCAACTCTGTCGAGATGGATGAAAACACCTCACATCCTGTCATTTCATTGATGGATGCCCAAAAAGATGTAGTCCAAAAGGGCGGTACCATGCGCTTGGGTGCTTGGGCATGTGACCTAAAATCAGATACAGTTTTACAAAAAATATACAAAGACCAACAGATACAAGAACGCCACCGCCACCGCTATGAGTTCAACGACGCTTTTCTAAAGCAGTTTGAAGAAAACGGCATGAAAGCCTCGGGCACAAATCCGGAAACCGGTTTGGTTGAAGCCATAGAATTACCCGGCCACCCTTGGTTTGTCGGGGTACAGTTCCACCCAGAGTATAGCAGTACGGTCGCCAACCCACACCCACTTTTTGTGGCTTTTGTCCAGGCAGTCAACGCCTATGCACAATCAAAAAAATAAATCAATATGGAAGAAAAACGCATAGACCCCTTACAAATTATTGGATTCTTTTTGCTGTTTTTGGTGCTTATGTGGATGATGTATCGCCAGGCAGAGGAAATGGAGCAAAACCCACAAGCTACTGCCACGGAACAAACCACACAACAAACTACGCAACAAACCGATACACAGTCGGCCATAGCAACGCTTTCTGTTGAAACCAACTCGGTTCCATTGACCTACACCGAGCTTTCTAACGAGCTTTTACGACTCAGTGTGCAATCCAAAGGAGGAGTGATTAGTGAGGCTGAGCTGCTCACCGAAACCAACTACCTGAACGAACAAGTCCATTTGGTTAAAAATCAAAATACAGATTTCAACCTGCGTTTTTTGGCTGAAGGGCAACAATTCAACACCCGTGACCTCAATTTTGTCCCTATCCAAGAGGGCAACCGCCTGACTATGCGCGCAGTGGTGGGCTCGGGTCACTTGGACTTTGTTTACACATTGCCCGAACAGAGTTATCGTTTGAATTTTGATGTCCAATCCTATGGATTTAGCACAGATGCTGATGCGGAACTTTTTTGGTCTCAAGACGGCTTTCGGCATGCGTTGAGCGCCGACTATGAAAACCGATATGCCCAATTGGCCTACCAATTCGAGACTGACAAAGTGGGCACACTTTCGGCTATGGGTGATGACGATGACCGCGACAAAGATATTTCTTGGATCGCCTACCGCCATCATTTCTTCAGTATGATACTCATACCAGAACAAGCTTTTAAAGACGCTGACTTCACATCCGAGTCACTTCTAGACGAAGATGATAGCGACGCCTCTGAATTTTTGAAGCGTTTCGAAACCCAAACTGCTTTGGATGTGCGCAATGGCCAACTCAGTGCTGGCTTTGACTGGTACATCGGACCGACAGACTACAATATACTCAAGCAATACGACGAAAACATCTCTGACTCCATATCGTTTGGCTGGGGGATTATCGGGTGGATCAACCGCTTTGTATTTTTCCCGCTATTTGGCTTACTAAGTGGGTTCTTGCCTTTCGGAATCGCCATCATCGTTATGACTGTGATTGTACGTTTGGTCCTTTCTCCAGTAACTTATAAATCATATCTCTCTCAGGCCAAAATGAAAGTATTGCGTCCTGAAATCAACGAGCTCACCGAAAAGTATAAAAACGATGCTGGTCGCAAACAGCAAGAAACCATGAAGCTCTACTCAAAAGCTGGGGTGAATCCCATGGCAGGATGTGTGCCCAGTTTGTTGCAGTTGCCGGTGTTTTTGGGACTGTTTTATTTCTTTCCGGTAGCTTTTTCGTTGCGAGGAAAGTCTTTTTTATGGGCAGAAGATTTATCGTCCTATGACGCTGTCCTCGATTTGCCTTTTAGCATTCCTTTCTATGGAGACCATGTGAGCTTGTTCCCGCTATTGGCTTCTATTGCCATTTTCTTCTATTCCAAGATGACCATGGGGCAGCAGATGCAATCTCCCCAGCCTGGTATGCCGAACATGAAGTTTATGATTTACCTCATGCCGGTGATGATGTTGTTTTTCTTTAACAACTATGCCAGTGGCCTGAGTTTGTATTATTTCGTTTCCAATCTAATCACCATTTTCATCATGTTGGTGATTAAGAACTACATCATTGACGATCAAAAGATCCAATTGCAGATTCAGGAAAACAAGAAGAAGCCCAAAAAGCAAAACCGCTTTCAGCGCAAAATGGAAGAAATGATGGAGCAAGCCGAGCAGCAACGCCGTTCGGGTCGTCGTCGATAGCCTACATTTTGGTTACCTTTGTAGCCTGATGTCTTCTCAAAAAAAACGTATTGTTGTGGGGCTTTCCGGAGGGGTAGATTCATCTGTAGCTGCCTATTTGCTCAAACAACAGGGGCATGAAGTCATCGGGTTATTTATGAAAAACTGGCACGATGATGCTGTGACCATTTCCGATGAGTGTCCTTGGTTGGAAGACAGCAACGATGCCATGCTGGTGGCCAACAAGCTCGGGATTCCTTTTCAAACCGTCGATTTGAGCGAGACCTATAAAAAGCGTATTGTGGACTATATGTTTACCGAATACGAACGAGGCCGAACGCCCAACCCTGATGTGTTGTGCAACAGAGAAATCAAATTTGATGTCTTTCTCAAAATAGCCCTCGATCTGGGTGCAGACTTTGTCGCTACGGGTCACTATTGCCGCAAAGCGGAATTCAGCGCAAACAACCAAACCCACTACCGCCTCTTATCGGGTGTGGACACCAACAAAGACCAATCCTATTTTTTGTGTCAACTCACCCAAGAACAGCTCAGCAAGGCACTTTTCCCCATAGGGGAACTGACCAAGCCCGAGGTGCGACAGATTGCCCAAGAACAGGGATTGATTACGGCTGATAAAAGAGATTCTCAAGGACTTTGTTTTATCGGCAAGGTGCGTTTGCCCGATTTTTTACAGCAGCAGTTACAACCCAAAGCGGGTGACATTATCCAAATTTCCAGCAACCATTCTTTGTATGCCCAAGCACCCGGCGACACGCCCGAGACACAAGCGGAGGCTTATGTCTATACACCTACCGATGGCAAGGTGGTAGGCCAGCATCAGGGAGCTCATTTTTTTACGGTGGGTCAGCGCAAAGGTCTCGCGGTAGGCGGTACTGTGGAACCCCTTTTTGTGATCGCTACCGATGTGGACACCAACACCCTCTATGTGGGTGAGGGCAAAGATCACCCAGGGCTGTATCGCAAAGCCCTGTTTATAGATGAAAGCGAGTTGCATTTTGTGCGCCCCGATTTAGCACCCGAGCTAGGTGCTGCCCAAAAAGTACTGGCCCGTATCCGTTACCGTCAACCATTGGCTTCGGCAACTCTATACCGAGTAGCTACAGGTGCCTATTTGCAGTTCGACATGCCCCAGTCGGCCATTGCCGCAGGGCAATTTGCAGCTTGGTACCAAGACGAGGAGCTGGTGGGTTCCGGGGTGATTGCCTGACGGGTGCATGTCTTTCTGTTCTTGTGGTGCGCGCCTGTCTGCCCTGTCTGCTGATAGGCAGGCGATAGGCAGGTTTGCAACGCGTGACTAACCTTACTTAAAATAGGTGCGCCTCCACAGACGCGCACCAGCAGGACATCTATTGCAGGTTTAAGAGACTCCCATTTTCATGGGAGTGACAGTTTGTATTTGGATTTCCGATGTCATGCCGTGCATTGACACAGCATCTACTTGTGTGATGCGCACCATATGGGGATGTTATTCTAGAGCTATGGTGTTCAAATCTCTTACCAAGACAATAGGGAGACGCACATGAGATTCAGCAAAGAATTTGTATAACTCTCCCTCAATATCCTCTATTGTTACGTTTCCTCTTAATAAAATGAGATGAACAATACCTAAATTTGGAACACCCTCAAACAATTCGGGATTCAAAACCGCTTTCCCATCATCCCCTTCAATGTAATCGATATTCATAATATGAATACTTTCTTCATTTTGAGGTATGGCGTTGTCACCAAAATATTCAGCAAATACCATGAGCCCATTTTCATTATCAGGATCTGCGTTCCATTCGATTACTAGGTCTTCAACATAACAACTGGGGAACTGTTCCTCCGCAGTACTTACTTTCGGGTTGCTTATGCTTACCAGCTCTGGAATGTACATGGATACCTCTGATTCATTGAAAGTCTCGACTTCTCCAATTCCATAGCCCACAGTTCCTGGCTTTCTCACTTTGAAAGTGACGCGGTTTCCATATATATTTTCTTTTGATGTGCCGTTGGTTATTCCATAAGACTGGATTGCTTCTCCCTCTGTATGGATGGCATATTGTGCTGCAGATTCACTCTGAGGCTTCACTTCCAAAATTTTATAAGAATTAAGAGGGCTAGATTTTAATGCAGTATACCCTATGGCATGATCGGCACTTTTTATATAGTTTTCATAAACATTGGGTGTGTCATCAATTACATTGTAAAAATTGGTAATCACAGCATCTTGGGTTGTGCTTATGACATCTGTATTATCTTGTTTTTTTTCATTCATACACGAGGTTAAAACCAATAAAGGAATGATATATAGGTAATTTGTTTTCATGATGTTTTTGTTTTAAGGCAGATTTTTTATCTAAATATTTAGAGTGTCTTTATAGGGTAGCTTTAGGTTTATTTAGGATGACTTACAGCATTTGCTCAGACAACTCTCCACCTAAATACAGCCCAACAGGAGGGACATAAATATTAGAGCCGTCAATACCAAAATGAGACATTTTGCTCTTGACTTTAATCAAGTTTTGTGCCAGGTGTGTAGTAACATTACATAATACCTTGTTATTGCTATTGTCT
>JBMYKI010000019.1:0-11102 GCA_049595235.1 Flavobacteriaceae bacterium
CTCATCAAAATAGTTTCCGTAAACTTCATTGATGGCTGCGAAGTCATCCATGTCACTAATAAAAATACTGGCTTTCACAACATGACTAAAATCCATTGATGCCGCTTTTAACACTTGTTCAATGTTTTGCATCACTTGTTGGGTTTCTTTTTGAATACTGTCTGTAACAAGCTCCATGGTTTTGGGATCGAGTGCTATTTGACCACTTGCATACAAAGTATTGTCTACCAAAACAGCTTGGTTGTAGGGGCCGATAGGCGCAGGGGCATTTGGGGTATTGATAATTGTTTTCATATGTAAATTTGAATTAAAGTCTTCTGTCGGGCTCTCTTCTTTTGTCATATTTCAGGTCGCTGAGCATGCCGCTGCGTATCCCGATAAAAAAGAACCATGATTGTCGGTCTCCAAATGGGGTCCAGGCCAAATTCATCACCCAACTATCCAAATCCCGCTCAATGCGAAAGTTTGTATAAGTGACGCCTTTGTTTTTAAAATCATAACCACTTGAAATACCCACATCCCATTTGGGTGTAAGTCCCACATCAGCAGAAATCATCAGTGAGTTGTTAGAAATTTCCCTGTTTCGTCTGCTATTGGCATAAGTTAGGCTGTGCCTAAGATTGATGTTCCAGGGGATTTTAGTGCGATAAAAACTTGTGTTATTATCCTCATCATTTTGCTGGGTCGAGCTTTGGTCTGCCGTAAATCGTCTGTCGCTAAAATCTTGACTGCCACCAAACAGCTCGTTTTCTAAATCTGAATTCTGATCTTTGTTGCCATTCTCCTTTTCTGAATCTTTCTTTTTGTCTTTATTCGAGAATCGGTAGCCCCAATTGATATTGGCACTGGTCATTCTAAAAAGTGGACCTCCATTTTCAATATTGAAGGTGTTGATACGATTAAAGTTCTCATCAATTGCATAAGGATCGAATGTTGCACCCACATTGACATTGAGTTTGTTGTCCAAAAAGGGTATCACAGCAGACATTCTAACAGGGCTCCATCGAAGTGAATCTGCTTCTAAATTATAATTGGTAGAAAAATTCAGGTTATTGAGTAATTTGATTTTTTTAGGTTCAACAGCCGTACTGTCACGGTCTCGAACTTTGGCCTCAAATGTGTTTCGCAAGGTGAAACTCAAAGAACTCGACTTGTTGCGACTGGGTACACCATACAATCCTCCTTCAAAACGGGAGTACGACCTAGTATTGCCCGCCGCATCAATGATATATTCATCATAATACTGCTCAAAACTCGGTGATCTGCTGTAACCTACATTGGCATTCACCACATGTCTGATAGACTGTACTTTGGCGGTTTCTTTAAAATTAAAAACCCCATAGAGCGTTGTGCCCATACTTGCACTGAAGTTGTATTGGGAAAAACGATCAAACCCACTGATGGTATCTTGGGCAACTTCCTGGTTGAGAACAGAATCAAAATCATTTTTTTTAATGGTTTCAAAAGCCCATACCTCGTCATAGGAGCCGCCTACAGAAAAATTGAAGTGCTTGGCGACTTTGAAAGAAGTGTTGATAGGAATTTGATGGCGAAAACCACTTCGAGCATCGTCAAACATGCGTCCGGTTAGAAAGTCATCGTCATTGGTTTGTATGCGATTCTCTCCACGAACACTGTACTGAAAATTGATGTTTTGCAAAATTCCCTTTTTGATACCATCTCTTTTGGCAAACGGATAGATTCGCTCCATGCTCGCCTGAAAGGTAGGGAGTGTCATATTGATAATTTCGGTGCGTGTGTTTTGGCTGTGTGAAGCAGATAGGGACACATTGACCGAGGGATATTTAGGGAATGTTTTAGAGTAGGATATAGATGATGATAAGGTGTTGTTCAAAAAATTCCCTGTATTGATTTGATTCAGTGACTGTTGAAAATATGTACTGCTCCCTAGGTTGACTGAAGCAGAAAAACGACTGTTAGGATTCGATTTGGCATCCTTACTGTGTGACCATCTTAAGTTAAAGATGGTGTTTTTCGAATATCCTGGCAAACCTCGTTCGCCGTTGATTAAGTTTTCAAAACGAAAACCTAAATTACCTCTGTAGCGGTATTTTTTGTTGTAGTTCGAATCCAAGCGAAATCCAAAACTTCCATTGGTGTAGTAATCTCCCAATACAGATAAATCGAAATAATCACTCACCGCAAAATAATAACCGCCATTTTGCATAAAGTAACCTCTTCTATAATTTTCACCTATAGTTGGAAAGATAAAGCCACTCTCTCTATTTTGGGTCATGGGGAAATAGGCAAACGGCAAAAACAAAGGGGTTGGTACATCGGCAATATAAAGATTACTTAGACCAGCTATGATTTTCTTTTTGGGAACAAATTTTCCCTTTGTTACCCTAATAAAATAGTCTGGCTCGTCTACGTTTTCTGATGTAGTCACTCGCGCATCACTGATATAGTATACAGAGTCATTTTCTTTTTTGGTAGCCATGGCTTTGACGTTCATACCACCTTGTTCGCTTCGTGAATTCCAGATGATGGCTTTTTTGGTATCAAAATTAAACCGAAGGGAATCTGGGAAAACCTCATCTCCCCCTTGCTTAAATGATGGGTATTGCACGAGTTGTCCAGTCGAATCTTTAATTCTTCCTGCCGTAACAATATTTCTACTGTAGTCGAGCTCAATAATTCCAGATTTTAGTTCAACATCTTGATAATAGAGTTCTGCTTCGTCGTAGAGAGTCATGGTTTCATTGACCTTATCAATAGTGATGTAGCCTTTGGCATTTCTTTTGATCTGGTCTAAAAGCAAGGGTTGTTTGACAGGAATACTGTCGTTTATTGCCAAAGAATCCACAACAATATTGCTCTCAAGAGGCTTGTCTTGGGAAAATGCAGACAAACACACCAAAGCCATCAAAATCACCAGTACGAAGCGTATTGTAGGAATATGTTTTAAATTTGTCAAAAGCCCTTAGTTGTGGAAACCAAAAATACGACTATTTTTTCGGGATATGTGGAGCGATTTATATTGGTGTCCATCCTAATTCTATCAGTTTGTTGCCTGCCCCAACTATATGCCCAATCCAATAAGCCTTTTAAAGTTGTTTTGGATGCAGGTCATGGAGGCAAAGATCCAGGAGCCATCGCAAATGGATACTATGAAAAACGGATTGCATTGGATGTTGTGCTAAAAATCGGAACTATCTTGGAACGCGAAAAAGACATTCAGGTGATTTACACTCGAAAAACAGATGTATTTTTAGGACTTAATCAACGTGCCAATATTGCCAACAAAGCCAAGGCGGACTTATTTATTTCTGTTCACTGCAATGCTCACAACTCAAATGCTTATGGTGCCGAGACCTTTGTTCTTGGACTTCATGAAAATGACCGAAACTTCAGAATTGCTCAAAAAGAAAACGCTGTGATTTTCTTAGAGGAAGACTACGAGAAGAAGTATGATGGTTTTGATCCCAATAATCCCGAATCTGTGATCAGTCTGGTACTAATGCAAGAAACCTATTTAGACCAAAGTATTGAAGCTGCCAATACCATCCAGCAGAGTTTTGTTAAAAACCTCAAACGCAACAACCGCACGGTTAAGCAAGCCGGTTTTTTGGTTTTGCGCAATACTTACATGCCTAGTGTGTTGGTAGAACTGGGTTTTTTGACCAACAAAAAAGAGGGCGCTTATTTGAACTCCAACAAAGGAAAAAACCAAATGAGTGAGGCTATTGCAAAAGCCATAATCAGACACAAAAACAAAATTGCATCTACACTGCAAGGGGGTGAAGTTTTTCAACAAAATTCTACAGAACTCCCTGTAAAACAACCAAAAGAACCATCCTTTGAGTTTAAAGTTCAAATTGCGGCAAGCACGAACAAATTGACAACTAGCTCTGGAAATTTTAAGGGTCTTAGCCCAGTATCTCGAATTCAAAAAGGGACTATTTTTCGATACTATTACGGCGCTGCCGCTAGTTATCAGCAAGCATTGTTACTTCGTGATAAAGCCAGAAATATAGGATATAGAGATTGCTTTGTAGTGGTGTTTGAAAATGGAGTTCAGGTTCCGTTAACAAACGACATGAAAAGAAAATAGACCCCTTCTTTCCCTAGCCAAATTATATCCCTATTTTTACAAAATAAATCTTTGGTTTGAAAATTTCTCTCGAAATACGTACCGCTCTGTTGGTGTTATCAGGCATCGTACTGTTTGCCTTTGGGTTTAACTACCTTAAATCTAATGACTTACTTATCCGTGACGGCATTTATTATGCCCAATACGAAAACACAGAGGGCATGGTGGTAGGTACGCCTGTGACTATCAATGGTTTTCAAGTAGGCTCAGTAGAAAAGATTAGTTTGCTTCCGAGTAATACACATTTGTTGGTGCGTTTTAGGGTGGAGCGTCAATATGAGTTTTCAAAAAACAGCGTAGCTAGGATCTATGAGTCAGGCTTTATTGGAGGTAAATCACTTGCTGTGGTACCTGCCCTAGACCAAGCGCCTATCGCGCAATCTGGAGACACCCTTCAGTCTGTAATTGCACCAGGGTTTACCCAACTTGTTAACGACAAACTTTCACCACTTCAAGAGAAAATTGAGAGCATGGTAAATCATGCAGACTCTGTGTTGATTGCCTTTAATAATGTATTTGATACCTCTGCGCAAGCTGAGCTCAACAAGTCTATCACCCATTTGTCTTCTGCCTTAAGCGCCATAGACAATATCAGTCAACAGATCAATCAATCCCTTCAATCTGAAGACGGCGGACTGAATCAAACCATCAACAATCTGGCTGTTATTACCAGCGACCTCAAAAAAACCACCGCAACGCTTTCTGAGGCCGATCTCAGTAGCCTTATTCAAAACCTACATCAAACATCTTCCAACTTGGCAGCGATAACCAACCAAATTCAAAGCGGAGAAGGAACCTTGGGTCAACTGGTTGCCAATGACAGCCTACACCTTGCCTTACACCAGACCAATACCGCTTTGCAGTTATTGCTCGATGATTTACGCAACAACCCCAAGCGCTATGTCCATTTTTCACTTTTTGGCAAAAAACAAGTTCCATACGAATCTTCAGACGAGGGTGAATAAATATTTGATACGTTTTGGACTATCTAGCTAATATTATTTTCGGACTTGTTTTTGTAGGAGCCATAGCTTTCTTTGTTCGCAACGTTCGTCGATTGATTCGTAACATTCAATTAGGCAAGCCTATTGATCGCACCGACCAGCCTTCCAAACGCTGGGCACAAATGGCACGTATCGCTTTAGGCCAATCCAAAATGGTGGTGCGACCCATTGCTGGATTGCTACACATCGTTGTCTATGTGGGATTTGTGGTTATCAATATTGAGTTGCTTGAAATTATTGTAGATGGTTTTTTAGGCACCCATAGGGTCTTTGCACCCTATCTGGGAAGTCTGTATGGGGTGCTTATTGCCACCTTCGAGGTGTTTGCCCTTCTTGTTATCGTTGCAGTCGTTTTGTTTTGGACTAGAAGAAATTGGGTGCGTATCCAACGGTTTTGGAAACCCGAAATGAAAGGTTGGCCCAAAAAAGATGCGGATTATATCCTTTACATCGAATTGGTGCTTATGGTTCTGTTTTTGACCATGAATGCATCTGACTATTGGCTGCAGCAACAAGAATATGATTACTACGTACAGGCAGGTAGCTTTCCCATCAGCGGACAGATAGCCCCATTGTTTGATGGTATGTCGGTTACTACAGTCGTGGCCATAGAGCGCACTGCATGGTGGTTGCATATTTTGGGTATTCTATGTTTCTTGAACTATCTTTATTATTCAAAACATTTGCACATACTTTTGGCTTTTCCCAACACCTATTTTGCCAACCTTAACCCAAAAGGCAAATTCGAAAATCTAGACGCGGTAACCAACGAAGTCAAATTGATGCTAGACCCCAATGCTGACCCTTATGCAGCTCCGCAAACAGATCAGGTGCCGGCCAAATTTGGTGCTTCTGATGTGATGGACCTCAACAGGGTGCAGTTGCTCAATGCCTACAGTTGCACAGAGTGTGGTCGTTGTACCGATGTTTGTCCCCCCAATCAAACTGGGAAAAAATTGTCACCTCGAAAGTTGATGATGGATACACGCGACCGTCTGGAAGAGGTGGGTGATTTACTCAATAAAAAACAAGCCATCAATGACAACCTATTGATGGATAATTACATAAGCAGAGAAGAATTATGGGCTTGTACTTCGTGCAATGCCTGTGTAGAGGCCTGTCCTATAGGAATCGATCCACTTTCGATCATAATGGATATGCGACAATATCTTGTCATGGAACAATCTGCAGCCCCTGCAGAGCTCAATGTCATGATGAATAATATAGAAAACAATGGGGCGCCATGGCCGTTTAACCAACAAGACAGACTTTTGTGGCGCGATGAAATCAATACATAAATATGGAACAAAAAGACGTTGAAAAACTATTACACGAAAAACTAGAAGACGGCGAACACGTAAGCCCGGTGTTACCAGAGGGAATTAAAAATTACCTCATTGATATCGATGGTACCATCTGTGATGACATCCCAAACGAGGAGCCAGAACGCATGGCTACTGCTGAGCTTTACCCTGACGCTTTGGATACGCTCAACCGCTGGTATGATGAAGGGCATGTTATATGCTTTTTTACATCACGCACGGAAGAACACCGTGGTGTGACTGAAACATGGTTGCGTAGCAATGGTTTTAAATACCACAGCTTGTTGATGGGCAAACCTCGTGGGGGTAACTATCACTGGATAGACAACCACTTGGTGAAAGCCACTAGATACAATGGGAAATTTACCGATTTAGTTGAAAAAGAGGTGACCATACAAGTTTTTGACGATGGCCAACACGACTAAGTCAATTCGTACCATGGCCCAATGGGCTCAAGAGAGCAGTTCTCCTGAAGTGCTCTTTTGGGTCGGTTGTGCAGGTAGTTTTGATGATCGTGCCAAAAAAATCACCAAAGCTTTTGTGCAGTTGCTCCAAAAAGCCGAGGTAGGATTTGCGGTTTTGGGTCCTGAAGAAAGCTGTACAGGTGATCCTGCCAAGCGTGCTGGGAACGAGTTTTTGTTTCAGATGCAGGCCATGACCAACATTGAGACGCTCAATGCATATGCCGTAAAGAAAATAGTTACCACATGTCCGCACTGCTTTAATACCCTAAAAAATGAATACCCCAGTTTGGGTGGTCACTATGAGGTCATGCACCACACTCAATTTTTAAAAAACCTGATTTCCGAGGGTCGTTTACGTATTGAAGGCGGGCTTTACAAAGGCAAGAAAATTACCTTTCATGACCCCTGTTATTTGGGCCGTGCCAACAACGAATATGAAGCACCTCGCGCTTTGTTAGAAAAGTTAGAGGCCGAACTTGTAGAAATGAAAAGCTGCAAGCAAAAAGGCCTTTGTTGTGGCGCAGGAGGTGCACAAATGTTCAAAGAAGCCGAATCGGGTACCAAAGAAATCAACATCGCACGTACCGAAGAAGCCCTTGACACCCAAGCCGATGTTATCGCTGCTGGTTGCCCATTTTGTAACACCATGATGCATGATGGTGTTAAGAACAAAGAAAAAGAAGGCAAAGTAGCAGTCATGGATATTGCCCAACTGTTGGCTCAAACTGAAGACCTGTAAGTATGTTGTGTGCTTTTGACCAATTGCCCGATCATGCTCGAATTTGGATCTACCCATCACAGCGTCGACTGACAGCAGATGAACTGCCTCTAATCAAAGAAAAAATCAGCGCATTTTTAGAAGAATGGACCGCCCATGGTTCAGATCTTAAGGCGGGTTTTTTCATTCCATACGACCAGTTTATTGTAATCGCTTTGGACGAGGACGCTCAGTCGGCCACTGGATGTTCTATCGACAAATCTGTTCATTTTATTCAGTCACTTGAACAAACGTTTGGTTTGGTGCTTTTAGACAAGATGAATGTCAACTATAAAAATGAGGGTGATATCGTAACGGTTGATCTGAAAAACTTTAAGAAGTCCGCCAAATCCAAAGAGCTCACTCCTGAAACCATCGTTTTTAACCACCTGGTCATAAACAAGTCAGACTTTGACAACCACTGGGAAGGTCCAGCCCATTCGAGCTGGCACAATCGTTTCTTTTAGCTTTCGTATTTTGGCCTTATGAAGCGAAAGTCCCTGAGTTTGCTCTTATTCTTTTTTTTGGGTTTCCTTTTTGGTCAAACCCTCCCACCATCTCAGTGGGCCGATAGTATCTACACCCATATGGCGCTCGAACAGAAAATAGGGCAGCTTTTTATGGTTATGGGTTTTTCAGAAGGAGATACAGCCCATTATAATACCATGCTTCATGATATCAAAGAACACCATATTGGAGGCATCATATTTTCTAAAGGCAGCTTGCAAGAGCAAGCCCGTCTTACAAACGCGTACCAAGAATCCTCTCAAACCCCTTTACTCATCGCCATGGATGCCGAGTGGGGTATGGCCATGCGGTTAAAGGATGTTGACCCTTTTCCGTTTCAGATGACTTTGGGGGCCATTCAGAACGACAGTTTGCTTTATCTAACAGGTAAAGCTATGGCTAAGCGACAGCGTGCCATGGGGGTGCATTGGAATTTTGCCCCTGTGGTTGACAGCAATACCAATCCAAAAAACCCTATTATCGGATTGCGTGCTTTGGGTGCTGATCCAAACTTGGTAAGCCAGAAAGCCGCCATGCTTATTCGTGGCATGGAGGACGGTGGGTTGATGGCATGTATCAAACACTTTCCTGGGCATGGTGACACAGACAAAGACTCCCACAAGACACTTCCCAAAATTCCACACGATCTCAACCGTTTGCAAAAGATAGAACTGGCCCCATTTAACAGCCTGATATCTTCCGGAGTTTCTTCTGTGATGGTGGGACATTTGGAAGTACCCGCTTTGGAGTCCAAAGTTGGTTTACCCTCCTCATTATCCAAAACCATTGTAACCGACTTGCTGCAAAATGAGATGGGCTTTGAGGGCATAGTAGTGACCGATGCGCTCAATATGAGAGGGGTGGCAGATTATGACAGCCAACACACGGCTTCGCTCAATGCTTTTTTGGCTGGAGCCGATTTGTTGCTTATTCCCCAAGATTTGGCAAGTGCAACACAAGACCTCAAACAGGCTTACTTGTCTAACGACTTCTCCGAAGCACGATTGGCGCATTCTGTAAAAAAGATTTTAATGGCCAAGTACAAAGCTGGATTGCATCAGTCTGCACCCGTGGTGTTGGATGAACTTGAGCACCAAATCCATGACCCTGAATTTTCAGCCCTTCAACACCGTTTGGCAGCAGCTTCTATGACGGTTGTAAAGAATGATAGAGACCTTTTGCCTATAGGGGATTTGTCAGACACCAAAATAGCATACATTCCTTTGGGTAAAGACGATGGCACTCCTTTTTTGGAACGTCTGCAGCATTATGCGAATGTAGAACGCCTTGACCTGTTGAAAGAACGCACCTATCTATCGACGTATTCACATCTCATAGTAGGCATACATCAATCAGACAAGACGCCATGGGAATCCCACAGATTGACTCCCGAAGAAAAGGAACTGCTGTTTAAACTCAGCCGACGAAAAAATGTGATACTGGTCAGTTTTTCAAATCCCTATGCCTTACAACATATTCCTTTGGACGATTTTGAGGCTGTAGTGTTTGGTTACCAAAACAATCCCATTGCGCAGTCCAAAGCAGCGCAAGTGGTTTTTGGAGGTTTGGGTGCCAATGGCCAACTTCCTATTGATTTGGGTGCTTTCAAATCAGGAGAAGGACTGGAGTTGTTACCACAAGACCGATTGTCCTATGGTCATCCTCTTCAGGTGGGACTGGATGCCCAGCGCCTACAACACATCGACAGTATGGCTCGTGTGGCCATTGCGGATTCTATGACTCCCGGCATGCAAATTCTGGTGTCACGATACGGCAAAGTGGTTTATCAGAAGTCTTTTGGGTATATGCGCTACGACAAACGAACGCCTATCGACTGGTACCATCGCTATGATTTGGCTTCACTAACCAAAATATTGGCTTCTTTGCCCTTGGCGATGCGTGAACAAGAGAGAGACAGTCTGTTTTTAAAGCGTCCTATCGCTTCACTCATTCGCTCGTATGATGGCTCCAACAAATCGGATGTGAATTTTAAACAATTGTTTTCGCATCATGCAGGCATTCAGCCATGGATTCCATTTTACAAAAAAACGCTCGATAGTGTCACCCAGCAACCCAGACAAGACTTGTACCGAAACCGCCAGCGTAAAAAACACCGCATACAGATTGCTGACCAATTGCATTTACAATCCACTTATTTGGATTCTATAGAAACCCAAATCATCGACAGCCCCATGTTAGATTCTCTATACTACAAATACAGCGATTTGCCCTACTATATGTTCAAATCCTATATAGAGACACGCTACAACGCTCAGATAGACTCCCAGTTTGGTGACTTTCTAGGCGCACCTATGGGTTTGAATTACACCTCCTATAATCCGCTCTTGCGTATTGATAAAGAAATGATTGTGCCCTCTGAAATAGACACCTATTACCGTCAGCAAGAGCTGCAAGGATATGTACATGATATGGGGGCCGCCATGCAAGATGGCATAGGCGGGCATGCAGGGTTGTTTTCCAACGCCAACGATGTGGCCAAAATCATGCAGATGTTTCTACAGGGAGGCCATTATGGTGGGAAACGATACTTACAGCCTCAAACCATAAACGTTTTTAACCAACGCTATTTTGCAGATCAAAACAACCGCCGTGGCATTGGGTTCGACAAACAACAATTCGAAGATCCCGGACCGACTTGCCTTTGTGCATCAGATAGCAGCTTTGGGCATTCTGGCTTCACGGGAACCTTTGCATGGGCCGACCCTGAATACGGTTTGCTTTACGTATTTTTGTCTAACCGCACCTACCCATCGATGGAAAACACACGGTTGGTTGACACCAATTTCAGGTCGGAAGTGCAACGTGTGATTTATAATGCTTTAAAAAAATAAAAATGCGTATCGGAATTGTTTGTTACCCAACTTTTGGCGGTAGTGGCGTGGTGGCTACCGAATTGGGGATTGCTTTGGCTGA
>JBMYKI010000019.1:11112-22078 GCA_049595235.1 Flavobacteriaceae bacterium
GTGCATTTTATGACCTACAAGCAGCCGGTTCGGCTCAATGCCCTTCAGCCCAACATTCACTTCCATGAGGTCTATGTGCCTAAATACCCTTTGTTTCACTACCAACCCTATGAATTGGCGCTTTCCAGTACCCTAGTCGATATGGTCAAGCTCCACAGGCTGGATCTGCTCCATGTACATTATGCCATTCCACATGCCTATGCGGCCTATATGGCCAAGCAGATGTTGGCTGAGTCAGGTATTCATATTCCCATAGTCACCACCCTTCATGGTTCTGACATCACACTTGTCGGTAGCCACCCATTCTACAAACCTGCCGTTACTTTTAGTATCAACCGTTCGGATGTGGTCACAAGTGTGTCACAAAGCCTTCTCGAGGACACCCAGCGTTTGCTAGAGGTAAGCCGAAAGATAGAGGTGGTGCCTAATTTTATTGATATTAAAAAATATGACAAGCTCCGTCAGGATTGCCAACGCAGTATGATGGCCGAGCCACATGAGCGTATCATTACGCATGTGAGCAATTTTAGGCCTGTCAAACGCGTACAAGATGTGATTCGAGTTTTTGAGCGTATTGTTCAAAAACAACCTGCCAAATTGATGATGGTCGGCGATGGTCCCGATCG
This sequence comes from Flavobacteriaceae bacterium, assembly GCA_049595235.1. Taxonomy (GTDB): domain Bacteria; phylum Bacteroidota; class Bacteroidia; order Flavobacteriales; family Flavobacteriaceae; genus UBA724. Next base: position 11,739 of record JBMYKI010000019.1, read on the forward strand.
AAAAATGGCGGAAGATTTGTCTGCCCAACTCCAAATAGAAGACCATGTGGTTTTTTTGGGTAACTCCAATGATGTCTACCGTGTTTTGTGTTTCTCAGACCTCTTTTTATTGCCCTCACAGACCGAAAGTTTTGGTTTGGCTGCCTTAGAGGCTATGGCCGCCCGCACCCCTGTGATTTGTACCAACCAGGGTGGATTGCCTGAAGTGGTTGAAGACGGTGTTTCCGGCTTCCTAACTCCTGTAGGAGATATAGATGCTATGTCCCAAAAAGCCATAGATCTTTTGGGTAATCTAGACAAGCTTAGGCAGTTTAAAGATGCTGCCTACAAAAGAGCCAATACATTCGACATCAATCTTGTGGTTCCTAAGTATATGGCTGTCTATGAAAAAGCTTTGGCTGGCGTTGCACGCTAGTTTTTTCGTTGGGTTTGACTGCTAAAAGTGCTTTCAAAAATTTTATCGGCATTGCCCGCCTCAAACCCCTCTCTGCGATGTGTAGCCGTAATCTCGTCTTTTGACAAACCTGCGTATTGAGGCAATACAGAACGCTCCGCAAATTCTACATAACTACCCGCAATACTATGGGTGTCACCCTCGGCAAACACACTTACTATCTGATTTGCCACCGTGCTGCTTTGGCGTAGCAAACCATCCGCGCTGGTTTTGATTTCACCGCCGGCGTTGTTGAGCGCGATGCCCTCCGATTTGAGCAGCTCGTTAAAATCTTCCAATCGGTTGTAAGGTTCGGGCAAGGCGTGTACGCTGATGGTGTAGTGATTGAGGTAGTAGCGGTTGTACAATACCCAGGCGCCATATTCGGATGCTGACAATAGTTTTTGGTAGTCCCCGTAAGTAGGTGTGGTCCATAAGGGTTGGTGTAGAAAATCGACCACTGCTTTTGCATCATTTAGATCCAAAGCGTCCACGGGGTCGCTGTGGATATGGTGGGTGTGGCGATGTATGATTTCCTGGGCTGGAGCCGACAAATCGCCTACGCGAAGCTCACTAATAAAGACTCTCGGATAGCGCTCGTCGGGCGGTTTGTACCAATAGGCATCCAGTTTTTTGGCTTTAAAATGGTAAGGTTCCATTTTTTGATATCCGTGATGAAGAAATATCTTTTCAAAAGAAGCGATGCCCAAATGGGGCATGCCCATAGTGCGAAAAGCGATGTGATCGTTTATGATATCGCTTTGCGATTTGACACAACCGCGGTCGATCATCATATGAGTAATCTGACTGACCGCGGGCACTCGAAGTGCATAGGTATCAAACAAGCCATTGAGGATGCGTTCGATGGTTTTTTGGGTTGAAAATTTCATTTTATGTAAGCTTAAGGGGTGTGAAAGAGACTTCCGTTTTGGGTGGCCAAAAAGGCGTTTAGGTCGATTTCTTCTTGTTTGATAAAACCCTTTTGAGGGAGTTTACCAGCAGCCACCATTTCTACCACTGCTGCCAAAGAAGCCGCAGTAGTCCAAGAGATGGCACGCCAGGTGTGACCAGCAATTTCTTTTGGAAAATAGGTTTTAAAAAATTCTTTGCGACGCATACGTCCTTCTATTTTTCCTTCGACGACGGCATAGACATGTACCAAATCGTCATCCACAGGAGGCTTGGCATTTGTCAAGATGCCCTCCAGTTGTTTGAGGTCGTTTTTCATCACCAGTTCATAGAGCATAAACCGCATGAGCTTGCCATGACCTGGGTAGCGAATGGTTTTGTAATTGAGGGTGTCTACTTTGCCTTCAAAAGTGGCACACATGGTACCGAGCCCACCCGAGGTGGTAAAAGCCTCGTATTCTTGCCCTTCGATGTTCATGTGTTCGAATCCTTGTAGGGAAGGCACCATCTTGCGTTTGCCATTGTGAATGGCCTCGGCATCGTTGAGGTATTCGTTGAGTACGCCCGTGGGTGACCAAGTAAACGAATAGGCCATTTGGCCGTTGGGATATCGAGGCAAGGCCCCCACGCGCAATTCAATGTCACGAATTTCATCGAACTGCTTGGCCAAGTCACCCCCTACAATTCCTATAAATCCGGGTGCCAGCCCACACTGGGGCGCCAACACACCCACTGCCGATGTGCCCATGGCTTCTATGTGTTTGGTGGTAGATACATCTTCGGTCAGGTCAAAATAATGAATGCCTTTGCGGTGTGCGATTTCCGCCACGTGGCGATTGAGATAGTAGGGCAGGGCCGAGACTACGCCATCTGCTTTATCTAAAACTTGGTGGATGGTGTCTACATTGCTGATGTCTGCTTGATGTACCTGAAAAGGCAGTGTAAAATCATAGTGGGGTTGTTGGAGGTCATACCCCTCAACCTCAAACGATTTGCTCAGCAGTACCCCCACCAAAGTGCCTACCTTGCCCATTCCTAAAACCACTATTTTGTTCATAATATAACAATATGTATACGTAAAGTTATATAAAAAACATATTCAAAAGGATGGATTTGGTCAAAACATATTAACAACATTGTCAATAAATGGCACGAGACAAAGCCCTGTCTGACGTCAAGACAGGCCTACCTATGGGCATGCAGACTTGGGCCTGGAGGGGCACACTCATACTTCGATACCGAAGATTTTTGGTCAGTTACAAACATTAACATATTAACAAACAATTGGTTGTTTGCTTTTACGGGTCGACTAATTAATTTTTTTTATTGGCTGGAGTATTTTGGCTAGCCACAGAAACAAGAGAGGCATACATATAACTTCAATGAAGAGCAGTCCCAAAATTTTTGAGGTCAATATGACATCTAAATTCATTTGGCTAAACCTTGCGAATCCTCCAATAAAAATAATTGCAAAGACTAAATTCAGGCCACTTTGATATTTTTTAAGATTGGTCATCGCTAAAACAATAAACAAACCAATTGCTGTCCAAATTCCGCCATAAAATCGGTTATGGCTGTCAACTTCAAGAAATTTCTCTGTATGAATGACTTCGAAATAGGTGATATTGCTCATCCAGCCCAACGTGTGTAATCCTCCAAGAGCGTTGTTGAGACCCAAAAAAACCACATAGCAGCCCAAGAGACCTACTATGACGCGAAAGATAGTTGCACTTATATTAGTATGGTTCATGATATTTAAAATTTTAAGGTAGTTCTATCAGTACATATATCAGTAAAAGTATTTTTTTCTCTGGCGCGCGCATACGGGATTTTGATATTTTAGTCTACGCTTTTATTTACAAATACAATCTGATTATTGGGCCAATACTTATGTATTGAAGTCCCTCACGTTCATCTAAGTCGGTTTCTGCCTCACCAATATTTGGAGCATCAATTTTAATTTTACCTAACGAACCCAGTGTATATGATAGGGATCCCCCGAGATACAGTTTGTCATTAAGGCTCCACAGGTATTCAATCCCCAAATCCATTCCAAAGCTGCCTCCTGTCACCGTCCACTCAACAGCCCTGTTGATTGTTTGATCCGAGACTAATCTTATATAGCCCAAACTCACAAAAGCATTGAGTTCTCCCGAATGCCCTTTAGTATGGTAGTGGAGTGAAGGCCCCACAAAGTGAATTTTTGAGACTTCCTGAAGATGGTCGATCTCTACCTCCTCTACGTCAAGCCCTAGGTTGTCAGTTGTTTTTGAAGCTCTAAAATACCGGTAATTTACTCCAATAGAATAGGATTCGTTGAGTTTGTATCGGGGCATCACAAAGAGTGTCAATCCGCTGAGCAAACCACGTGTGTGGTCTCGTTCCCTGGGTGAGAGCTCACCACTAACTGGCGCGGTGCGTAATCCATAACCAATACCACCCGAGATTGAAAACTTGGGCTGTGGCGTTGTAGTAAGTTCGTTTTGGGCATTGATTGACAGGCCAGTAAAGATGAAAATCATTGTAAATAAATAGATGCGAGTCATGGTTTGGGTTTTAGTGTTGTTTTAAAAATGTTGTTTTGGGTCTATTTTTTTGACTTTGTGTTTTATATTTTCAAATCGTTTCATGCCATCTCCTATAAACAGAGAAAAATCTTCATTTTTTCCTTTAAGATTATACTCCGATTTTTTGGATAAAACTTTACGAATTTTTTTGAGTAATTTATCATTGTTTGGAAAAACTTGTTCGAGTGCCACACGTGTTGTAAATGCTCCTGCCTGAGGTTTGGATTGAATGATATAAGTGCCCCCTTCTATCAACTCACCTTGTATAAAATCTTTGTTTTCAGATGCTACCCAAAACAAATGATTGCCAGGGTCACATTCGTATGTGAAATAATTGGCTCCACTCATTTTACCAAGGAACTTTTTCCCGTCAAAAAATTTAAAATTAATCAACGAACCCGCTCCTTTTGTACGTACAAAATACACAAGTGACTTTCCCTCAGCGGGTTTTTTGAATTCTTGGGTAAACGCCAGTATACTAATTAACATACAGGCAATGGTAAGCGTGGTTTTTTTCATGACGATTTAGATTTAGGGACACCATGTGCGAAAACCACAAATTGGGTGTGATTTACTATGGTTGGGTAGCGCGAATGAATCGTGGTGTAGGTTTTCATGATTTGAGGTATTAGGGGACAACTAAATTGAAAAAAAATTCTTTGCGTTGCAAATTTTTAAGTGATTATTCCATTGTTTTCTTACTTTTTACCACTCTACAGCAAAATCAACATCTAAACTAATGGAGTTATCTTCTATAGCTATGCTACTAGGTTGTGTAGAACTATACTGAGACAAATTAAGCTCTTTCTCAAAAGGAGGTCCTAATAATAAATCTTGACCTAAACCGCCATCATCGTCTGCCAACCCAAAATGAATGAGTGCATTTGGATTAATATACAAATTCTCTTGTGAAAGATTCCATGTCAGGTCTCCTTGATTTTCCTTTACAACAGATGTATACCAAAGGGCTTTAAACTTTTGTCCAGTGAAAAGGTCAATGTGAGGCTTAGAGAATGAAAAGAATACATCAGCCAATCGATTAGGGTCTGTACTTGTGTACTCTGAATCCCAAGTATTGTCCTTATCATAAAAGTTGTTGATTAATACTTGATTCACACGAACTGCATTCCCTATCTGAACCGTAAAACTTAGCGTACTTGTAGCTGTTTGTTGGTTGTTGCTAGCATCAAATACTCGAATGCTGTAAGTAATGTTTCCAAAGTTTGCAGTATCTACATATAAAGTTAAAGTTGTACCAAAAGAATCTCCCTGACTTTTGGTTACCGTTGTTGACGTTGTAAAATTATCCCTAGAAATTGTAATTCTATCAAATGGTCTATTGGTTTTTACTTCAAAAGTTGCTACTTCATCTATGCTTACATTTGTATTTGTAGCAACCAACTCTACTGTAAATAACTCTTCTTCTGAACTACAAGCAGAGTATAAAGCAACCATCATAAATATGAATATGTTTCTCACTATGTTAAAGATTTATTTTTTTAAAGCTTTTAATAATTTTTCTTTCTTATAATAATTGAATCCCTCTGGCGCGCGCCTGCCTTGTCGAATTGCCAGAAGCAGTACGGAGGATAAAATTTTTTGCATAGTGTAGGTAGTTATTGTTTTCGATGTATTTGTCTTAAGCCCATGAAAGTGCAAAAAGCCTTTAGGGGTATACATAATTGATGTTGAAAACATTGAAAAATTGATGTGAACGGTCGGTTTTGGGCTATAAACCACCAAAAATGATTTTTTTGTGTGTAGGAATACACGTAAAATCGATGTGGAATTTTAGCACAAAATCAGTGATATCCCTTGATCATGGGGGTTGATGGGGTTTAACATAACTTTATCACTTGCCAACTTTTCTTTTTATAACTTTGTGATATGCAAAAGTCTGTCTCTATCATACTGGCAATGTGGGTTTTGTTACTCTCTACCCATATCCCCTTGCATGCGCATTTTTGTTGTGATACCCTTGTAGAGACAAGCTTGTTTAAAGAATCAAAATCCTGCTGCGCAAACCAAAAATTCATTAACGACCAGCCTGTTTTGAAACAAATATGCTGTTCGAATCTAGAAGTGGTTTTTGATGGCTATGACGATTGTTCTCCCCAAGTGGTAGCGGATGTTGATATGCCTGTTTTTGTGCTGACAGACGCTGGATTTTCTTTTCCTTCAGTGGTTATCACTACGGAAAAACCGCTTTTTTCGGGCAAAGATCCACCCGATTCTTCCAAAGTTTCCCTGTATACGTTGTTTGAGGTGTATTTGATTTGATAAACGAACCCTTTTTCGTTTTATCAAGTTTCATTTAACACCCCAATTATTATGTATTTTAAAATCATTGTATTTCTATTAGTCGCTTGTGTAGCCTCTGCACAACAAGCCATCAACGGGATGGTTCACGTTCAAGAGGGGCAAAACCTAGTGCCACTCGAAGGTGTCAATATCTACTGGGCTGGCACTTCGATAGGTGCTACCACGGATGCGGAAGGTCGTTTTCGTATTCAAATCTCCGACGACACCAACCAATTGGTGTTTTCTTATATCGGTTTTGAAACAGACATCCTGACTATCGATGACAGCCAGATGATTCACCATACCATGCGTTTGCAAAACGATGACAATCTAGACGAAGTGGTGGTTTCTAAACGCCGAAAATCGGTTCAAAAATCCTATTTCGAAACCCGAAATGTTGTCAATGTCAGCAGTGATGAGTTGCTCAAAGCGGCTTGTTGTAATCTTTCGGAGAGTTTTGAGACCAACCCATCTATTGATGTCAATTTTAATGACGCATTGACAGGAGTCAAGCAAGTGCAAATGATGGGATTGGCCAGTCCTTACCTGATGATCTCAGAAGAAAATATCCCCATGATTCGCGGTGCCTCTCAGATCTATGGATTGAGTTTTACGCCCGGCACTTGGGTAGAGAGTATGCAGATTACCAAAGGAGCTGGCAGTGTGGTCAATGGGTTTGAGAGCATGACAGGTCAAATCAACACCGAACTCAAAAAACCTTTGAGTAGTGAAAAGTTATTTCTCAACTTGTATCGTTCGTTAAATGGTCGTTCGGAGCTTAACCTGCACACCAAGACTGATCTAAACCCCAAGCTGTCTACCAATCTTTTTGTGCATTTGAATCAACGCACCCAAAAGAACGATCGCAACAACGACGCTTTTTTGGATACACCGCTGTCCGAACAGTGGAACGTACTCAACCGTTGGCAGTATATCGATGCCCAAAAAGGCTTTGTGTCCTTCTTTAATCTCAGATTGATGGGTGACCAAAAACAACTGGGTTCAGTAGATTTTGACCCTGACCTACACAAAGACACCACTGCTTTTTGGGGCAGTGAAATTTTTACCGATCGATTGGACGCTTCTTTTAAGTTGGGTTATGTCAACCCGGCCATTCCGTATCAGAGTGTCGGATTTCAGTTGGCATATAGCCGCCATGACCAGGACTCATATTTTGGTTTGCGTACCTATGACATCAACCACGAGAGTTGGTATGGCAGTTTGTTGTACAATTCTATCATTAGCAACACCAGACATAAGATTAAAACAGGTTTAAATGTAGCCTATGACGCTTATAATGAGCAAGTGTTGACAGACGTCTATGATCGTATAGACCGTTCGGTAGGTGCCTACTTTGAGTATACCTATGACAGTTTGGAAAAGCTCAATGGCTCGTTGGGCATACGCTATGACCACCACAATCATTTGGGTGGTTTTCTCACCCCGAGATTGCACCTGCGATATAAGTTTTCGGACCTAACCACCCTGCGATTTTCTGTAGGCAGTGGCCGAAAAGTCGCTAATATTTTTACCGAAAACCAAAAGCTGTTTGCTTCCTCCAGAACCATAGAAATACCCAATGTTTCAGACAGTCGTTTTGGTTTGTTACCCGAACGCGCTTGGAATTATGGTTTCAGTTTGGTCAAAGGCTTTGATTTGTGGCAGATGCCCTCGAGTTTGAGCTTGGACGTTTTTCGCACCGAGTTTGTCAATCAGGTTGTGGTCGACTGGGAAACAGCTGATGCCATCAGGTTCTATAACTTAGAGGGCGATAGTTTTGCCAACAGCGTACAACTGGGCTTTGACAGTGAGTTGGCAAGTGACCTCAATCTCCGATTGGCCTACAAGTACTACGACGTGCAGTTGGATTATGAAGCGGGTCGCCAACAGAAACCCTTACAGCCCGAACATCGGTTTTTTGCCAATTTGGGTTATGTAGGAAAAAAATGGCGTTTGGATGGCACCTACCAATACACAGGCGCCATGCGGATTCCGGCTACGGCCAACCATCCTGAAGGACAACAAACAGATCCCTTTGGGTTGGTAAATGCTCAGATTACCTACATTCCATCTGCCAAACTCGAATTTTATGTAGGGGCTGAAAACGCAGCCGATTATCGACAAACCGATCCCATTGTTTCAGCAAGTGACCCTTTTGGAGCTTCATTTGACACCACTCAAGTGTATGCACCCGTGGAGGGCAGTATGACGTACGTGGGTATGCGGTATAATTTTTAACTAAAATCTTTTTTTTAATTTTAATTTAAATTCTATTTATCATGAAAACCCTAATTATTTCTCTTATTATGGTGCTACCCATGATGGGCATAGCACAAGACCTACCCTCCAAAAATCAACAATCTAGTGTAGAGGTGTATGGCAATTGTAAAATGTGTAAATCCCGTATCGAAAAGGCGGCACTAGATGTCGACGGCGTTAAATATGCCATTTGGGACATTCCCTCGGGCAATTTGGAGCTCATCTACAACGCGCGCGAAATACATATTGATTCTATTCAAGCTGCGATAGCAGCCTCGGGTCATGACACCGGTGATTTTAAGGCAGAAAGCGCTGTCTACGAAGCACTACCGATGTGTTGTCAGTATGTTCGCGAGGGAGAGACGGCCAAGCCCGGACAGATGACCAAGCATTGATTTACTCAACGCAGTAGTCATCACCCTTTTCAAAGTTTGCAAATGTTTCGGCATCGACAGTTACATCGCTTTCCAAAGCACCACTAAATTCGTTGCTGTTGGTGCCGGAGCCATTGCTAAACCGAACGACGAACAAATAGCGTCCGTCATCATTGATTTTGTTGATGATTTCTCCACAGCGGTTGTCGGATGTGCAAGATGATAGCATTAGAAATAGGATCCCAAATAGTGTAAAAAAACTTCTTTTCATCTGTTTAAAATTAATGTTTTTCAAAGGTCGGATGGCACATCCAAACCATCACAAGGTTGTGTATTGCCAATACGTTGTGGATGCTTCATTCTTTGTTATTATTGAGTGTTGAACATAGGTATTAACAGTCCAATTTGAGATTTGATATCGTTTTTTTTGTTGTTGCCATAGGGTAGGGCATGAAAGCGATTTTGGATATGTAGAAACAATTTTACCTCGTTGATATTATAGGTTAGGCGAGGTGCCAAATGAAGGCGGTAGTCACGAGCGTTTTGGGTGTGTAATTGAAAGTATAGCGCGCAACTCAAGTCCAAGCGATCGGAGATTTTATGTCTGGTAAAGGCGTTGATACTGTAGCGCCACTTGTTAGTTTCGAGTTCAGGGTAGGTTTCATGTTCAAAAAACACCCCTGAAGCTAGGTCAAAATAATCGATATGGCTTTGCCACAAGCGGTGGCGATAGCCCAAACCTGCCAAGTAGCGTGATTTGAGTTCTAGAATACGTACGTTTTGCCCTTGCACAAATCCGTATATGGAATGGTCTCCGACAAAATGGTTGTAGCGTAGCTGTGAGCTCCAGTCGTTGACACGCACATTTTTTTCCTTTTCTTCAAAGTCATGTGCAATGATAAAGCGCCACAGTTTGTGTTCTTTTCTTTTTCCTACCAACAAAGCGGTGTAGCTTTCAAATTTGTTTTGATTGCCCGATTTGAATTTTCCTGCGATTTCCATTTGCGCCACAAAGGGCTTGTTGGCATCTTGAAGCAAATCTTCTGTATTGATGATGGTTTGTGCCTGTATTGAAAAGCCAAAAAAAATAAGACCACAAACAAAGGAAGTTGTATACTGCTTCATATTTACAATTAAAAAAACACCTTGAAAGTGGTGTTAACTATCCTCACTAACTTTGTATAATCCTAAAATTAACATTAGGGAAATTAAATCAATCATTAGTGCATTAACCCAAGTGTTACTAACAATTATTGACTTTATTATATTTTTTTCTTTTTCATTTAAATCACCATTAATAATTGAATTATAATTACCTTTATTGTAGATGTTATCTATACCCACTTTATAATAATCTAAAGATTTATCTATTCCTCTTGGTATTTCACCTTCGGTATATGGGTCAGGATTTATAAAAGTACCGATTAATCCATTATACATTCCTTTCATAATGTAGGTATACCACTTGTCATCTTCAAAATGTTCATATCCACTTAC
>JBMYKI010000020.1:0-22062 GCA_049595235.1 Flavobacteriaceae bacterium
AGATGATGTATAAAAATTGCCTTTATCATCAGAAATACTAGACAATAATTTGGCTTGAGAAGCCAGCAAAGTAGGTGACACTTTGTAATTGTAGTCGATAAGTGAGGAGCGCACCGTGATATCCCCAATATTGCGAAGGGTCTTAATAATTTTTAGAGAAGAACGGAACTCAAAGTCCGAGGACAAGCGCTTCAATGCCATCACTATGGCACCATTGCGCACTTCTTTGTTCATGACTTCACTAATTTCTTTGTTGATGATGCGGGCCAAGGAAGTCAGATTAATAATTCCTTGTGTCAGGGCACTTACCAGAAAGGGTTTGCTTTTAATATAATCTTCAACAGCAGCTGCTATAGTCTTCATTATCAGTTTGTTATTGTTATTGTTATTGTTATTGCAAAAATAGCAAAAACAAAACAAAATGTTACTGATTTAACATATTGTCAAAAAAAGTAGTAGGCATTTTCAATAAATTCAATAATATGTTTGTTTTTAGTCCTCAAAATGCTAATAATATCAAGACTTACCTCCACATCTAGGTTTTTGGTTTGTATAAAATGGTTGGCGGCACAGACCAACAAACGCTGTTTTTTGGGAGTTACAAAACTCTGAGGTAAGCCATAGTCGGTACGGCTACGCCATTTGACCTCAACCACAGAAAGGCGGTTTTGCTTTTGGGCGATAATGTCAATTTCGGCTTTACCAAAGCGATAATTACGAGCTAGAATTATAAACCCTTTTGTTTGAAGGAATGCGACCGCCAAGTCTTCACCCATGCGACCAATCTCGGTAGGTTTCATCTGTTTATATTTATTGTTTTTCAAAGGTCAGATGGAACATCCATACAATCATAACGCTGTATATCTTAACAATCAGTAGTGGATGTTTCATATGAAAATATTGGGATTCTTAAGGTATAAAAAATTCAGGTATAGAGGGATAAATTCCTATTTTTGCGGCTGACCAGCGATTGATGACATCCAAACGATACACCCTTACCGCCGCCCTACCCTATACCAATGGCCCTATCCATATCGGACACCTAGCTGGCGTCTATGTGCCTGCAGATATTTATGCTCGTTATCTGCGTCTAAAGAACAAGGATGTTCTTTTCATCTGCGGAAGTGACGAACATGGAGTGGCCATCTCCATGCGTGCGCGTAAAGAAGGTAAAACACCACAAGAAATTATAGATCATTACCACCAACTGATCAAAAGTTCTTTTGAGGATTTCGGCATTTCTTTTGACTATTATGGGCGTACTTCTGACCAAATCCATCATAAAACTGCCGGTGATTTTTTTAAAAAACTACACGACCAAGGCGACTTTGTGGAACAAACGACTGACCAACTCTATGACGAGCAAGCCCAACAATTTTTGGCCGATCGTTTTGTGGTTGGTACCTGCCCCAAGTGTGGTCACACAGAAGCCTACGGCGACCAGTGTGAGGCCTGTGGCAGTTCGCTCAACGCCACCGATCTGATTGATCCCAAATCGACTTTGAGTGGAAGTACGCCTACGCTCAAAGCGACCAAACATTGGTTTTTGCCTCTAGAGCGTTACCAAAACTTCTTGGAAGAATGGATCCTCAAAGGGCATGCCAACGATTGGAAACCCAATGTATATGGACAAGTCAAATCGTGGCTTGATGACGGACTCAAACCTCGTGCGGTCACCCGCGATTTGGATTGGGGAATACCAGTACCCGTAGAAGGTGGCGAAAACAAAGTCCTCTATGTGTGGTTCGATGCTCCGATTGGGTATATCTCTGCAACCAAAGCATGGGCTGAGGCCAATGGCAAAGACTGGAAACCCTATTGGCAAGATAGCAACACCGAATTGGTACACTTCATTGGGAAAGACAATATTGTCTTTCACTGCATCATATTCCCTGCCATGCTCAAATCTGAAGGTTCTTTTGTGTTGCCCGAAAATGTCCCAGCCAATGAGTTTTTAAACCTAGAAGGTCAAAAACTATCCACTTCCAAAAACTGGGCGGTCTGGTTGCATGAATACCTCCAAGAGTTTCCTGGGAAGCAAGATGTGTTGCGCTACGCACTCACCGCCAACGCACCCGAAACCAAAGACAATGACTTTACCTGGCGCGACTTCCAAGCCCGCAATGACAGCGAATTGGTCGCTATCTATGGCAATTTTATAAACCGGATTTTGGTACTAACTCACAAGTATTATGATGGCCAAGTACCCCCTCCCAACACCCTGACTGAAGTCGATCAAGAAACACTCCAGGCGCTCCACGATTTACCCAACGAGGTAGCAGCATCAATCGACAAATACCGCTTTCGTGAGGCCAGCCAAACGATGATGAAAATCGCCCGTTTGGGCAACAAATATCTGGCAGATGAGGAGCCTTGGAAAAAAATAAAAACCGATCCAGAGCGTGTTCAAACCATCATGCATACAGCCCTTCAGGTAGCTGCCGTACTTTCTTTGGTGAGTATGCCATTTTTGCCACAAACGGCCAACAAACTCCGCCATTTTTTGGGGCTGCCCCAAGTAGCCTCGTGGGACGAACTATCTCAAAACGAATGGCTCGTGCCCGGCAGCCAATTGCAAAAACCCGAATTGCTTTTTGAAAGAATCGATGACAGTGCCATAGAAGCACAAATCGAAAAACTCAAAAACCCCTAATCGGAGCCTGCGCACCGAAGCGCGCAGAACCCCAACAAGGCTTACAACAACAACAGTTCGTCGCAATGAACTTCGGACACATAGCGCTTTTCGCCGGCTTTATTTTCATACGTTCGGTGCACCAACTTGCCTTCAATAGCCACTTTTTTGCCTTTTTCTAAGTACTGCTCACACAGTTCGGCCAACTTGCCCCAAGCCACTACTTGATGCCATTGGGTGTTTTCGACCCGCTCGCCTTGGGCGTTTTTGTAGTGGTCGTTGGTAGCCATGGAAAACTTGGCGCCTTTGCGCTTGTTGTCCAGCGCGATGATTTCGGGATCGGCACCCAAGTGGCCGATCAGCGTAACACGGTTTTGAATTTTGTTCATAATAGAAAGATTTAAAGTGAAACAATGGCCCAAAACTATCGCCCTTTTTAGTCGGTAGTCGGTTGTTTTTCCTTTACTACCGATTGTAGTCGTTTGTTGTCGGGTATTTCTTTATTTATAATTGAAAGTGACTGTGTTTTTATTTGAATTGTATAAATTAGAAGTGCCCAAAATTTATAACCATGCCACGCTTCTGTTTGGAATGTAACCAACCCATTTCGGGAAGAATCGACAAACGCTTCTGCGACGATGCTTGTCGCAACCACTACAACAACCGCCAAAACCGTGACCGCACCCAGCTGATGCGCAACACCCACCACGTGTTGCGAAAGAACTACCGCATCTTGAGTGGATTAAACCCCAAAGACAAAACCAAGATCTCACGCAAAAGACTGCTAGAAGAAGGCTTTTCTTTTGACCATATCACCCAATTATATCGCACCCGAAAAGGGACCGTGTACTATTTTGTATATGATCAGGGCTATTTGCCTCTCGAAAACGATTGGTTTATGCTGGTCAAGCGAGATTAGCGCCAGCGTTGACTGCGCAATTTCAGCGCGGCCACCACCACATCCCTACGGCTGATTTGACCCACCAAAAGACCGTGTTTAAGTACGGGCAGGCGGCGTCGGCTGTTTTGATGAAACTGCCGTGCTGCGTCAAAAATACTGGCATCGTGAGCGATGGTGTTTACAGGCGTGGTCATAAAGTTGGCCACGCTTTTTTCCAATATAGGCATGTTGAAATAACGGCTTTCGGAAATCTGCTTCATACAATCGGCTTCGGAAATGATGCCAATAAGCTTGCCACTATTGTCCACCACAGGACCACCAGAAATACGTTGTTTGGCAAAGATTTCCATGATTTGAAGTATGGATTGGTCTGGAGAAAATGTGATGAGATCACGCGTCATATAGTCAGATACGAGCAAAGGCGGGTTGGGGGCCTGTGGGGCCTTGGCGCGTGCACCTTGAAAGCTCTTGACTGCCATAATAATTTCATTTTCCCTCTCAATATACAATTTTTTTATAAACCTCTCCGCGAGTTATCCCCTGAAAAGAGTGTATTTTTGGGGTGATGAGCACAACATATGCGGTTTTGGGGTGTGGTTGGCTGGGACTCCCTTTGGCCCAAAGCTTTCTGAAATCGGGGCGCCATGTTCGTGGCAGCGTGCGTAGTGATAGTGCCTTCAAAACCCTCACGGATGTGGGTCTAGAGGCACATCAGATTCGTTTATATGAAGATCAGATTGAAGGAGATATTTTCCGTTTTCTAGAGGGGGTTTCTCGACTCTACATTACCTTACCACCGGGTATACGAAAAAATCCGAACCGCAATTTTGTGGCTGTTATAGCGCATTTGGTGCCACATATTATCAAGCACAAAGTCAAAGAGGTAGTATTTACAAGCAGCACTGGGGTGTTTGGCGCAACCCAAGGGATTGTAACACCCAACACAACTCCCGTGCCCGACAACGAAAGTGGACGACAGTTAGTTGCTGTGGAGCAGTTGTTGTTGGGGCAGACATCATTTTTAACCCAAATTCTTCGTTTGGGTGGTTTGGTTGATCAGGATCGACATCCTGTGCAATCACTAGCTCGTAGAAATACAATCCCCGAAGCCCAAGCTCCCGTCAATCTCATTCATAGGGCTGATGCTATCGGTCTTTTGAATCACTTGCCCACAAAAGCACCCTGGCAGTCGGTATACCATGGCGTATTGCCATGGCATCCGTCAAAAAAGGATTTTTACAACCAAGCCGCTAGGGAATTTGGGTTGTTTCCCCTAAGTTTTAGTGAAGTGGTTGGCGCTACCAATAAAATAGTAACCGACGAACGCATTCAAAATGAATTGGCCTACCGATTCAAAGAACCCCAACTGGGACTTAAGGGTTGGACGGAGTAGCCAAGCGATTGTAGTGGCGGGCAAAGGTATTCCAAGCGAAGACCACATCATCCATAGCAGCTGCGAATTTGGACGATGTGTGCTGGGAAACATCTGCATAACGCACGATTCCGATGCGTGTTCGAAAAACTTTAAACCTCCCTATTAACTGAGGGATTTGGAGTGCCTCCGGAAAATCACTGGGTTTGATTTTATCTGCCTCTTCTCCTATAGCTTCAAGTTGAACTGCCAAGTTTTTGTAGGGTATTTTGGGCAAATCGGACAATTGTGCAAACAATGGCATAAAAAGCTGGTCTTCGTCTAATGTGATGGGTGTAAGGTTGGGGCTTTGGGCAAAAAAAAGCTGGTCGCCATTGTCATTCAAATTCTTTTGGGCGGGGGGAGGTGTGTGTTGGGTACAGGACACTAACACAACCAAAAACAACAAATACGATACTTTCACAAGGCGAAGATACGGCTTATGTCAATTGATGACATGAGAAAGACTAACAATTGCTTTGAGCGGGTGCTTGGGCTTTATACTTTGGTGATGCCTCGAGCGCCATCTTTGGAGTACGGTCTTCCTTAAACAACCCCCAATGCTTTTCGGGTTCATTGGGGTCGGAAGAGCCTTTCCAAGGCTCATCGAAGGCCTCGAAAACAAAGGTTAAGATATTATTATCATCTATCCAGCGACACAAAGCATCATAATACATTTTCTGAAAAACCACATTGGCATGAGGCGCTGGAAAGCCACGACCATTGGCTTTGGTAGCCCATCCTGCTTCGGTGATAACTACCAGTTTGTCAGGATAGCGTTCGGACACTTGTTGGTAGTTGCCTTGGGTGTGCGCCAAGGCTTGGTCAATATTTACGTTTTCCCAAAGAGGGTAGGTATGAATGGAAATGAAATCCAACACTTCTACTAGCGGGGCTAATTTGTCTAACCAAGGGACGTAATTCTCACAAAAAGTAATAGGCTGGTTTGTAGCGGCTTTTACTTCTTTCACATAGGCTATCATTGCCTCCACAGAAACCATATTTCCTGACCAATCTACACAAGACTCATTGCCCACCGCGGTCGAGAAAATAATATCTGGGTATTCATTGGCCCAACTGATAAGGGTATCCACCTGAATACGATTGATTTGTTTGTTTTCAGCAATTTGTTTATCGCTAAAAGTTCCGCCCCATGGGCATTGCGGGTTAGAGACCTCACCTTCTAAATAGGCGCCCAACATCACTTTGAGTGGCAGCTGCTCGTCACGAATGACTTTAAGCACGGTTTTAGCGTGCGCATCACAGCTGTATAGCCGAATGTAACTCCAGTGGTTTTTGACAATATGTAAGTCTTCTCTGATTTGAGTGTATGTAGGATATTTTCCTCCTGGTCTTTGACCCTCTCTAAAACCTGAATAACAGACAGCCCTTCCTTTAGGAATCGAAAGTAATTTGGTGTAGTCCATAATATCAACAGATTTTAAAGCGCCAAAAACTAGGCATTAAATTTGAGTTTTTCGTCTTTGTCCCATAGACCCCAGTAGGCACCAACATCTCCTTCAGCGCCTACCTTCCATGGCTCGTCAAATGCTGAAAAATAGAACATCTCTATATTGTCTTCTTTGGACCACAATTGGGCATTGATATAATATTGAAGGGCATTTTCGTAAGAGGGTTGCGCGCCTCCAAGGTTTGAGCCTTGGCTTGGCCAACCTGTTTCGGTAATAATGACTTTTTTGCCTCCACCCACATCTTTGGCATGGTGATACATTTGTTTCATATAGACTAGTGAGTAGTCTATGTGACATGCTTCCCAGTATGGGTAACAATTGGCCAAAATCACATCACATGCTTCTGTAATTTTGGGTCGGCTCGAAAATTCGTAATAAGCGTCCACATAGCCAACCTCAATGTTGGGAACCGCTTGTTTGAAACGATTGATATAGTCAATGAGTTGCTGCTCAGAGAGTTCTTTTCTATACATCACTTCGTTGCCCACAGCAGCAATGTCCACATGGCCTTCTCGACATAGCGCAATAAGCCCTTCCAATTCCTTCTCGTTTTGCGCTAGGTCATCACTCAGCCAAGCGCCTACCAAAGTTTTTAAGCCATAGGACTTGGCCAAAACAGGTATTTGTTCGTTTCCTTCCGTACAAGAAAAAGTTCTAATCCAATTCGTATAGGGAGTTATACACTCTAATTTACGACGGATTTGGGCTTCACTTAGCACATCTCCCGGGTTTTGACCTTGGTCGTATGGGCTAAAGCAAATGCCGTGCATTTTGGATTTGAGTACAGTTCCCGAAATTTCTTGCAGTGTTTCTTGGCTGTGTTTGGACTGTGAAAATCCTGCAAGGGATAGGTGTTTTTCTTTTCTATATGACATCCTAATTTTTATTTGTTGTTTCGTTCAGCCAGTATCTTGCTCACTTCTTTTGCACTGGCTTCATTTATTTCATAGTTTTTCATCACGTAGATAGCAATACAGGTGCCAATCACAGGGAGTACTGTATAAAAAATACGCAACCCAGTCATGGCGCTTTCCGTTTGTTCAGGCAGACTGGCATCGAAACCTACATAGCTCATGATGATGCCACTAAACAAACCTGCTAGGGCAGTTCCAAATTTTACCATCCACCAGTACAAAGCCCCAAAAGTAGCTTCTTTTCTAGGTAAGCCGTTGTTGAGTTCATCCAAATCGCATGTGTCTGCAGTCATACTCATCATAAGAGTAAATAAGCCCCCTATACCAAAAGAGAACAAAGGCAATGCAAACAAGAACATATAGGGCTTGCCTGGAATAAACAGAAACCAAAATAAAATATAGCCCAAAATAGAAATGGCCTGAGAAATCACAAATGTTTTTTTCTTACCCAAACGTTCAGACATTTTGGTAACAATGGGAATGACTAAGAAGGTGGTAAGCAGCGCCCCTATTGATCCGTGTAGTGTAGGCCACACACCTGCCGCATTGGCATCGCCCTGAAATAGGTAGTAAACAATGATAAAAAATGAAAACGCCGCAATGGTTTGGAATGAATTGAATATAAAAAACGTAGCCACACACAAACGCACAAAGGGTTTGTTGTTGGCGGCGTCTTTAAAACCAATGATAAAAGTAGACAGGTTCTCTTTTATTGCTTTAAAGTTAATGTTCACTAATGTGTCATCATTCAATGTGGATTTCCCCTTGATAAACAAAGCAGGCACCAAAGCCAAAAGCGTACAGAATATACTCACATAGATGGCGAGGGTTCGGGTGCCAGATTCCGGTGAGCTAAACCAACTATCGTCATATATAATAATCCAAAACCAAGGCACAATTACCCATGCCCACTGACTAATCCACTGTGACACCGCCATAATTCGAGTGCGTTCGTGGAAGTCGGTACTCATTTCGTAACCCAAAGCAACATAGGGTACGCTGAAGATAGTAAGCCCCAAATAGAATACTACAGATAAAAGCAAAAAATACCAAAAGTTAAAACTTAGGCCATTCTCAGGATAGATTTGCCACATGGCAATAAATGAGATGCCCATGATGATGGCTCCAACAAAAATATATTGCCTGCGACGGCCCCAGCGTGATTTGGTATTATCAGAAATAAAGCCCATTACAGGGTCAGTCACTGCATCGACCACTCTGGGCAAGAAAAAAATCAGACCCCACATCAGCGGGTCAAAGCCAAAATCTTGAATCAAAACCACCATGAATATTCCCAGGGCTGCTGGGAACATTTGCATCGCCAACATACCGAGGCCAAAGAATATTTTCTTACTCATGGGAACCGAATGTGTGGGTGTTGGTTTCAAGTCTTTTGGTTTTTAATTAAATTTTAATTTTTGTAGTACATAGTTTTTTGTGTAGGATTATTGGGGTCAATACTAAGAAGCAGTGAGAATTCACCTGGTTCTACAATCCATTGGTTTTTGACGTCAACAAACTTGAGGTCTTCAATGTTTATTTCGAAATCAATAGTTTTTTGTTCGCCAGCCAGCAGTTCATGTTTTTGGAAAGCAATCAATTTTTTTGAATCGGGCGCTACGGAAGCAATCAAGTCTTTGATATAAAGCTCCACAGCCGTTTTCCCTTTACGAGATCCTGTATTGGTAATGGTTGCTTGAAGTTTGACACTGCCATTGCCTTCTATGGTGTCTGTATCTAAGACCACGTCTGACAATTCAAAAGTGGTGTATGACAAACCATGGCCAAAGGGATACTGCGGATAAAACCCATCATAACCCCAGTTGACGTCGCGCACATCGGTTTTTTTGTGGTAGTACGGAAGTATGTTTCCAGTGTATTTGGGATACGTATAGGGTAATTTTCCACTTGGATTGATTTTGCCAAATAAGGCATCTGCAATGGCTCTTCCGCCCTCTTGTCCTGGCAGATAGGCCATCAGTATGGCATCTGTGAGGGGTTCAATATCTTTTATAATGCGTGGACGTCCCTGGACCATGACCAATACGATTGGCTTTCCTAGTGCGCTGAGTTCTTTAATCAGATTTTGTTGGGCTTGTGGCAAATCAAGCTCGTTAATGTCGGAGGGTTTTTCTGTAGCAGGCAACTCCCCTACACAAACCACAATCTGATCTGCATAACGTGCTTTTTGTACCACCTCATCTGTGTTTATATCAGTTAGGTAATCTGTCCCTTCTCCATATAAGGTGTTTTTGATGCCATTTACTGACTTGATAGCTTCAAAAATGGTGGCTTTGCTGGGGTCGTTAAATTCTGTCATTTGTCCCAAAAATGTACGGGACCATGCTCCGTTAAGCACATTGATAGAGTTAGCAGCATAACCAGTGACTAAGGTATTTGTACCAAGTTTTAACGGCAAAACACCCTCATTTTTAAGCAAGGTCAAAGACTCTGAAGCGGCTTGGTAATTTACTTCTATATGTTCTTCACTACCTAACTTTGGGAATTCTTTTGGATTATTATAAGGTCGATCAAACAGATTTAATCGAAACTTTAAACGCAATACTCTACGTACAGCATCATCAACACGTTCTTGTGGGATGGCGCCAGTCTCTACGCCTTCAACTATATAATCAACCACATCAGCGTCGTAAGGATTCATCATCATGTCCAGACCCGCATTGACAGCCATCCAAGTGGCTTCCTTTTTGTTTTCAACCACTTCATGGGCCTCCATCAAAAACTCCACATCGCTGAAATCTGATAAAACTACTCCTTCAAAACCCATCTCTCCTTTGAGAATGTCGTTTATATAGTAGCTGTTTGCGTGGCAAGGAATCCCATTTACGGCATTGGAGCTAACCATCACACTCATAGCGCCCGCTTTCACAGCCGCTTCAAATGGGGGTATAAAATACTGCCTCAACATAGACTCTGGAATGACCGCATTGGCCCGGTCTTTTCCGTTGGCACCTGCACCATACCCCAAATAATGCTTAACACACACTGCTGTGCGCGTACTGTCAGAAAGTGTGGTGCCTTGTGTCCCTTGAATGTAAGCTTCGGTCATTTGGGATACTACATGTGGGTCTTCTCCAAAACTTTCTGCAATACGTCCCCACAATGGGCTGAAAGCCACATCCGCATTGGGATTGTATGTCCAAGGCATTGAGGCTGCACGGGACTCATAGGAAGTTATCTCAGCTGTTTTGGCAACCAAATGGGTGTTGCGCGATGCGGCCAAACCAATTTGGTGTGGAAACATCACAGAACCTTTGACATAATTGGCGCCATGTATATTGTCAATGCCATACACCACAGGAATCCCCAAACGGGTGTTTTTGAGTGATGCATCTTGAATGGTTTTAACAATTTGGTGCCATATGGCTGTGTCTGGGAGAAAATGAGGGTGTGGGGTGTTGTGAATAGAACCCACATTCAGTTTCTCAATATATTTTTTGAATCGAACGCTATCAAACCTCACTTCGGTGCGCTCATCCCAATAATCCCCAGTCAATACACTGGGTAAGCCCAAATTGAGCATTTGACCCGCTTTTTCCTCCAACGTCATTTGAGAGAGAATGCCATTGATTTTGCCTTCTTCAGCAGACTCGTTGGCACAGGAAAATAATAGCAAACTCAAAAGACTCAGTTTTAATTGGGTGAAACGCATATTTATAGACTTGGTGGTGGGTTAAGGGTGGACAATAATTTGTTTTCGTCACCGCCATAGGTTTTGGTGATGGGTTTGCCATCACGAGTGAGTCCATCAAAAACGCCATCGTCAACAAGATCCCACAGCGCATATTTGGCCTCACCCTGAAGATTGATAAGTCCAAAATGATTTTCAGACCCCAAGGGGTTTTTAGCGTCTTTCCATTGTTCATCAAAAGCTTCAAAATAAAAACAAGAAACGCCGTTATCATTTGACCATTGGCGAAGGTAATCGTGGTATTTTTTGGCTTTATACTCATCTGCCGCTTGGGAACCCTCTGCACCATATAGGCCATTGGAATTTGTGGCCCAACCCGTTTCTCCAATATGTATAGGTTTGTCAACGCCTATACTTGTCATGTAGTTCTTTACATCGTTGTATTGACCTGCTGCAAACTCGCCAGCCCGCTGCATAGCGGCGTCAATTTGTTCGATAGTCGACCATTCTGGCTCTCTGTTGTACCAAAAATCAGGGTTGTAATGCGAATTGTGAAAAGGATAGGTGTGCATAGAAATAAAATCTACCGCATCTATTAGACGGTTTAGATCTTCTGTGTGGTACTCTGAAGAAGCTCCGCCCCATGCGGCAAAGTCGTCCGAGCTAGTAATCCATAAATCCTTTGGCAAGCCCCCTTTTCTCTTCAAATCTTGAAGGTGATTGACCCACTTAAGTATCACTCCAGGCGGTACAAAATAACCCGATGCCCAGTGTACCATCGCCTCATTACCGACGGCAATGACTTTAACAATATCTGGGTATTGTTGTGCATAGGCTACGGCCCTTTGTATTTCTGCCGCATTATAGGCTTCATCTTCCTGGCTATGGTCAGGATTATCCGTCCATGCATCCTTACAATTAATCCAAGCACCCACCATGACATACATTTCAAAATAGGGATCCTCTTGTTTCATCTCTGTAATCGCATCAAGTAAATGAGGTAGTTGTGCCAACTCGGTATTGTAAGTGCGTAATATCTTGATGTTCATGGCTGAGAGGATGCGCATGTCATCTTTGATTTGGTCCACATTTGGAACCGAATCACGCGTAATTTGTCGATATCCTCCGTATGAAATGGCTTGGTAATTAGGATTGCCAAGTATTTCTGCGGCAGTCGGACCTGTAACGGTTGGGCTACATGAGGAGGTACACGCCACCACTGTCAATAGTGTGAAAAAACGGATTCTATGTACAACTTGTTTAATCATATTAAAAATAGACCTGAATAGATTGAATCTGACCACTTCGATTAAAAACAGCTTCAGACTGCGCCTTGTCAAGGTGGTGCACTTCAACAAACACTTTACTAGCATCCGCCAAAGTCAACTCGATCCCTTTTTGAGAGTGGTTGTTATGATAGATTACTGGTATTTGGCAATAGGTAAAACTGAGCGCTCCTGCGGGCACTATCAAAGATTGTTTCTGGTTGTGAACATCATAATATTCGAAGGTCTCCTCTGTTGCCAAAAATTCCTCGGAACGAATGATCTGAGGGTCAAAATGCAGTGATCCTTCTTTGGCAGAAACACCAAACTCGCCCCAACGACAAATAATGTCCTCTTTAACCTGCCCTGTCATTCCTGGCTGTTGGGCGCCTCTTCCAGCAGGGGTATGAGAATAAGGATCTGTGGGGAAAGCCCCATACACTTGGGGTGTTTTGTGTGCTCCAATACCATCTATTACTTGATAGTAGTGCTCACGAAGCGCGGCAATAGTCTCTTTGGGAGCTTGCGCATCAATAGATGCCCACAATACCTCCTGAACAGCCAATGCCAATTTGGAAACCATATGCCAATAAATAGAACCCAAGCCTTCAAATCCGAAGAAAGTTCCTGACCTCCCTGTAAATGATTTGTGGTCAAAAAGATCTTCGAAAAGAGCCATCAATTGGTCTTTTTCTTGAGCTACCAAAGCCGCATATTGACTGTCCAAAGTACCCAAAGCTGCTTCCAGGCTATTGGCGTTGGTAAAGTTTCCGTTAAAGTGATAGGCTCCAGAGCTGTCCTTTTGCACGATCTGTTTGTTGTTGTCTATTAACAGTTGGGATAGCAGTTCGGAGCCTTCCACGTTTTTCTTGGGAATGTTATTTTTTTCAAAAAAGCGAGGCAAGGATTTGTCTGGATACAGCATATAGCTGTTTTGGTCTAAACGGTAGAGTTTGCTTTCGCGCATCTTATCCAACACCTCAAGAGCTTCTGTTGATGAAAGATAACCTGAACTCAACACAGCCACCTGACCCTCTAACATTTCGGATAAGTAAGCCACTGAAATGCCTTCATTCCCATCAAAAGCAATCAGGTTGTAGGCATGATAGAGTCCGCATTGGCGTTTGTTGGCCACAATGGAATGATCTATAAATGCCAAACTTACTCTGACGAATTCTTTTAGATCTGACGTATCAATAGATGCGGTTTCTGCTGAAAACCCGTTTTGATAAATTTGATTTCTATACTGACTACCCGCTTGACCCAATGCGTCGACCACCGCTTTGCGATCAGAATCGCTGATAGAGCCATTGAGTAAAGATTCGAACTTGAGTAAGCCCTGCGCAATATTTTGGAAAAACAACTGAAGTTCTTTTGAAACTGTGCTTTGATTTTGGTCCAAAGTATCGATCAATCCATCGAGGAATTTGAAAAAGCGTCGCATATAATACAAAGTCACCATAGAGGTGCCGTTGCCCACAAGTGCGTTGTTGGCATCGTTCCATTCTGGGCGTTGGGTGTTGAGCCAAATACCTGCTTCAGGGACAAAATTTGACATTTTTGCCAAAACGGTTGCCAGTAATTTCTCTAGCATATTGACGTGGTACACACTTCCGTTAGGATCTTTCAACAAGGCACCATCAGCGCCCAAGTCGGCTTTCTGACGGTCGATTTGGTCGTGCAATGGTTTGTCAAATAGGATTGTATCCTTTGGGTTGGCTACAATCTCATCATATGATTTTATAATGTAGGGCACATGTGCGTAAACAAAATGTGATTCTTGAAGAAAAGAGGCCATCTTGCCAGGGTGATGTTTCTGGGCGAACTCCAAAAATTTAAGGAGATAAATGATTTGATGATCTCCCCAATATCCAATATAAGACCATGGATCGTGAGGTTCAATAATTTCCCAATCAAAGCCATCTTTGGTCACTCTGTAAGGGTTGTAACCATCAAAAGTTGATGCGTTCAAAAACCTGTAAATCATACCCTCTATAAATGTGGGGTAGGCATGTGCCAAAGCTTCCCAATTCTGGAAAATATCACGCCAATTACCTTGGTAGTCCAAGATTTTAGATCCGTCATTTTCATTTTGGGTATTGATAGAAAACCAATTCCACGGACGACTAGGGTCACCGTGACGACGGCTGAATTTAAGCGGCAAATATTCCGTGCTTAAACGCTGTATGGTCGGAGAAGGAATTTGTTTGAGTACTTCTGTCAATTGACCGAGGTCAAAAATATCACCAAGCTGATGTAACTGCTCATGATATTGGTCAAAAGCCTCTTTATTGGCTTTTTGTAAATAGCCTAAAAAGTCTGCCTTTTCGATTTGATAGTTATTGTCAAAAATACCCCCACGCATGATGTTAAACAAGGTATTGGAGAAGTGTCGCATGATGGTGCGTTTGTCTTCCGTTTTTTGAAGACCGTCAGCCGCAGCACATAGCTGAATAAGTCTATCCGTACCCGCCTTGATATCTGCATGAAGTTGATCTTTGATGCCTCCACCCTTTATGGCGTCTGTCAAAGCACGTATGCCTACCATAGACTGATTGACTTCTGCCACCACATACCAAGTTTTGTCAGCACCATTTTCTAGGGTCAGCGTATCTGCAATAAAATAGGCGCCTTTCTCACCTTTATTTTCCCACTCTTCTTTGATTTCTTGGCCTCTGCGGAAAGCTTCTAATTGAAAAGATGACAATAAATAGGTGGGTTGGTCAAGACCTGTAGACCAAACAGTCGTAGCTTTGAGTGCTTCACTAGGCTCTGCACGGTCAACGATGATGGCACTGAGTGCGTAAATACCGAGACCAAACTCTTTTTCGAGTTCACATTTTTTGTAGGCATCCACCAAGTTACTCTTGCTATTTTGTAGATCTGCCTCTACGCCATAGGGAACCAAGTTCTGTATCCCATCCAATACATGGATTACACGAGTACTATCCCCCAAATTCGATAGGGTAGCCTGTCGTACAAAACCAAACTTGTTGCTTGAACTCCACTGATAGCTAAACTTGAGTTCAAGGTCGTGATTGATTTGTTCGAATATCAAAGTGTTGCCATACTCGCTTTTATAGAGGTTGGTTTCAATATCATAAAAGCTAGAGGTAAGCACCGAAAAAGGCTCCCACAAAAAGGTTTTGTCACCTACTTCGACCCTTAGAATGGTTTTACTCCCTGTAGTTTCTGATGTTTCCGTGATCTTATCTACCGTATAGTATGGAAACAAGGACTGATTGCAGTCCTTTCTTCCTGCAGAAAGCCCCCCGTTGCTAGCGATAAACATCCAGTGATTGGCATCACTGACTATACTCATAAAGAAAGGAGGCATGTTGTCTACGTTACTGATTTTGTAGAACCATTCTCCATCAATTTTTACCAAGTCCCCACTTGTAGGACGTGAATTAACCTTACGTTCTGTTTGGCCAATATACATTTGTGTCTTATAATTTTTTTACCAAAGGCGATACCATTGGCTTTATTGTTTTACATTATTGTTTACTAAAAAAGGTATGTTGGCTGTCGCCACATGTTGGTTGTTGTCATGCACATAGACAAAAATTCGGTAAGCCCCTTCTGTATCGGGTACCGAAAATTCCATCACACCTTTACTTAATTTTTTTCTATTCCATTGCACTGCATCCGGGCGTTCTTCTAAATCACCTCCATCCTTGAGGTCTGTACTTTCGTGCAAAATCTCAAAGGAGTATGTCAAATCATCTCCGTCGGTATCAATACACTTGACCTCAGTTTGGTAAGTTTGACTTGCAAGAAGCTTCACGTCGCTATAAGCATCTTGTCCATTAAGGACAAAAGATTGGATTTGAGGGGCTCGGTTTTGAGGCCATTCACCGCTCCATAAATATTCCATCACTTCTACAGATTCGGTAGCACTTCCATCCTCCGTGAATACGCCATACCATGTGGGGGTTCTTTCTTGTTTTTGACCCCATAAAAAGACATAAGAACCTATACATTGGGTGCTGTCTTTTTGAATACTGTTTTGGTACCGTTTTAAATAATTTTGAGCTTTCACGGTGCTGTTTTCCTCGACAGGAACGCCCCAACTTGTTTTTGGCACTTCCCAATGTCCTGTAGCACCCCACTCGGTGACCATATAAGGTCCGTCCCAACCGTAGTCACGAACTTTTTTAGGAAGCTGTTCGAGTTTTCCATATACCTGAAAAGACATAATGTCAAGGTCTGGCGCACGGTCTTTGATCTCTGCTACATCGCGACGAGAAATCCCGGCAAGCGTAGTTGTTGTTGGATGGTTAGGATCTATCTGGTGAATCATTTTTGAAATGTCATTGACCGCATTCCACACTTTGGGATTGGTATATCTGAGATTGAGCTCATTTCCTATCGACCATATAAGTAATGCGGGGTGGTCCTTGAGTGCGATGACCTCTTGCTTGATTCGCTCTAATTGGGCAGCTACCGCCTCTTTGTCGTTGTAATCAAATCCATGACGCTCACGCGCCACTTCAATCCCCATAGTGACCATAAGACCATATTTGTGGGCTTCATCAAGAATTTCGAGGGCAGAACGTTGACCATTATCCGTGCGCCAAGTACGGAAAGAATTCCCTTTGTGCTTGGCTAATGATTCGATATTACCAAACTCTAGACCTGCACCATTAATATAAAAAGGTTCGTTGTTTACCAACAAAGTATGTTGACCATCCGTAAAAGCAAGGGAAACATGTGCAGGACCTTCCATGTTGTGAGAATTCATATTGTTATCAAAACCCACATAAGCCGTGCAAAAAAATAGGATTAATAATGCGGCAAAACGTGAGAGGTTATTTTTCACTTTGAGAAACTTTTTTAGGGGGTTGCTGAAACAAGTTCGTTCTCAATTTGCTCAAGGGACTTTCCTCTAGTTTCAGGGAGTATCCGTACAAACAAGACTACTCCGACAACCGCAAGGGAGCCATAAATCAAAAATGTCAAGGCACTGCCTAGGTTGGATAGTTCCCATGGGAAAAGCTGTTGGATGGTCCAGCTGGCAAACGAATTGACAAAGCCAATCGCCCCAATTGCTAGTCCACGATAGCGGTTTGGAAAAAGTTCGGATAGCATCACCCACATAACAGGGCCCAAAGAAAAGGCAAAGCAAGCAATAAAACCAAGAATTCCAATGAGAACCAAAGTCGCGTTCATTTCTATGGCTGCCTCCAAAATAGCCCCTTCATGTTTGGCAAAAGCTTGGCTACCTATAGCCTCCTTAATGTCATCTTTGAACGCCACATCACTATAGTAGGTTTGGTCTTGAAATTTGGCAAGTTTATAGGACTCTATCCCATCCAATTGGGTAATTTCGTTTGCGGTGAGTTGGTATTTGGCTTGGCTAAAGCCATATGCACACACCAACAAGCTTATCGCGATACCCGTCATGCCTACAATAAGCAGCGGTCTGCGTCCCATACGATCGATGAGGTACATGGCTACAAGGGTAAAGATTACAGTAGTAAAACTCAATAGAACGCCCGAAGAAAAAGCGGCGTCGGTACCAATACCCGTTTGTTTAAAAATAGAGGTTGCGTAAAAGTAAATAGCATTAATTCCTGTGACCTGTTGAAGAACTCCCAAGGTCAACCCTACTAACAGGATGAAACGCAAGGACGGATGTAACAATTCGCGAATGGATGTTTTTTTCTGAGAGTCAGTCTCCAAAATATTTTTTTCAATGCCCTGGATTTCTATGGCAGCTTGTTCTGTGCCGTGTATATTTTCAAGAACCGACTTTGCTTGAGAAACCTCTCCTTGGGTGTATAGCCACCTAGGGCTACGGGGTACAAAAAACAACAATACAAAATACAGAATGGCTGGAAAAAATTCCACGCCCAACATCCAACGCCAAATGTTTTGGTCGTTTAAAAAGGTTATTCCTGAGGAATATGCTTCATTGAAGTAATAATTACTTAAAAATGCTGCAAAAAAACCAAGAACGATGTTGAGTTGTTGGATAGAAACGAGTTTGCCGCGATTCTCAGCCGTAGAAATCTCGGCTATATAAGTGGGTGCCAGTACAAGCGCTGCACCAAAAGCCAATCCGCCTACCATACGTGCCAAGAATAAAGACTCATAGGACAGCGCATAGGCAGAAGTCACAGCCGAAAAAGCATATAAAAATGCGACGGCCAATAATATTTTTTTGCGGCCAATGCGATCACTCAACCTACCAGCTACCAGCATGGCAATCATGGCCGCAAACGAAGGTGAACTTACTACCCATCCCGTTTGCGCATCGTTGAGGTCAAACTCTGGGCCTGCATAGGACATGACACCAGAAATGATACCCGCATCGAAACCGAACAGAAACCCCCCGAGCGAGACAACAAAAGCGATAAAAAGGGTTTTTCTAGTCATAATCAAATGATGATATTACATCGATTACAAGTGGGTTTTGGTTTTGGTAAGCGTTCAGGGGGTGTGCATTCTTAAAGTAAATGTTTAAGAAAATTTAATTAAGGTTTGCAATAATAACTGCTAAAGTTTAGACTAATTAGACGCTGTGGCTCTACTAATACTCTACTCGTACTTTTAAAAACACTACCTTGACTATACAAACGCTGGTATATGTCTTAAAAGCAAGTATTTATTGATACACACGTACATAATCGATTTCCATGACATCCTCCGTAAAATTAGGATCTATCGGTCCGCCTAAAGTACCTCCCATGGCAACGTTGAGAATTATGAAGAAGGGACTGTCAAAAGGCTGCGTGTCGTTAGTATTAATCGTATAATAAAGGGTATCATCAATATACATTTTGATTTGGCTACTAGTCCAGTTCAATGTATAAACATGAAATTCATTATGTAAATTTTGTAAAGCAATCTCACCTACTCCAGGATCAAGGTCCCAATGATTCGGTCCCCTAGAAGGGTAAGCGGCATCACCCCCACCAGCTTTCCAATGAACGGTTCCAAGTATTTTTTCCTTGTTATATCCAGTTTGCTCCATGAGATCAATTTCTCCACATGCTGGCCAACCCAATGAACTAAACGTATTTCCTAACAGCCAAATGGCAGGCCAAGTACCTTGGCTTGCGGGTAGTTTGGCTTTAACTTCCATTTTTCCGTAACGAAAACTATAATTCCCCTGGGTTTTCATCCTTCCAGAGGAGTAGTTGAAGTTTCCTATTTTTTCTTTTTTGGCAGTGATTTTAAGTGTCCCATCGGAAACTTGTAAATTAGAATTGTGGTAATACTGTATCTCGCCGTTACCCCAACCCCAATCACCATTTCCGAACTCAATGGTCCATTTGGACTTATCGGGTTGCCCTTCATAGTTAAATTCTTCAGACCATACCAGCACATCATTGTTCCCTGAACCTACAGGTGTATTTGGATCAACAATAGGGGTAGTCGGGTCAATAGGTTGTGGGTCATCACCACCACAAGAGACCAGAGAAATAAATAATAATAGAGTTAGGAAACGCTTCATAAAATTGTATAATGGCGTGTTTAAATTCTAAATAGATAACATACGGCTCCGAAGAGCCGTATGCTATAAAAACTAATTGTTTATTAGTTTTTTGTCAAGATATATTGCCAAACTGCGTCTGGATTTGCAGGAGCATCCCAACCAGTAATAGTAATGGTTAGTCTGTCACCATCTAATGCATAGTTGTAAGTAATGGTGTCATCAGCTGGGTCACCATCCTGACCACTAGCGTGGACTTTAGCTAAACCTAGGAAAGCGCCATCTCCTACAACAGTTACAGTAGAGCTATCTGCAGACCAAGTAGCTGCATTTGAGCCATCGTGAGGAGCGATAGGAGTACCACAACCTTCAGCTGGGGCACCTGCTTGCCATCCTTCTAACCAAGTAGAACCTTGCATGTCTTGAGTGAAAGTCCCGTCTGCATTGAATACATAGGTGTCATCTAACAAACATGCACGTAAAGTCACATCATCTTCAGAAAGAGACCACCATGTTAGGTTGTCAGCGGCAGGGCCAACGGCCAAAGAACCTGCTTCAGAAGCAATAGACCAGCTTGTACCCGCTAGTGGGTGACCACCGCCTCCATTTCCTGGATCGATTGGTCCAACAGGCGCGTCATCATCATCTGAACAAGCAACGAGAACCGTTGCGGCTAATAGAAAATAGAATCCTTTTTTAAGTAAATTCATAATTTAAGTGTTTAAAAATTAATAATTGAGTTAAAGTTATCTTAGTGATTAAAATCCTTGGTTTTGGCCCCAACGCTCCAATGCATTGGCCAATTCGAGCTCAACAAGCGGAATTGGAAGGAATTCGTTTTTATCGTTTTCAAATTCAATAGACGGCCGGTCAGCATCTCCAGCAGCCCAAACATTGTATGCGTCAAAGGCGGCTTTGGCCTTTCCGGTGCGTACCAAATCAAAGAAATAATGACCTTCTGCAGCCAATTCGAGTCGACGCTCATTGAGAATGGCATCGGTAAGAGAACCTTCTGCAGCTGTGTAGTCCTGGCTGTTGTCGCCAAAAGCTCTGGCACGAACTTGGTTTAGGTAGTCAATAGCCGCATTGGTGTCTCCGCCATTGGCTTCGGCTTCCGCTGCCATTAATAGCACATCTGCATAGCGAATAGCGCGGTAGTTGTTGTCATAGTTCAATGGGTCAGAGCCATTTCGGTCTGCATCATTGTCAGCGTGAACAAGATATTTTTTAGTGAAAAATCCTGTGTCCTCGCGACTGATATCACGAGTTGAATCTGTACGCACATCAAGAATAGTCAAGTCTCTTCGGGAATCACCATCCTTGTAGGCATCATACAACATTGGGGTCGGTAATGAAAAACCCCAACCTGCAGAATACTTAGGATTTTCGTAAGGAGACCTTGGGTTATTAAACTTGGGCATGTAAGTCCCTTCACTACAAATGATACAATCCCAACCCGCACCTTCAACACTTGTATATTGAACCTCAAAAACAGACTCAGGTCCATTTTCAGCACTGGCTTCCCAAATGTTGTTGAATTCGGCACCATGGGCTAACAAGCGATATTGATTACTTCCAATCACATTATTAAATTGGGCGGCCGCTTCAGCATATTTGTCACTGTCATAAGTAGCATGGTATAGGTATACCTTACCAAGCAAAGCCTGTGCTGCCCCTTTGGTGGCGGCACCCGTACGGCTTTGGGTGGTTGGAAGCATAGCAATGGCCTCCTTGAGGTCCTCTGCAATAAGTGCATAAGCAGCCTCAGGAGTACCCGATCCATTGGTGGTGCCACTAGCACGATTGACTTCGAATTGGTCGCCAAACTGTACACGTTTGTTTACAATCCTGTTGGGTGTAACACTAGTGTCAACTAGTAGAGGAATGTCTCCAAAGAATTTTGCCAATTCGAAAGCGTAGTATGCACGTAGAAAGTATGCCTGTCCAATAATGTTGTCTTTTCCATCAAAATCCAACTTGTCTTTAAATTCCAATAAGTAGTTGGCACGGTTCATACCTGCATAGGCCAACTGCCATATGTCACGGATTTGTACATAGGTTGATTGTGTATGAATCATCTTATCCACATCCTGAAGTGTGGGCTGGTCATAATTTAAGCGGTCTCCTCCAGCGATGATATCTGGTGAAGCAATGGCCGCCGTTTGAACCCCCCAAAAAGTAGCTTGGAGTAAGTCATAAGCGCCAATCAAGGCTTTATCGTAGTCCTCTGCGGAGTTAAAATAAGTTTCGGCAACAGGACCTTTTGGCTCGACTTCAATGTAGTCGTCACAAGCGGTTGTAAGGACGAAAACAAATGCGATTCCTAGTGTGATTAATTTTTTCATTGTAGTGTAGTTACTAGTTATAATTTAAC
>JBMYKI010000021.1:0-5212 GCA_049595235.1 Flavobacteriaceae bacterium
TTTTTGCACCTTGCTCAACACCAATATAGGACGATGTGCCACCTGTTGCCTTTATCACAGTACCTGCAGGAATATTAAGAACCCCCCCTTCTTCAACAATAAATGAAGAGGTAAGTAAATATTCAATGTTTGCGTTTAGTGTTACTTCTGTACTTGTGGATCCTTCGAGATTTTCTTGGGTAGCAGCTGCACTGTTTTCCAAACCACGTGTCCATCCGGCTGTCCAGCTTGGCGCGGCAGCACCACTTCCTGCACCAGTGGCAATTCCCTCTTGTAACCAGCTTGGAGAAGAGCCTCCTGAGACTTTTTCAAATCCAGATGCTACATCTGCAAATTGAATGTTGGTGATTTGAAGGTCACCGTTGGCCAAACGTGTCATGGCACCTGCATCAGAGTCCTTAAAGCGTACTCCCAAATTAATACCGCTCGCATAAACATTATCTACAGTCCACTTACCACCACCTTCTTTGTAGTAAAGCGCCCCTTCTGTTACGGGGCCTACTACGGTGATGTTAGAAAGGGTTGTTGTAGTTACAGGGGTTGCTGAGTCTGTGGTTCCGTTGTGGGACCCTTCGATAGCGCCTTTGGCAGCGCCACTGATATACCAGTTAGTACCGTTTCCGTTCCATCCGTCAGCAAAGTCGATACCATCATCATAACTGTTAGTGACTACCAAATTGCTTCCATCGACAGTGCCTCCAAAGAATTCGATTCCGTCGTCACCTGCTTCGTAGGCTTGAACATATTCAAAGGTAGTTCCAGACCCTACGCCAAAAAGAGAGATACCATTAAATTCTTTTTCAGAATTAAAGGCAGCCCCAGAATATTCGACTCTGAGATAGCGAATGGTTCCAGAGTTGTCATCAACGGCAGTTCCTCCATAGGTCAATTCACCAACTTCAGAAACAGCAGTGGCTCCGTTGTTGATGGGGGCTTTACCAGCGATTACCAATCCACCCCAGTCACTTTCTGAGGGGTTGGCCTCTCCTGAAGTCATGACAACAGGGCTGTTGGCGGTACCATCAATATTGATTTTTGCACCTTGCTCAACACCAATATAGGACGATGTGCCACCTGTTGCCTTTATCACAGTACCTGCAGGAATATTAAGAACCCCCCCTTCTTCAACAATAAATGAAGAGGTAAGTAAATATTCAATGTTTGCGTTTAGTGTTACTTCTGTACTTGTGGATCCTTCGAGATTTTCTTGGGTAGCAGCTGCACTGTTTTCCAAACCACGTGTCCATCCGGCTGTCCAGCTTGGCGCGGCAGCACCACTTCCTGCACCAGTGGCAATTCCCTCTTGTAACCAGCTTGGAGAAGAGCCTCCTGAGACTTTTTCAAATCCAGATGCTACATCTGCAAATTGAATGTTGGTGATTTGAAGGTCACCGTTGGCCAAACGTGTCATGGCACCTGCATCAGAGTCCTTAAAGCGTACTCCCAAATTAATACCGCTCGCATAAACATTATCTACAGTCCACTTACCACCACCTTCTTTGTAGTAAAGCGCCCCTTCTGTTACGGGGCCTACTACGGTGATGTTAGAAAGGGTTGTTGTAGTTACAGGGGTTGCTGAGTCTGTGGTTCCGTTGTGGGACCCTTCGATAGCGCCTTTGGCAGCGCCACTGATATACCAGTTAGTACCGTTTCCGTTCCATCCGTCAGCAAAGTCGATACCATCATCATAACTGTTAGTGACTACCAAATTGCTTCCATCGACAGTGCCTCCAAAGAATTCGATTCCGTCGTCACCTGCTTCGTAGGCTTGAACATATTCAAAGGTAGTTCCAGACCCTACGCCAAAAAGAGAGATACCATTAAATTCTTTTTCAGAATTAAAGGCAGCCCCAGAATATTCGACTCTGAGATAGCGAATGGTTCCAGAGTTGTCATCAACGGCAGTTCCTCCATAGGTCAATTCACCAACTTCAGAAACAGCAGTGGCTCCGTTGTTGATGGGGGCTTTACCAGCGATTACCAATCCACCCCAGTCACTTTCTGAGGGGTTGGCCTCTCCTGAAGTCATGACAACAGGGCTGTTGGCGGTACCATCAATATTGATTTTTGCACCTTGCTCAACACCAATATAGGACGATGTGCCACCTGTTGCCTTTATAACTGTTCCGGCAGGGATAGTGAGTTCTGCTGGGGCACGGACAATAAAACTTCCGCTTAAAACATATTCTATACTCGCATCAAGTGTTAAGTTTTCTGAGATTTCACCATTTAAATCTGTTAACTCGCATGGGGCACAAGAGCCGCCGCAGTCAACACCTGTTTCATCTCCGTTAAGGATGCCATCGGAACAAGTGGGTTCTGGATCGTTGTTGTCACTTGTACAAGAAAACAGTACAAGTCCAAATACTAATAAAGTAAGCTTAAATATGGATTTCATGAGTTTTAATTTTTCAATCCAAAATTAGCCTCCAGTTTTTTAGAAAACGTTACCCTATCATTATGACTAAATGAAATAAAGGTTTAGTCAATATTATCAAAATGTAAGGTCAACGCCTAGAGTTATACTGCGCCCTTTTTGAAAGCTCAGTACGGTTACGTTCTGAGTGTCTTGAAAACGCTGGAATTCTGGGTCTAATAGGTTTTTTGCCGATAGGCTAAATCCAAGCAAATCATTCCATTTGTATTTGGCCATCAAGTTAAGCGTGGCAACTCCTTTATCTACGATATTTCCTTTTCCTTGTGTTCCCAAAGCATATAGTTTGTCGGAGAAATAGTTTAATGACATAGAAGCAAGTAACGATCGGTCATCAGAAAAGTCTTTTTCGTAAGTGGCATCAAAGTTTAACAACACATCAGATGCACCAGTCAGCCTATCTTCTGCGTTTGTAAAAGTGACACTTAAATCCAACAATTCAGATGCTTCTGTTTCTCGTTGTACTTTTTCAGAGTCCAATTCTTGTTTAGAATACATATAGGATGCGTTTAATCCTATATTTAGTTTGTTTTTGAGCAACTGACTTCCTGTGTCCACGCTTTTATCGAACAAATTTTTTCGTAATTCAAACTCGAGTCCAGCCACCATGGCCTGGTCTCCTGAATTCACATAGCTGATATCGTTGCTTGCAGAATTTACAGAAACATCATTGATAGGATCTTCAATAATTCTAGCAAATGCAGTCAATGAAATGAGTTCACTACTAGAGGGAAAACGTTCCCATTTTAGATCAAAATTATAGTCAGTGGAACTATACAAGGAAGGATTTCCTAAGTATATCTGAGTGACTTCTTCAAATTGAAAGTAAGCACGTTCTTTAAATTGAGGTAAGGTGTAGGTTTTACTGGCGGCAAAACGAAGGTTGTTGGTGTCATTTAGTGCATACAAAACAGACAGGGCAGGTAAAAATTGTTGATCTGATAGAGTAGCGGTATCACCATTAGGGTCTAAGGTTGTGGACCAAGAAATGGTTTGGGTAATGTCCTCATATCTCACGCCTAGTTGCAATTTAACTCGGCTCCCCAAAGGTTGTTCTAGTGACATAAATCCAGCTAATACATCTTGCGTTCCGTCATAAGTTTGTGGCATTAGGGCAATGGGATTGGATGCTTTGCCGCGAAATGTTGAGAGTGAAAAATTATTGGCTACCAAGTTGGCTTGGTTAAAATAACTATCGACGTCATAAATGTCGTTAATAATGCCTTGTGTAATGGTTCTAGAAATGGCATGATTGATTTGTGTGGCGTCAAAAGCAACCGATTTATTTCGACCCATGAAACCTGCTTTTAGGGTTGTACGCGGCTCATCTCCTACATTATTAAAAGCATAGCTTATAACACCGCGGTAGCTAAGTTCGTCTTCGAATAGGTTTTGATAAAAACGATGGTTGTCACCTGCATTGAGAGATTTGTCAAATGACTTGGGTCCCTCGGGATCATTCCAATCAAAAGGGGTAAGAATAATCTGTCTTCTGTCAGGGATGGAATTGTCCAATTGGCTAAAGGAAGCGCCCCCTTCCACAGACCAATTTTCGTTGATGGTCCAATCTCCGATAAGCTGATTCATGAACATTTGTGTTTGAACGTATTCAGCTCGCTGTACAAACCCACCGCCTTCTGGGGCAAAGTCAAAAATATCGATGACACCCATATACTCTTGCTGATTTTGCATGGATGAGTTCACAAACAAATTGGAAAGTGTGATTTTCAGCCCACTGCGTAAAAAAGACAGGTTAAGCATTCCAGTTGTGTTGGTTTCGTATTGATAGCGCTCGTAGTCATAATCTTTGTAAGCAAGTCCAGCGTCATTAATACTTCCTCTACTAACACCATTGCGATAGTTGAAGTCATTATCAAAATTCAGAACTGCGAATAAGTTAATTTTAGCGTCTGAACCTATTCTATATCCATAATTTGATTCTAGTGAACCACTTAGGTTAACGGGATAAACCCCGTTAAAAGCCTCAGCCCTGTCAAACCCTGTTTCGAATCGATAGGCATTTAGAGGGTCATTAGGGTAGGTGTGGTTGTAAAAACCTATATAATTTGGCCCTTCATTCAAATAGAATGTATTGGTTTCCATAACAGACGTGTTTAGACCTGAAGAAAAGCCAATTTTTGTATAGTTTTCCGATTTTGATGTGGCCGCATTTATGTTGATACTCGCACCAGCATAATCCCCATAATTTTCAGCACTGTACGTTTTATCGATTGAAATAGATTCAACTATATCAGAACGGAATAAGTCTAGAGAGATGTTTTTCAAAGAAGGATTATTTGAAGGTAGGGCAAACCCATTGTAAAGTGTCATGTTGTATCTGTCCCCCAAGCCTCTAACATATATAGAGCCGGAACCTTCTTGTTTAGATACTCCAGAAGTTTTTACAACAGCATCAGAAGCATCGCTGATTCCTTTTTGACTCAATTCTTGTGCGCCAATTTGCTGTTTGAAATTCACGGCCTTTTTTTGCTCTAGTAACAAAGCGGTTTGAGAATCACGTCTAGCCACTGTAGTCACAACGACCTCTTCCAGTGCATTGGATACTGCACTCAACGACACACTTATTTCAGTGACCTTGTCAGCAACAACTTCAAGGTCAACAGTCTGGGTTTCGTAACCCAAATAACTTATTGATACTTTATAGTTTCCTGGCATCAAATCATTTATTTCAAATAGACCGTCAAAGTCAGAAGTGGTGCCAAAATTTGTGTCTGAAATCAGAATATTGGCAAAAGGTAGGGGCTCATTATTTGTGTC
>JBMYKI010000021.1:5222-21238 GCA_049595235.1 Flavobacteriaceae bacterium
TTGTTTCTTTATCCAAAACTTTTCCTATTATTGATCCATTGTTTTGACCCAGTAACGAAACGGAAAAACAGATAAAAATTAACGCTAAAAGATTTTTCATTTTTGGCATTCAAATTATCTTGCAAAATGAGCGAATAAGGCTCAAACAAACACCAAGACTGGATTAAATTATTGTTAACACAACTTTAAATTATGCAATGGACCCAACTTTTATCCCTTCGTCGTCAGGGGGACACCCACAAGCGACTGCGTAGCGACCAAAGCCATATACGTAGTGGATTCGAGGTCGATTATGACCGAGTGATCTTTTCGTCTGCCTTTCGTCATCTGCAAGACAAAACCCAGGTGATACCTTTTTCCAAGTCGGGTTTTGTTCATACCCGCCTGACCCACAGTTTGGAGGTTTCTGTGGTCGGCCGCAGTTTGGGCAGAGCCGCCGGCGCATCTCTACTTCAACGCTACCCCGAACTTGCGCAAAGCCATGGCTACCAAGCCCATGATTTTGGCGCCATCGTTGCTGCCGCTGCCTTGGCGCATGACATCGGGAATCCGCCCTTTGGCCACAGCGGCGAGCAAGCTATCGGAGATTTTTTTAAGGATGGTACTGGGTCTGTATTTTGCAATGACCTTACGGCTGCTCAAAAAAAAGATCTCCAATCTTTTGAAGGCAATGCCAATGGGTTTAAAATTTTGACCCAAGACCGCGAGGGTGTACCAGGCGGGCTTCGATTGAGCTATGCGACTTTGGGCGCGTTTACCAAATATCCCAAAGCCTCACTTCCTCACCGACCCACCAAAAAGGTTTCTGACAAAAAGTTTGGCTATTTCCAAGCACAAGCGCCTTTCTTCGATGAAGTAGCCCAAGAGCTGGGTCTTTATGCTTCTGACAACACCTACCATAGACATCCCTTGGCCTTTTTGGTCGAAGCTGCCGATGACATTTGTTACACGCTTATCGACTTTGAAGACGGTATCAACCTAGGTTGGATCCCTGAAGAATATGCTTTGGAGTATCTGATCAAACTGGTGCAACACAAAATCGATACGCCCAAATACAACCAACTCACCACCACAGCCGATCGGTTGGCCTATTTGCGGGCCTTGTCTGTGGGGGCACTAATCGAAGACGCTTTGCAGGTTTTTATGGAAAACGAGTCAGCTATCCTCAGCGGTCAATTTGGCCATGCGCTGCTGGACAAAAGCCAATACAAAGCCCAAATCGATGACATCATTCAGCTGAGTATCGATAAAATTTACCGTTCCGAGGAGGTGGTCGAAAAAGAGTTTAAGGGATACAAAGCCATTCATCATATTTTGGAAGTATTAACGACGGCTGTCGTTCGTCAGTCTGCAGGCACCACCAACGCACTAGACCGACTGGCACTACAGTTTCTTCCTGAAACACTCAGCCTTGACAAGAATGATCGTTATCAGCAGTTGTTGCAAATCAGTTGTTTTGTAGCGGGGCTCACTGACGGTCAGGCCTTGGCATGGCATCAAAAAATGAGCTGATATGTTGCCACCCGACGATACGTTTTTTATGAAAAAAGCCTTGGATGAGGCGCAGCAAGCCGCTACCAAAGGGGAAGTACCTGTGGGCGTGGTGGTGGTCGCCCAAGGACAAATCATTGCGCGGGGTCACAACCTCACCGAAACCCTAAATGATGTAACAGCCCATGCAGAGATGCAAGCCATTACGGCTGCCGCCAACTATTTGGGGGGAAAATACCTACACGATTGCACCCTCTATGTCACTTTGGAGCCATGTAGTATGTGTGCAGGGGCTTTATATTGGAGTCAGTTGGGACGATTGGTCTTTGCGGCCGAAGACAAAGATCGGGGCTATCGAAAACAGCAAACCCCTTTACACCCCAAAACAGAAGTCACTCATGGAATTTGCGCCCAAGAATCTTCAGAAATGATTCAACAATTTTTTAAAAACAAAAGGGCATAAAAAAACCCCCACCGAAGTGGGGGTTACTCGTAATCAAAATAAAATATAACTAGTCAAGGAGTTCAACTGCAGAGGCAATCTTTCCTTTTTTTCCGTCTTCTTCGTTATACGATACCTTGTCACCTTCATTAAGCTTAAGCCCTTGAAGAGATGTTACGTGGACAAAGATGTCTTCGCCCGACTCGTCGTTGGTAATGAACCCATAACCTTTGGACTCATTAAAAAATTTAACTGTTCCAGTCATTTAAAATAATTAGGCGGCTAAAGTACCCAAATAAAACTATTTATGGTCAATAATGTTGTATTTTATTTTTTTTGCCTCTTTCGAGATGTCATTTTCTCGAGGTTTTCTTGGGTCAAAGTGTAGTCAGATAATTTCTTTCCACGCCATCGGTGTGCCAAAAACACAGGCATAAACACAAAGGCGCCCGCCAACACTGAAAAACCTATGATTTTGTTCCCCAATTCGGCATCAGATGGGCGCACAGAAAAACCCCAAATAAGCCCCCCTATTAGCATGAAAAACAACACTTGCGATGCCCTGCGCATTATTGGGTTTTAAGAGAAAGTTCGTCGAGTTGGTCATCATCTAGACCCGCAGGTGCGTCTATCATCACATCACGTCCGCTGTTGTTTTTTGGAAAGGCAATGTAATCACGAATCGTTTCTTTGCCATCCAACACAGTCACCAACCTGTCAAAACCTAGTGCAATACCGCCATGTGGTGGTGCACCATATTTGAAAGCGTTCATCAAAAACCCAAACTGAGCCTCTGCGCTTTCTGGGCTAAAGCCCAATAGAGAAAACATTTTTTCTTGGGTGGCACGGTCATGGATTCGAATCGATCCGCCACCAATTTCATTGCCATTTAGCACCAAGTCATAGGCATTGGCCAATACGGTTTCTGGTGCCTCATTGAGTTGGTTTAGCTGCTCAGGCTTGGGTGCTGTAAATGGGTGGTGCATGGCATGGAAAACATCGGTTTCTTCGTCCTTTTCTAGTAGGGGAAAATCCACTACCCAAAGTGGCGCAAATACGTTGGGGTCACGAAGCCCCAAGTCTTCGGCCAAGGCCATTCGCAAAGCACTCAGCTGGGTTCTGGTGGACGAAGCGGCACCTGACATGACAAAGATCAGATCGCCTTTTTGCGCACCGACTACTGTTGCCCACTGGGCGAGGTCTTCCTGAGTGTAAAACTTGTCAACCGATGATTTAAAACTACCATCTTCGTTGCACTTGACCCACACCAAACCTTTGGCGCCCACTTGGGGACGTTTGACCCAATCAATCCATTTGTCAATTTCTTTTCGGCTCATATCGGCTTTGCCATCAACGGCAAATCCAACGACTAGTTCTTGGCTGTCAAATACCTGAAAGCCTTTGCCTTGAGCTACATCGTTGAGGGCGCCAAACTTCATCCCAAAACGAATGTCGGGTTTGTCACTCCCATAATCTCTAATGGCTTCGGCATAGGTCATTCTTGGGAAGGTGTCTGGACTTACGTCCTTGAACTTGCCTAAAAGGTGACGAACCAGACCCTCGAAAATATTGAGTACATCTTCCTGCTCCACAAAGGCCATTTCGCAATCTATTTGGGTAAATTCGGGTTGGCGATCGGCACGAAGGTCTTCATCCCTGAAGCACTTGACAATCTGAAAATAGCGATCCATACCACCGACCATCAACAATTGTTTAAAGGTTTGTGGTGATTGCGGAAGCGCATAGAACTGCCCTGGATGCATACGAGAAGGCACCACAAAATCGCGTGCTCCTTCAGGCGTAGACTTGATGAGATACGGGGTTTCTACTTCTGTAAAATCGATATCTGACAAATAATTACGCACCTCCATAGCCACACGGTGACGAAAGAGCAAACTCTCCTTGACGGGGTTGCGCCTGATGTCCAGATAACGGTATTTCATACGAAGGTCTTCACCTCCGTCTGTTTCGTCTTCTATAGTAAAGGGGGGTGTTTGGGCGGCATTGAGAATTTGTAGCTTTTCGACCAAGACTTCGACTTCGCCAGTAACTATGTTGGGGTTTTTGGCTTCTCGCTCAATAGTGGTTCCTTCCACTTGAATCACAAATTCTCTACCTAGTTGACGCGCTTGTTCGAGCAGTTCTTTCGAGCTACGTTTTTCATCAAACACCAATTGGGTGATGCCATAACGATCCCTAATATCGACCCAAACTACAAAGCCTTTGTCACGAATTTTATGTACCCATCCCGCTAACTGAACTTGGCTATGGGCATCGCTTTTTCGTAAAGCACCGCAATGATGACTTCTGTACATAGACTTTGTTTGTGCAAAAATAGGGTCTTTTTCAGCAACTCTAGCGGACAGATTGTAACTAAATATAACACACTGAAATTCAGGCAATAAACCTCTCAATGTAAATTTAATGTTAACTAATTGTAAAAATATTGTATATTTGGGATGTTAAACCCTAATAATGTACCCTATGAAGACAAAGATTTTCACACTGATAATGTTTGCTTTTGGGTTGTCGGTTGTTTATGCACAACCGCCCAAAACGGAGCGAACCAAAACAGACAAAATGGTTAGCGTTACCATGTACCATGACAATGGAGCTGTGGCACAAACGGGTTTTTTAAAGAATAATAAACTTGAAGGCGTTTGGGAATCTTTTGATGCTCAAGGCAACAAAAAGGCGGTAGGCCATTATGATCAAGGTATTAAAACTGGAAAATGGTTTTTCTGGACTGGAGAGCAGTTGGCAGAGGTTGACTATGAAGAAAACCAGATAGAAAATGTCATTTATTGGAATTCTGACCGAACCGCATCCAGATAAATACAGTTTAGTTGATTTAATTTAAAGGGCCCTCGTGAGGGCCCTTTTTTTATTCTCTGCTCAGTCTGATAGCAGCGCGCTTGCTTAAATAAAAAGCTACAGGTACAATAATCAGCGTTAAGAAAGTGGCAAATGTCAGTCCAAAAATAACCGTCCACGCCAAAGGCCCCCAAAAAATCACATTGTCACCACCAATATAGACTTGTGGGTCTCCATTGCTAAACAAGCTAAAGAAGTTGATGTTGAGGCCTACTGCCAAAGGGATCAATCCTAACACGGTGGTAATTGCCGTCAGTAACACAGGGCGCAACCGCGCTTTGCCTCCGTTGACAATGGCTTCAAAGATTTCGGACTTGGGCAACAATTC
The DNA here is from genome assembly GCA_049595235.1 of Flavobacteriaceae bacterium. Classification (GTDB taxonomy): domain Bacteria; phylum Bacteroidota; class Bacteroidia; order Flavobacteriales; family Flavobacteriaceae; genus UBA724. The sequence continues at coordinate 10,358 of JBMYKI010000021.1, forward strand.
ATCTTTCTCTAATTTATGACCTTGCCTTCTTCGGTCTAGCAATAGTTGGGTGTAGTCGAGTAATACCACGCTGTTGTTAACCACAATTCCTGCTAGGGAAATAATTCCCACCATGGTCATGATAATCACAAAGGTCATATTGAAAAACACCAATCCCAATAAGACACCCGTAAAACTCATGAATATGGAAAACAATATAATCAAGGGCTTACTCACTGAGTTAAACTGCAGTACCAACAACAACAATATCAAAAAGAGGGCATATAACAAAGCACGCGACAAAAAGGCCATGTTTTCTTCTTGCTCTTCAATTTCTCCTGTAAAACGAAAGCGCATTTCGGAAGGCATGTCAAACCCATCGATTTGGGCTTTGATTTGATTTACGATTTCGGCAGCATTAAAACCAGGTAATATGGCAGAATATACGGTTACTACGCGATCAAGATTTCGATGCTTGATAGCACTGTAGCCCGATGTGTTTTGGGACTTTACAACAGAAGCCACTGGAATGGACTTAATACGTCCAGAAGCCATATCTCTAAATGTAATATTTTGGTTGAACAAGGCAGAATTGTTATAGCGGTCTTCGGCTTGAAACCGCACATTGATATCATAGTCTTCGCCGTCTTTTTTATAGATACCTGCTTTTTCTCCAAAAAGTGCTTGGCGTAATTGGAACCCGACCTGCCCCGCACTGACCCCAAGCTCACCCGCTTTGGCTCGATCAACCACTACTTTCATGCCTGGTTTGTTGCGGTTGACATCGACTTTGAGCTCTTCGATTCCCGCGATATTCATATCAATGATAAAATTGCGCATGTTTTCCGCAGTCTCAATAAGGGAAGCGTAGTCATCTCCACTAATTTCGATGTTAATGGGATACCCAAGTGGGGGCCCCGCTTGGTCTTTTTCTACTGAAATAGAGACCCCGGCAAACTTTCCTGCCAATTGTTGCTGAACCTCGCTGCGTAGGGTTTCGCTTGAGAGTCCTCTTCTAAACTTGAATTCCCGCATGGTTGCGGTGATTTTTCCACGATGGGGCATTTCGGCCTCCGACCCTCCTTCGGTTTGGGGGTTTCCTGCCCCAGCACCCACTTGAGACACCAAAGATTCTACCATGAAGTTATATCCGTTGTCCATGTATTTGGGCGCGTTTACAGCAGCAATAACCTCTTGTTCTATGCGCTTGGTAATCGCATCGGTTTTTTCAATGTCTGTGCCTTGTGGATATTCGATGTAAGCGATGATTTGTGTGGGTTCGTTGTCGGGAAAAAACTCGACTTTGGGCTGTGAAATGCCTACCATCACAAAAGAGAAAATCAACAACAAAACGGTTCCAAACACAAAGACGTAGGCATTTCGGCCTTTCATGGCAAAGCGCAGGATGCGTTCATAGGCATTTTCTAACCAAACCAAAAAACGGGTTCTAAATCTAAAAGATAGGTCTTTGATAAAGTATCGGTATCCCCAAAACAGTCCAGCCAATACAATCATCAAACTCCCCAACCCACGAATGGCCCCTCCAAATAAAAGCACCAATAGACCACTTCCTCCTAAGATGAGTGTCATGCGGATGAGTTTTTTTAGAGGCAGGTTTTTTTCTTCAACATCCATGAATTGGGAGACCAACATGGAATTAAAAAAAATAGCTACCAACAGAGAGGAACCAAGTACTATGGACAATGTGATGGGGAAGTATATCATAAACTGCCCCATGACACCTGGCCATAGTCCTAAGGGAACAAATGCGGCTACGGTTGTGGCTGTCGAAATGATGATTGGGAAAGCGATTTCGCTAACCCCCTTTTTGGCAGCTTCGATTCGGCTCATGCCTTCTTTTTCGATAAGGCGATACACGTTTTCGACCACAACAACGCCATTGTCGACCAACATACCCAACCCCATCACCAAAGCAAAAAGCACCATAGTGTTCATGGTATATCCGAGGGTTTGAAGGACAAAAAAGGAGATAAACATGGACATGGGTATGGCGAAGCCAACAAACAGGGCGTTTCTAAAGCCCAAGAAGAAGGTAAGTACGGTAACGACCAAAATCACCCCAAATAAAATGTTGTTCAATAAGTCATTGACTTGATTGATGGTTATAGTAGAGGTGTCATTAGAAATGGTTACTTCGATGTCCTCAGGGATGTCGTTTTGTTGGGCTTCCAGAACGATTTGCCGAATGGCATCAGCCGCTTGAATCAGGTTTTTGCCACTCCGCTTCTTTACATCGAGCATAAGGGTTACACTTCCAAAATCACGGGCGTGGGTTGTGGCGTCTTGGTCTTTAAACTGAATTTGCGCAATGTCTTTGAGGTAAATAGCACCACCTTCGTTTTTGATCACAAAATTTTCCAACTCTTCAGGACTTTCAATTTCTCCAATCACCTGAATGTTTCTACGTTGCCCATTGGCAATCACGCTTCCTGCAGATACGGTTGAGTTTTCGTTCTGGATCGCTTGAATCACATCTCCAAAGCTCACTTTAGAAGCCGTCATTTTGTGGATGTCAACGGCCACTTCGACTTCTTTTTCTTGCGAGCCTCGAATATCTACTTCCTTTATTTGGTCAAGGCGCTCGATGCGTTTTTCCAGGATTTCAGCATAATGTTTGAGTGCGTCGAGGGTGTAATCGCCTTTGAGGTTGACATTGAGAATTGGAATTTCTTCCACAAAGTTTAGATCAAACACATTGGGCTCGAGTTTGGCATTGTTAAAGGTGGGCCAATCTTCTCCCGACACGACTGCATCGACCTCGTCTTTGACCTTCTGTTTGGCCAGGGCCACATCAATGTCTTCATCGAACTCAAGAACAATCATCGAGTAATCGTCTTGCGATGTGGAGCTGATTTCGACCACATTGCTAATGCTCTTAATGGCTTCTTCGATGGGGTCGGTCACAAAACGCTCTATGTCTTCGGCAGTATTACCAGGGTAGGGCGTGCTGATGTAGATATTGGTTTCTGTAATTTCTGGGAAATTCTCTCTTGGCATGGTTACATATGCTGAAATCCCCAAAAAGAGTAAAATCAACATAAACACATACATAGTGCGACTGTTTCGAATCGCCCAAGAGGATATAATAAAGTCTTTTTCTGAGGGGCTAGGTTGTTGGTTCATAGGGAATTGATGATTTGGACAGGTTGGTTTTCTTTGACAAGGCGTGCGCCCTCATCAATAATGACAGCACCGGCCTCGAGGCCGCTAACAACTTCGATAAATTCATCTTGGTTGCGCCCCGTTTGAATAAATATTTTTTGTGCCTTATTGTTTTTATCAACTGTATACACAAATTCGTCACCTGCAGCATTTTCCGACACGATGCTCAAGGGGACCAACAAGGCTTTGGGGTTGATATAGTCATAGATATGCAAGGCACTAATCAGGTTTGGGCTTAGCTCTAGCGAAGCATCTACAGCGGCAGTCACTCTAAAAGTTCTGTTTTCTGTGTTGATGTGTTTGGCTCGGTGAGTGATCTTTGATTCGAATGAAGTATTCAGCACAGGTACGTCTACAATCACTTCTGTTCCTTTTTGCACAGAGGGCAAATAGGTTTCAGGGACATCGGCTTCCACATACATTTCATTTGTACTTACCAGTCGCAGCAGTGAGGTTTGTCCTGGACTCACTACCTCACCTACTTCAACCATAATATCATCTACTTGTCCGGAAAAAGGCGCTTTTAGGACGGCTTTTTCAAGTTGGTCTTGAAGTTGCGCCAGCATGTTGCGCTGACTTTCATAGTTGGTTTGGGCTTGAAGAAATTCGATTTCAGAACCAATCTCCTGGTCCCATAATTTTTTTTGGCGTTCAAATACAGTTTTGGCCAAATCTGTCTGGGCTTGTTGAAGCTTTACATTGTCAGCCAAACCGCCGTCATCAATCCGTATCAATACTTGTCCTTTGGATACCTGTTGACCTTCTACTACCTCTATAGAAGCAACCGCCCCCATAAATTCGGGTTGCAATGCCAGATTCTGATCCGTTTTAATGATGGATTGCACAGAGGTTTTGTGTTTAAACATCGCAGGTTCTAGTTTCATAACGGTGACCAGCGCGCGTTTTTTAGTGGTATCGATTCGGTCAATGGCATCGGTGATGATGTCCAATTCGTTGCTGAGTGCATCGATTTGGTTGACTAGGTCGGATCGTTTCTGCTCTAGTGCGGTCACGTTTTTTTGTGTAATAAGTTCTTCTGTGGAGGCGGTTTTGTTGCGCCCACAGGATATAAGTAAAAAGAGTAGGGTGAAGGTTTGGAGTATTTTCATTTTTTTTCGTTTTTGGGTGTTGTAAACAATAGAATGTCAAGATTGGTACGGGCTAGAATAACCGACTGCATGGCAGCTAAATACTCGTTTTGAGCTTGGTATAGTTGTATTTGCGCATCTCTTAGTGTGAAGCTGCCCACCAATCCCTCATTAAATTTTATTTGATTTTTATTTTCGATGCGCTCTGCTAGGCTCAGGTTTTCTTGGCTTCGTTTGAAATTTTCCATTGCTAAGGTGTATTGGTTTTTAAGAGTGGCCCACTGGAGCATGAGTTGCGCTTCGGTTTCTTCGACTTGGGTTTTGGCTTTCTCCACATTGATTTTGGCTCTTTGGGTGCTGGCATGCCGAAGTCCTGAGCTAAATATGGGCAGGTTGATACTGACGCCCATTGAGGCACGTCCGAACCAGCTTTGGTCGCGTTCCAAAAAGTCAAAAGCATCGCCGTAACCATCATATCCGCCAGAAGCAAAAGCCGAAATGGTGGGCAAAGCACGAAAACGTTCGAGTTTATGCAACAACTCCTTACTGCGCTGGTCATTTTGGGCGATTTGATAATCGATGTTTTGCTCCAAATCTAGCGTAGCATCTGTATTGTCGCCGAGTTGTTTCATACATAAGCCCAACAAGTCATCCGAAGGATGTATCGGGTCCGATAGGGGTTTGCCCATCACTAGGTTGAGCATGTTTTTGGTAATAGGCACCATACGTTGGCTATAATCCAAAGAACTTTTGAGAGAGGTCAGTGTGATATGCAATTGTTCTACAAGCTCTTCTTCTACCAGACCGTTGTCCACCATTTTTTGGGTTTCCAGTAAGGTAGCCTCAACATTGGCCACGTTGTTGGACAGAACTTCTGTTTGTTCGATAGCCAGCAACATGCTCAGATAGGCATCTGTCACCAGCCGCCGCAATTCCAGATTGTTTTTGATTTTGGCTTGTTTGGAAATAGCCAAAAAGACTTTGGACGCCTGCAGCCCCACAAGATAGGATCCATCAAAAATAAGTTGATCTACTCTCGCTTGGGCGCTGACAGTATGTTCGTCTCCAAATGATACTTCTCTAAATTCACCTGGATTACCACCCAATGCCTCTGCAGGTATAATCGATATGGGCTGCTCAATGGCGTTGGTGTAGTCAGTAGATGCACTGATCTGTGGCAGACCAATCGCAATGGCTTCCCAATATTGCTTTTGAGCCATTTCAATGTCGCGGTTGGCGTTTAGGGCGCTTCGATTGTTGCGCAAGGCTTCCTGAAGTGCCTGGTCCAGACTGATAGGTTGTTGGCCCCACATGACCGATGTCAAAAGCAGGGCAAATAGGGTTAGGTTTTTGTGTTTAAGCATAAGCAGTTTTTAAGATTGGGGTTAAATATTGTCTTCCTTTTTCAGTAACAATAGCACGAAGATGGTATTCCAAATAGGAGGCCATCAGTTTGTCGGGTGGATATGATTCTTGGGGGAAAAGCTCTACATTTTTTATGGCATTAATACCATTGTAGTAGATTCTAGCAATAAAATCGATATCGATGTTGCGTCGAAACAGCCCCATTTCAACACCCTTGTTAAGACTTTTTACCACGGTTTGGGTAATGAAACCAAATTGTTTGTGTATTAATTCTTTGTAAATATTGGGGTAGTATTTTTGCAGTTGGTATTGGGGAGAAGTTTTTTCACCCTTGAGCTGTTGCATCAAAAACATCTTGACTTCAAACAACTCTTCGATGGGATTTTCAGATTGTTTTCTGATGCTTTCAATCCCAGAAGTGATGGCGTCGTAAAGATTAAATACAGCTACATTGACAAGCTGTTCTTTGTTTTCAAAAAAGTTGTAAATCGTTTTTTTAGAAACCCCCATTTTGACAGCTATGTCATCCATGGTCACACTTTTAAAACCCAGTGTGAGAAACAAATCTGTAGCCACATTAACCATATTTTTTTCTACATTATCAACCCCCATAGCATGACAAATATAAATATGGAAACTTTAAAAACAAAAAAAGTTTCCATGGTTTACAAAATTTTAACATATGTAATTTTTGTTGGGTATTGTACCTTTACAAAAATTGATTTGTATGCAAAGTATTGGGGATTACCAAAAACTTTTTTTGGCGCACTTGGAGTCTTTTTCGCTTCCCCAAACCCCGAAGCGTTTGTTTGAACCTATTGGGTACATTCTCGACTTAGGCGGAAAACGCATACGTCCTGTGTTGACTTTGATGGCTGCTGAGGCTTGTGGAGGGTCTGTCAAAGATGCATTGCCAGCTGCAAGTGCGGTTGAACTGTTCCATAATTTTTCATTGATTCACGATGACATTATGGACGCTGCTGATTTGAGACGCGGGCAAGCTACTGTACATCAAAAATGGGACACCAATACCGGGATTTTGTCGGGAGACGCTTTGCTTGTAATTGCTTACCAACAACTCAATCACTATCCGAAAAACTTATTTCATTCGTTGACGCAGCTTTTTAGCCAAACGGCTTTGGAGGTTTGTGTGGGCCAGCAGATGGATATGGACTTTGAACAGCAAACCGATGTTTCTTTGGAAGACTATCTGGAAATGATTCGTCTAAAGACTGCGGTTTTGTTGGGTTGTGCTTTGCAAATGGGTGCGCATGTAGGTGGCGGTTCCAATGAGACCGTCCAACATTTGTATGATTTTGGGGTCCATTTGGGATTGGCTTTTCAGCTTCAAGACGATTATTTGGATGCTTTTGGCGATCCAAAAACTTTTGGTAAAAAAGTAGGTGGTGACATTGTAGAAAACAAAAAAACCATTTTATACCACTTAGCACTAGAGCACGCAACCCCACAACAACGTGAGGAATTGTTGGATTTAATGAGTCAAAAACCAGCAGATGAGGCACAGAAAGTTGAAAAAGTAAAAGCGCTGTATGTACAGACATCTGCTGACAAAAAAACACAGCAACAGCTTGCTTTATTTACACAAAAAGCCATGAATAGCTTAGACCAAACCCAGCTTGCCTCCCATGCATATCAGCACATGAGGGCTTTTGCCACAGATCTAATGCATAGAACGCAATAGCCGCTTCCAAAGTTGCTTGACAAACAATAGGGTTGGAAAAGATCGCATGATGTTAAACTCCTGTATCCAGCTGCTTTTATCGTCCAAAAAACTAAAAATGGTTTCAGGTTTGTTTTTTCGAAACATTCTAGAAAAGAGTGTCGAACCTCTTGAATTGTGGTCCGCAAGTACATCTAAAAACAGCAAATCGTAATACCAAAATCGATTCTTTCTGTTAAAAGCCGTCAAAGGTTTATTCGCAGCCAAGTGCGCTACCAGTGCCTGTGTTTTTTTACTGATGTTTTTAAAAGTAAAGCCCGTACTTGCTTTGGTCCACCCGCCTGCAGAGCCGATATGAAGCACACGCTTGGTATTGTTTCGAGCAAAAGGGTAACAGGTCATCGGAATGCGACCGAATTCTTCTTCGAGAATCTCATAATCAGCAATGTTTTTTTTGTCTAAATAAGCTTTTAGTGCTCCTTCGTATTCTTCCCTCGATAAGAGTTCTTTTGAAAACAAAGTGTATTCTATCAAAGCTTTTGTAGGACTTGTGGGCAATACATACATAAACCTTGTATTTTTTTTCTGTGGAATGTCAAAGTCCATAAAAGTGGCTGTTTGAGCATCAAACTCTGGCTTTTGGGTCTTTATAAACCACCCCAAAAAGTGTTGTTGCAAGACGGGGTATTTTTTTTGACGAGTCATTTGATCCCAGTCTATAATGCTGTTGAACAACATATCACCAACATATTGACCTTCAGAAGTAGTAACAACAACCCCTTCTTTTGTTTCTTTAAACTCAGTCACAGATTGATGTTTGATTTGACAATTGGAGTGATTTTGTAAAGTTTTATAAATCAAATCGTACCATGAAGCACTTCGAATCATCTTATAGTACAAGGGGCTTAGGTCTATTTTTTGGCGATGTGAAGGACTTTTGAACTCAACGGAGTCCCAGTGAGCATGTAACAACTCATCCCACTCTCCATGATCTTTTTCCCAATAACACCAAGTTCGATCGTTTTTTTTACTGGAATCTTTTTCCAAAATCAAAATCGATTTCTTACTCAAATCAGGGTGTTGTACCAGCCTGTAGGCCAATTGTAATCCCGATGCACCTCCACCGGCTATGATGTAATCGAATTGCTTCACACGCTCGTTGCTTACTGACAAACATACAAAATTCAAACAGGCAAAAATCTTTAGTCATAGCTAATTTTAATTTTTAGACTAGCCTAAAAATTTATATCTTTGCTGCATGAGTCATAGCCTCTCAAAAGAGAACTATTTAAAGGCCATTTTCCATGCGTCTCAGCAAACGAAAGGGTCTGTACCTACGACAGCTATTTCTAAAAAAGTGGGCGCAAAGCCATCTTCGGTTACAGATATGGTTCAGAAGCTGAACGAAGAGGGGTTGCTAGAGTATCAGAAATATAAAGGAGTAACCCTTTCCGAAGCCGGCAACAAAGCGGCATTGCAAGTGATTCGCAAGCACCGCTTATGGGAGTCTTTTTTGGTTAAGCATTTAAACTTTAATTGGGATGAGGTGCACCAAGTGGCCGAACAATTAGAGCATATTCAATCAGACAAGTTGATCAACGAATTGGATAGATTTTTGGATTTTCCAACCCGAGACCCCCATGGAGATCCCATTCCCAACAGGGCGGGATATATGAAAACCTCAAATAAAAAACTGTTGGTTGATATGAAAGTGAATCAGCCAGGAGTTTGTGTGGGTGTCAAAGACAACTCATCTGAATTTTTGCAGTACTTAGACAAGCGGAACATAGGTTTGGGGACCCGCCTAACGGTACTTCACCATGAACACTTTGATGGTTCTTTGCATCTCCAAACAGATACATCAACCTTGATGATTTCGAGTAAAATCGCACAAAATATTTACGTAAATCTTTTATAATATGTTTGACCAAATTCTTCAATTTTTTGAACAAACCCCTCCGGTTTTAGGAGCTTTGTATGCAACCTTATTCACATGGGGGTTGACCGCCTTAGGGGCCTCTTTTGTTTTTTTCTTTAAGACCATGAACCGTGCCTTTTTGGACGGCATGTTGGGTTTTACAGGGGGTGTGATGGTCGCGGCCAGTTTTTGGAGCCTACTGGCTCCGGGGATTGAAATGAGTCCTGGCGAAGGGTTTGTGAAGGTCATACCTGCAGCCATTGGTTTTGCTCTTGGTGCTTTATTTATTTTTGGGTTGGATAAGGTTTTACCTCATATTCATATCAACTTTAAAGAATCGGAAGGGATTAAGACCCCGTGGCATCGTACCACGCTGTTGGTCTTGGCCATCACTTTGCACAACATCCCAGAGGGGTTGGCCGTGGGTGTTTTGTTTGGCGGCGTGGCTGTTGGCATACCCGAAGCTTCTATTGCGGGAGCTGTGGTCTTAGCGATGGGAATTGGTATTCAAAACTTCCCTGAGGGGATTGCTGTTTCCATGCCCATGCGCAGACAAGGCCTTAGTAGAAGAAAAAGCTTTTTTTATGGGCAGGCTTCTGCTATTGTTGAACCGATTGCTGGTGTGATCGGTGCCTTGGCAGTAACTTTCTTTACGCCCATATTACCTTATGCTTTGGCTTTCGCAGCAGGTGCTATGATATTTGTGGTAGTCGAAGAGGTAATCCCCGAAACCCAACAAGACAAATACACAGACATTGCCACCTTGGGCTTTATAGGTGGGTTTATTGTGATGATGATTTTGGATGTGGCTTTGGGTTAGTGACACCCACAGTCGGAAGTACCACAAGCTGACTTTTTTTTACGCGGCCAGAATCTTCTTACAAGGTAAGCGATAGATGCAAGGACAGCCAAGATAGTGAGTAGGGTGTTCATAGGTTAAAAATACAAGAAGATTTGATAGGTAACAAAGGCTGCCATATAGGCGATGGCTGTCATGGACACCAACTGTATCGCGGGCCACTTCCAACTGTTGGTTTCTTTGCGCACTATGGCCAAGGTACTCATACATTGCATAGCAAAGGCATAGAACATCATAAGAGACATGCCTGTAGGCAGATCAAAGGTGGGTTTGCCATTGGGTTTTACTTCGGCAGCCATACGGTTTTTGATGGTTTCTTCTTCATCGCTACCAACATTGTAGATGGTCGCTAAAGTTCCGACAAACACCTCCCGTGCGGCAAACGAACTGACCAGTGCGATGCCAATTTTCCAATCGTATCCCAAAGGTCTGATGGCAGGCTCTATGGTTTTACCAACCAACCCTAAATAAGAGTTTTCTAACTTGTGTGCTACTACTTTTTGTTCTAGAGCATCGCCTGTGAGTTGGGTAGATTCTGCAACGATTTTTTCTGCATCTTTAAAATTTTCACCAGGCCCGTTAGAAGCCATTACCCATAACAAAACAGAGATAGCCAAAATGATTTTTCCAGCCTCAAGTACAAATGACTTGGTTTTGTCATAAACGGTAATCAATACATTGCGTAACAAAGGGAGTCGGTAGTTCGGCATTTCAACCACAAAAGTGTTGGGGTGTGGTAGTTTGAGTAATTTGTTCATGACCTGTGCTGCGATGATGGCCATGGCAAACCCCAATAAGTAAAGCCCCA
>JBMYKI010000022.1:0-19931 GCA_049595235.1 Flavobacteriaceae bacterium
CCCAGCCAAAAGAATAAGGTCTTCAACAAACATGTCTTTCTCTAACGAAAAGCTGCCCGCATTGTTAACAAACCCATACACGGCTACGTTTTGGGTACTTCGTTCTAGAACATTTTTGTTGAAAAGCCTGACCTTATCATAGGGTTGTAGAAAAGTTGTTTTTAAACCGTCTTCATCGTTAAACGATAGGGGGTTCGTGACATACTTTCTTGAGTCGTAATCATAGGTTTTTAAATCCACGCGGTCATCGAAGAGGTCTTCTCTAAATGAAATGTTTTCAACAGAGGTGTTCTCAAATATAAGATCATACACAGACATGTTTTCTCGCCAAGCTATGGGGTCTGTGTTTTCTACGCCATATCCGCTTATATACACCTCTTTGGCGCCTATCACCTTGGCTTCTGAATAGACCGTAACCAAATCGCGCTGATTGAGCTTGACCTCTACAGCCCCAGAAAGTACTTCGCTCAAATTGTAGGTAGCAAAGGTTTCTTCTCCAGATGGCAATAACAGCCCTTTGATGTCAACCTTTCCAAAATAGGTGTCTTCTTTTACGCCGCGTGCTGCGTTTTCAACAAGCTGCTTCAGGTCTTTGAATTTTTCGAGTGAATAGGTTCCTGGATTGAATACGTTTCCTTGTATGGTAACCGTATTTAACACTTCGTTAAGCAACGGAAAAAACTCTACCTCATCTCCATCTTGCAGACCAAATGACTGCTTGGTGCTTCTTAGGTTCGCGTAATCGATGGTGACTATTTTTTTGTCATAACGATTGGTCGGGTCTGTGGCTGGGTCTGTGCGCTTTACATTCACACGGTCTGTGGCCGTGTTTACGGGAAGTCCGCCTGAAAATTCTATCAAGTCTGAAAGCGTTTCTTCGGGCTTGAGTTCATACAGCGCGGATGTCTTTACACTGCCTTTGAGTTCGACACTCGAAAGCCTTGGTCCCACAAAAACAATGTCGTTGTTGGTGAGTTTGATGTCCTGATCCAGTTTTCCAGAAGTGATATAGCCATATAGGTCAACCGTTTTTAGCAGCCTGTTGTTGCGATACACACGGATTTCTCTGAGTGTACCCGATGTTTTTACGCCTCCTGCGGCGTAGAGGGCAGCAATAGGGTTGGCTTGGGTGTTGAGTATGTGGGGGCCTGGCGCATTGACTTGACCCGTCACTACAACTTTTGTGGGCGTGAGCTGGGTAAGAGACACGTCCAAAAAGGTCTTTGGCGGCGCGGTGAGCAGTCCACTAAAATACTTGCCCAAGTAAACTTTCAATCTGCTTTTTATAGATTTAAAGGTGCTCCCTGCCGCGAAGAAAACGCCGTACTCAGGAATGTTAATGTTGCCGTTTCTATCAACCACGGCTTCAAACTCCAAGGCGTTGTTTCCAAAAACAATAATCCGAAGGGCGTCCCCTGGCGCAATCAAATAGCCTTCGTCTATATTCCCCAGCAAATACTCTTTTTCGAGAAAGGGGTTTTGGTCAAAAATAGCATAGCCAAAAAATCTGGGGTCGGCCATGGGTGGGGTGGGCGCAGAAAAAGCTTTGTTTTCTTCAAGTGCTAGGCTATTTGCCTCAGAAACAACATCGGATATGCTTGGGTCTGGACTGGTGGTAGATGTGACCACGACATTGTTAGAGGCCTCAAAATAATCGTTTAAAAACCGATCAAAGCTGATGCCGTTTTGTTGGGCTATAATTCTTGCTTGGGTCTCAGATATACCACTCTTCTGGAGTGCGTCTAGCGCTTGAGATTGGGTGGTAATGTTTCTGTTTTTGGCTTCTTGTAGTATGCGCTGCTCCTGTGGGCTTTGGGCATAGCTAGCGAAACAAACAAATAACAATATGTAAAAAAAATGTGACTTCATAAGAGCAACAAAACGAAGGGTCGTGTGAGGGGTTTGCATTTAGTTGATGTTGATTTTTTCTAAGATTTTTTGTGTGATAACATAGGTCGCTGGAACCCCCACCATGCCCAAAGAACCTGAGGCCAATGTGCTCCCTGTTTCTAAGGGGTTGTCGGAGGCATAATAGGCATAGCGCAGCTTGGTGTTCGGGGAAATGGTCTTCCGAATCCGCATAGCCGATTGAATCGCTTTTTGATAATGTACGCCTTCCATTTCGAGTCCTATCACTTGCCAAGTCGAGCGGTAAAAATACGTCAAAATATCTTTGTTCTGAAGCGAGGTCCCCAACACCGTAATCATAGTGCCTTCCTGGGTAGGGATATCAGTGTCAGAGAAATCCGTGGGCTTCAGTTCGTTTTCAAAAGGATAATTGTCTGAAGAGCCTTCAAAAATATGGGCCGTTGGCAACATAATATCGCCTTTTTTTCCGTCGAGAATGCCTGCCTTGCCCATTATTGAAATGGAGGCCAAAGTCATAGCCTGCTTGTTCTGCATTTTTAAAAACTCATCCATCAACTCATAAGCTTGTTCACCAAAGGCGTAATCTACTACCAGAAGCACCGTTCCTTTCTCAAACGTATATGTGGGGTTTTTTATTTTATCCGTGTCAATAACCTGCGCATCTACGTTGCATCCTGAGGTGTCATCCACAAAAACAGTTCCGTTTTTGGCGGCATAAGTCCGCACTTTGTCTTGTTTTTTAGGGTCGTCGACAAACTGGCCGTACCAGTCCACGTCTTTGGGCTGGCTGTTGAGTGCTTGTGGTGCGTATAGCAAGTTTAATACGCTGTGCATATTGGCAGAGATAATATGTACAGGTCGGTCTGTGAGCTGGTGTTGGTTGAAAATACGGCCCATTGATTTGGCCCATTTTTCCCCATGCATATGTTGGCCTATGCGGTCTCGAAGCAAGGCGCTAAAAGTGATAGCGCGCTTTTCTAATTCCATGCGCTCCCGAACCGCCAAATGCCCCATATGGTATACCAGCTGAAGCAAACGCATTGGCTGTTTTGGTGTCTGAAATTTTTGATAAAAAGCTTTGACCTCTTCAAAACTACACTCAAGAATTTGTGCCAAATAGGCCAGGGTGGTTTCAAGGGCTTGTTGGCTGAGTTTCTTTTTTCCAAGTGCTGCCTCTTCTATTTTTTTCCATTCGCGTGTGGTCTCCTTGGTTTGGGTAATATAGATCCGGTCACAGATCTTATCGGCCTCGATATATAAAAAAGTTAAGTGGGTAAGAATGTCATACACTTCTGACCGCCCGCGGGTGATTTCGATCACCATTTGGTCCTTGTCAATCCGGTAGCAATTGCGGCGTCGCTTCGCTGGGACAATGGGAGTAAAGCCAGACCCTGAAAGACCTTCCTCTGAGGTCAGGTTGATAGACACACACTCTGTAATGCCCTCTGGTAGGCGGTCTATGATATAGTGAAGGCCGTTGAGTTCGGTTTTGGTTTCTGCAACCGTGCCGTAAATTTCTGGTTTTAGGGTAAGCAAGGCATTTCGTAAAGAGGCACCTGAAATGCCCATCGGTTTATAAAAACCTCGATTGAGCAAATGGCGCATACTCACGTACATCCGTGCAATGGCATTGGATGATTCTTGGGCGCGTTTTCTTATTTCGGGGGATACTTGGTCTTTCATCACGATTCTTTTTCCACTGCCAAAGCCTCCGCAATCTCGCGATCATTTGTGAGTCTTGGCACCTTGTTTTGTCCCCCCAATTTACCCATTCTTTTCATATAGCGCTCAAAACCCCCTTGTTTTAAGGGTTGTAGGACCAACGGCCGAAGGATGTTGCCGTCGATCAAGTCTTTGTAATAGGTGTTTTGTTGACATAAGGCCTCGTCGAGAGCCGCCGCGAAAGTTTCTAGGTTTTCTGGGGGCGACGTAAATTCCACAAACCACTCATGGTGGGGAAGTCCCTGTGAGGGGTTTACTTGTGGCGCCACCGTAAACTCTGAAATGCGCACATTGGTTCCTTGAATCGCTTTTTGCATGGCCTCCTCTACCTCTTTGCCTATGACATGTTCGCCGAAAGCAGAAATAAAGTGCTTGATGCGACCGGTGACGACCACCCGGTAAGGATTGAGATCGGTAAACATTACCGTATCGCCCACATTGTAGGCCCAAAGACCCGCGTCTGTAGAGACCAACATCACATAATTGGTGTCTCGTGCCACCTCGCCTATAGAGAGTCGTGGCGGGTTGGTGTCAAAAAATTGGTCTGCAGGAACAAATTCATAAAAGATGCCCGATTGCAACTGCAGCAACATACCTTTCTGTTCGGGTCGGTCTTGAAAAGCAAAAAAACCTTCTGAAGCGGGGTACAGCTCTACGCTGGACAAACTGCGGCCTACCAAGGCCTCCAGCTTGGTGCGGTAGGGCTCAAAATTGACCCCTCCGTATACAAACAGTTTCAGGTTGGGAAAAAGTTCCCCGACTTTTTTTCCTGTTTTTTCAGTGAGCTTTTCATAATACATACTCACCCACGGGGGTATGCCCCCAATGAGTCGCATGTCATCGTGGTGGGTTTCTTCAACAATCGCATCCACTTTGGTTTCCCAGTCTTCTATACAGTTGGTTTCCCAGGATGGAAGCCTGTTTTTTTGGAGGTAACTTGGTACATAATGCGCCACTATGCCCGATAGCCTTCCAGTAGCAACACCGTTGGTGTCGCTCAAAATAGGGCTTCCTTGTAGAAAAATGAGTTTGCCGTCCACAAAAGAGGCGTCACCGGTGTTGTGAATGTGAAAAAACAAGGCGTTTTTGGCGGCTTCAATATGATGCGGCATGCTCGCTTTGGTTATAGGGATATACTTAATTCCTGAGGTGGTGCCTGAAGTCTTTGCATAATACAACGGTCTGCCTGGCCACAAAACATTTTCTTCTCCAGACACCGCTTGCTCTACATAGGGCCTAAGCGCTTCATAGTCTCGGATGGGCACGCGCTTGATAAAATCGGTGTGGCTGGTGATTTTGTCAAAACCATGGTCTTGGCCAAACTGGGTGTCTTTGGCTGATTGGATCAGTCTGTCAAAGACCGCTTGTTGGGTCTTGACAGGCGCTTGGGCCCACCTCAAAGTCTTTTTGTGGGCTTTGCGGGCTAATATTTTTGCAAAAAATGCTTTGAGTGACATCTTATTCAAAATCTATAAACTCAGTGGGGTCAATAGGGTAGCCGTCGCTCCACAATTCGAAGTGTAGGTGTGGTCCTGTGGATAGGTTGCCTGTGCTTCCCGCAAAAGCAATAACCTCTCCCGAAGTGACCAAGTCGCCTTGCGTGACCGCCAGTGATTCGCTGTGTTTGTAGACACTCACAATGTTCTGCGCGTGTTTGATGATAACGACATAGCCCGTTTCTGTGGTCCAATCGGCAAATATCACGGTCCCTAGAGCAACTGCTTTGATAGGCGTATTTTTGGTAACCACCACATCTACTGCATAGTGATTTGTACTCGGATCAAAGCCCTGAGAAATGGTTCCAGTAACTGGGCTGTAGAGCACGTAGTTGACCCGGTTCTCGGCAGATTCAAACAAATTGAATCGATCCTCACGTGCCACTTCTTCTCGCAGTAGTGAGTCTTGAATGCTCGTCACAAAATCCGCCTCAGTTGGTGGTAAAAAAAGGGTGTTGCGTATGGAGTCTTGTTCAAAGTCTGTTGCGCTCAAGTCTCCTGTAAGCACCTGAGTAATAGAAGCCACAAATCGTTGGTTGCGCTCGAGTTGCAATTGTAAAGAATCCAACACATAAGTATTTTCAATAGCTTGTCTGCGCAAAGAAGTAGAATCATAGCCAGGAATGTATTCTTTCAGTGGTGTGAGTGCAATAATGGCGTAGGTCGCTGAGACCAAAAAAACGGCCGAAAGGCCCACGATTAAAAACAGATTAAACCGGCTTAGCTTATAAGACAAAAGCTCTTCAAACGTGTCCTCGTTGAGCACAACGAGTCTATACTTGGCCATCAGTCGTTTGACCAGTCCCTTTTTTTTGGCTTTATTGGTGGTTTGGGTCATTTGGGCAAATATAGCCAACTCCTCTTAGTGTGGTGAACAAAATCTTAGTACATTTGCCACAAAGAACAAGTTTATGCCTTTATTTATCCTTCCTTTGGCTATTGGTCCTTGGCAAATCGTTTTGATTGTCCTCGTGGTTTTGCTTCTTTTCGGCGGTCGAAAAATCCCCGAGTTGATGCGAGGCTTGGGCAGCGGTATCAAAGAGTTTAAGGAAGCCTCCAAAGATGAAGAGTCTTCAAAGGACAAAGACGCTTAGGGCGTTTCGACTTCTAGGGCTGATCTCAAGATCGTTTCAACCTCAAATACGTAGTCTCTTTTGGCTGCTGATGGGGCAAACACAAACCCTTCCATTATCAAATTCTGGCCTTTTTCTTTGTCGGCAATGATATACTGCAAAAATGGGCCTGCCATAAAGTCTCCCTTTACTTCCCAAGTGCCGCGTACCTCTAAAGCCTTTTTACCCATAATTTGGGTTGTGTAGGTGTAGGGCTCATAGGCGGCTTCTGTGATCATGTGAGTGTTTGGCAAACGCCCAGGAACAAATGCTTTTCCGATAGAATCGCGTAAAGTAATGGCTTTAACAAGGTTGCTGTTGGAAATTATCTCGGGATTGTATGGGGTAGTGTATACCAACAAGTTGATGTGCCCTTTTTGGGTTTCACGCTGCAACCAAACCACTTGCTTTCCGCGCTTTACTACGCTGTAGCTTGATGGCATCGTCATGTGTAATCCAAACTGTGCTTCCAGTCCGTGCTGGTCAAAAGTGGCTTTTTGAATCCTTCGTTGCCTCTCTTGTAGGTCTTGCTCCTTGAATCGCTTTATCACTTTGGGGGCCTGAGAAATGAGGCTTTCTATGAGTGCATCGGGTTGAGGTGCACTAAAAACCGCCATGGTTTGTGGGCGCGCATAATAATCTTCGTCCAGTCGAACTTCAGTTTGGTCGCTGATGCCCACCCACATTACGTTTCTTCCTGAACGCGCAAACCCAGTAAACACTGCTGGCGGCATTTGGTTTAAATCAAAAAGGGGTTCTTCCTGGGGGAGTCCTTCGGCTGGGAAAGCATACACGTCACGCACCACTTGCCCCACCTCGCCTTCCCACATCTGCGTGGGCATGACAACGGTAACTGCGTTTATATTTCCGTTTGAGGTTGGTATAATAGGTGTGCGGTTGCGGTTGCAGCCCAGCAGGGTGACCACAAAGAAAAAAAGAAGTATGTAGCTAGGACGCACTTTTATCTTTCGTCAAAAATCAAGCCAAAATTGCCGCAATGCCTGGAAGGGTTTTTCCTTCCAAACTCTCCAGCATAGCGCCTCCTCCTGTAGAGACATAGCTTACCTTGTCTTCCATACCAAACTGCTTCACGGCTGCCACGGAGTCGCCGCCACCTACCAATGAGAAAGCGCCTTCTTGTGTGCTTTGCGCAATCGCCTCTCCTAGGCGGATGGTGCCTTGAGCAAAGTTGGGAAATTCAAAAACGCCCAGAGGGCCATTCCACAAAATGGTGTTGGCTTGTGAGACCACATCAGCAAAGTTTTGTAGGCTCTTGGGGCCTGCGTCCATGCCTTCCCAGCCCTCAGCAATTTGGTTGATGTCAAAAACTCTTTGATCGGAATCGTTTGAGAACTGATTGCCACCTACCACATCAACAGGCAAGTGGATCTGTACCCCTTTTTCTTTGGCTGATGCCAAAATAGAAAGCGCCAGGTCCATTTTGTCATCTTCACAAATAGAATTGCCAATACTTCCCCCTGTGGCTTTCACAAAAGTGAATGCCATACCGCCTCCAATAATCATGTGGTCTACCTTGTCTAAAATATTTTCAATAATGGTGATTTTTGAGGACACCTTTGCGCCACCCAGTATGGCCAAAACAGGTTTTTCACCCGATTGCATCACCTTGTCTATGGCTTCTATTTCTTGTGATAAAAGAGCTCCGAAACATTTATTGTTGGGGAAGTATTTTGCCACAATCGTGGTAGATGCGTGTGCCCTGTGGGCGGTACCAAAAGCGTCATTGACATAAAAATCACCCAAGGCAGCCAGCGCAGAGGCGAAGTTTTCATCTCCTTGGGTTTCCTCTTGGTGAAAACGGAGGTTTTCCAACAACAATACACCCCCAGGCTCTAAAGCGTCTGCGGCGGCTTGGGCCTCTTGGCCGACGGTAGTTGCACAAAACTGTACTTGAACATCTAGTATTTCGGAGACCTCATTAACAATATGGCGTAACGAAAGCGCTTCATCAATACCTTTTGGGCGGCCCAAATGAGACATTAATATACAGCTACCTCCTTGGGAAAGTATCTTTTCTATGGTGGGCTTTGCAGCGCGTATACGTGTGTTGTCAGTCACTTGTTTTTCGGCATTTAGAGGCACGTTAAAGTCAACACGTATAAGAGCCTTCTTGCCAGAAAAAGAAAAATTATCAAGTTTGTGCATGGCTTATTTTTGGGCGCAAATGTACCGTTTTTTACCGTTTTGAAATGGGTTTTAGGGTTATTATAATGGAAAGGGGCGGGTGGTTGACTATCTTTGTTTATGCGATTTTCTGAAATTTTGGGTCATGACTCCCAAAAGAAAGCTTTGTTGGCGAGCGTAGCCTCGGGCAGAATTCCTCACGCACAACTCTTTGTGGGGCCTGAGGGGTGTGGGGTGCTTCCCATGGCGCTTGCCTACGCACAACATGTGTTTTGTGGTGGTGATGGCTCGGCAAAGGCCGATGGCGACGCTGGATGTCATTTAAGGTGCGATCAACTCGCTCACCCCGATTTACATTTTGTGTATCCAACCACGACCAACAATCGGGTGAAATCAAAACCTACGTCAACTGCATATTTAGAAGAGTGGCGCGCGTTTATTAAAGAGCATCCCTACGGAAGTATGTTTGATTGGTACCAGTATTTAGGAGTTGAAAACAAGCAGGGTCAAATAGGGGTTGCTGACGCACAAGAACTTACTGCCGCATTGTCGTTGAAGTCCTATGAAGGGGGATGGAAAGGGGTTGTGATTTGGGGTGCTGACAAGCTCAATATCGCTGCGGCCAACAAACTGTTGAAGCTAGTGGAAGAACCACCAGAAAAAACGTTGATTTTATTGGTGGCAAACCAAGAAGAAAGAGTCTTAGAAACCTTGCGTTCTCGTTGTCAAAAGACCGTCTTTTCGCCATTGCCAACACAAACCATAGCTTCTGGGCTGGTGTCTAAAGGGTGTCCTAAAGAGATTGCTGAGCATCTGGCCCATCAAGCCAATGGGAGTTTCAATTTGGCCCTATCGCTTCTTAAAAACACAGATGCGCCGTTTGAAGACTGGTTTGTGCGCTGGGTTCGAACCGCTTTTAAGGCGCGCGGTAACAAAGCCGCCGTATTAGAGCTCATGGCTTGGAGCGAACAAGTAGCTGGGACCGGAAGAGAAACACAAAAACAATTTTTGGGATACTGTCTGGAGATGTTTCGTCAGGCGCTCCTAACGAATTATGGCCTTGATGAACTTACGCGTTTTGTGTCCAAGGGCGGTTTTGAGCTGAGTCGCTTTGCCCCTTTTGTTCACAATGGAAATATATTTCTTATTATCAAAGCGTTAGAAGACAGTTTTTTCCATGTGGAACGCAACGGTAACGCAAAAATGATTTTTTCTGAGCTATCATTGACTCTAACCAAACTAATTCATATTAAAGAAAAAACAGCTTAAAAACGGCTTTCATAGCTTGGTTTGATTGGCTTTACATTTTTTTTTGATGGATCTGTACTATTGACCACAAAAAAAACCCTTAGATCGCTTTATTTTGATTTTTGAAAGACATAAATGAGCGAAGAGTACATGCCTGTACGAATTGCCTTACAATTTGAGCGCAAGCCGCTTATGGCCCCGCGCAGCCAAGGGAAAGAATTGTTTTGCGTTTTTTCTGACAACATAGACACATAATAGGCATCGAGGCGCAGTGGGTATTGTTTAATTAATTCAAATCCTGAGTCCTTGGCCATGGCTTTGATGCCAATTGGTGTAAAGTGCCATAAGTGCCTTGGTACGTCATAGGCGGCCCAATCTGACTTGTAATAAGCGGCGTCCCAAGAAGCCCAATTGGGTAACGCTAATGCCAATACGCCATTTTCGTCAAGGGATTTGTGGGCTTGGGATAGAAAGTCTTGGGGTTGCTTTAGGTGCTCCAACACGTGCCAGGCAGTAATGCATTGATAGTGCGCGTCTTTGGCCCATGTCGCCACATATAGGTTGTGCTTTTTTTGCGGTTGCCCAACGATGGGATCATACCCTTTGGCGTTCCAACCGTTTTTTTGGGCGGCTTCCACAAAAGAAGCGGTACCCGCGCCAAAATCCAAAAGATTTTTTTTCTCAACACAAAACGGATTGATACAGCTTAACTTGTATTGGTTGTTGAAATGCCTTAGAAGCTTGTAAAGCGTAAAAAAAAGGCTGGTTCCTTTTTGTTGATGAGAGGTATAATTTGGGTGCTTATAATACGGCTCTAATTTTTTGGGTATGGGTTGGGTAAGAAGCGCATTATACTTGTGGTGGCGTATCAGTTCGAAGGATTCGCCCGTTACCAAATGGTCTTTACACACAAGTTTCTTCACTTTGATTGTGTTGGTTCCACGTAGAACTCATCGCCCCATATGCACAAGCAACACACTGATGTCGCTAGGCGAAACACCGCTGATACGTGAGGCTTGTGAAAGGGTGGTGGGTTGAATCTCGGCAAGTTTTAGCCGGGCTTCTGTGGAAAGAGATTTTAGTTTAGTATAATCAAAATTAGCGGGGATCGGCACCGACTCAAGGCGGTCAAGTTTTTGCGCCTGAGCCTGTTCTTTTTCTATGTAGCCAGCGTATTTCACCTGTATTTCTGCTTGCTCAAGGACTGCCTCTGAAAAGTTATTTTCTTTTACAAACGTAGCCAGTGGTTCTGAGTGAACAATGTCTTGGAGCGAAACTTGTGGGCGTGCCAAAACTTTGGCCATTTTGGCTGGTTGTCGCATGGGTGCAGAGTCCCGAGATTCAAGAATAGGATTTGCCGTTTCGGGACGAATACTTGTGGTTCTGAAAAAAGAAAGGAGTTTTTCGGATTGATCCCGTTTCAATTCCATTTGCCGCAAACGGTCGTCGGAAGCCAGCCCTATTTTATGAGATAGGGGAGTAAGGCGCATGTCTGCATTGTCTTGTCGCAGCAAGGTGCGGTATTCCGCGCGCGAAGTAAACATTCTGTAGGGCTCATCAGTGCCCTTAGTGATAAGGTCGTCGATCAAAACACCTATGTATGCTTGGTCGCGGCGAAGATGAAACGGAGCGCTGTCGTTGTGGTGTAAATGCGCATTGATACCCGCCATAAGCCCTTGCGCGGCTGCCTCCTCATAGCCTGTTGTTCCATTGATTTGACCCGCAAAAAAGAGGCCGTTTACAAGCTTGGTCTCCATGCTGTGTTTGAGCTGGGTGGGGGGAAAATAATCGTATTCTATGGCATAGCCCGGCCTAAAGAACTTAACGTTTTCAAATCCTTTAACGGCCCGCAAAGCTTTGAATTGAACATCTTCTGGTAAAGAGGTAGAAAATCCATTTACATACACTTCTACGGTGTCCCAACCCTCTGGCTCAACAAAAATTTGATGGCGTTCTTTATCGGCAAAACGATTGATTTTGTCCTCAACGGAAGGACAATATCTGGGGCCAATACTTTTTATGCGTCCGTTGAACATAGGGGAGCGGTCAAAGCCCGCTCTCAACAGATCGTGAACCTGCGGGCTGGTGTAGGTCATGTGGCAGGAGCGCTGGTGAGCAAGGGGTTTGGTTTGCGATGAATAAGAAAACTTAGAGGGCTTTGGGTCACCAGGTTGTTCGACCATTTTGGAAAAATCCAACGATCGTCCGTCTACCCTAGGCGGGGTGCCTGTTTTCATTCTGCCAGAGTC
Organism: Flavobacteriaceae bacterium; assembly: GCA_049595235.1. GTDB lineage: Bacteria > Bacteroidota > Bacteroidia > Flavobacteriales > Flavobacteriaceae > UBA724. Next base: position 11,842 of record JBMYKI010000022.1, read on the forward strand.
AAAGCCACGGGCAACCAAAGTCTCTGTAATCCCAAATGACGCGCTTTCTCCAGCGCGTCCGCCACCAAATTGTTTTTCACCTATGTGAATAAGTCCGTTTAAAAAGGTGCCGCTGGTGAGAACCACCGTTTTGGATTTGATTTCGAGACCCAACGAGGTTTTCACGCCTACAACGCGGTCTTTGTCGAACAACAGATCTGTCACCATCTCCTGGTAAAAATCAAGGTTGGGGGTTTGCTCTAACATCAAGCGCCAGGTTTCTGCAAAACGCATGCGGTCGGATTGGGCGCGTGGGCTCCACATCGCAGGACCCTTGGATTTATTGAGAAGCTTAAACTGAATGGCGGTATGGTCTGTAACAATTCCGCTATAACCTCCTAGGGCATCTATTTCACAAACGATTTGTCCTTTGGCAATTCCGCCCATGGCGGGATTGCAAGACATTTGGGCAATGTTCTGAAGGTTCATAGTGACCAACAAGGTCTTACTGCCTAAATTGGCGGCAGCGGCAGCGGCTTCAGCGCCGGCATGGCCCCCTCCAACAACAACCACGTCATAAACTTTGTCAAACATGGCCTTGTGTGTTGGGTTCCACGTGGAACATGGTCAGGAATTCGTCTTCTTTTTCGCGCATGCCTCGTGCTTCGTCTTCTGTTTTATCGCTATAACCACAACAATGCAAGAGCCCATGGATGATTACGCGATGGAGCTCTTTCTCAAAGGTGGTTTTATGGATAGAAGCGTTTTCGGCTACGCGATCCACAGAAATGGCAATGTCGCAACTTAGGTCGTTGCCTACACTGTAATCAAAGGTGATTATATCGGTGTAATAATCGTGCTTTAAATATTCTATGTTGATCCCCAATAAAGCTTCGTCATCCATAAAAGCCACAGAGATTTGTTTAGGTATATATCCCAGGTCATCTAAACATGCGCACATCCACTTTTTGATTTGGGCTGGATTGTCCAGCTCAAAAGTGGTTTGGTATGAAAATGAAATGGTTTTCATGCTGCAAAGGTACATTATAGTTAGATTGCTGTATAAGCCACGCGGGCAAACGCATAACTTGCTGTTTTTGTGGTATTTACGTGTATATTTTGGGCTATGAGCGTTTGTTTGGAGGGCGGGCAAAACGTTTATGGGGCACAATACTGTTTAAAATCTTGGGGTTGCGCACAGAAGGAAATATATTTACAAAAAATTTCAATGCGCACAGCAGTTCGTGTACGTTTCGCACCAAGCCCCACAGGGCCTCTGCATATTGGGGGTTTAAGGACGGCTTTGTATAACTATTTGTTTGCCAGACAGAACGGTGGTGCTTTTGTATTGCGCATAGAAGATACAGACAGAAGCCGCTTTGTTTCCGGGACTGAGGCCTATATTCAAAAGGCCCTGACTTGGTGCGGGCTTGAGCCCGACGAGAGTCCTGACAAAGACGGTGGTTATGGTCCTTACAGACAAAGTGAGCGTGGTGCTGTGTATAAAAAACACATACATGCCCTTGTAGAAAAGGGGTGGGCTTATTATGCTTTCGATAGCGCTGAATCGCTGGATAAACACCGTAAGGATCACGAGTCCAAGGGAAAAACGTTTGTTTACAACTGGCACAACAGACTCAAATTGCAAAACAGCTTGTCGCTCAGCGCAGATGAAGTTGAAAAAAGACGCAACGAAGGCGTAAATTATGTGGTTCGCTTTAAAATGCTTGACCCTGAAAACGAAAGCGATGACTATGTGGTAAATGATGAGATTCGCGGAAAAATCAAGACCGATTTGCGGCTGCTTGATGACAAAATATTATTTAAGAGTGACGGAATGCCGACCTATCATTTTGCCAATGTGGTAGATGACCATCTGATGCGCATATCCCATGTCATTCGGGGGGAAGAATGGTTGCCGTCTTTGCCGCTACATTGCCGTCTGTACGATGCTTTTGGGTGGGAGCCCCCTGTGTTTGCGCATTTACCACTTATTCTAAAGCCTTCTGGAAAAGGGAAGTTGTCTAAAAGAGACGGTGAGAAACTGGGTTTTCCCGTCTTCCCAATCGAATGGAAAGAGACTGGTACGAGTGGTTACAGGGAGCAAGGCTATCTTCCTGCGGCTATGACAAACTTCCTGGCGCTTTTAGGGTGGAATCCGGGAACAGAAGAAGAGGTTTTTGAGCTTGGTGACCTTATAAAGTCTTTCGACCTTGGGCGCGTACACAAAGCAGGGGCGCGTTTTGATCCTGAAAAAAACATGTGGTTTAACCAACAACACATTCAAAAAATGCCTTTGTCGCGTTGGACAAAACACTGTGAAGAGGTCCTCATTGAAAAAGGGGTGTCTTATGACAAAAATAGATTAATAACCGCCTCCGAGTCGATACAGAGCCGCGTGGTGCTAACCCGTGATATTTGGGAAGAAATCAAAGTGTTTTTTGAAGCTCCACTTCAATATGAAGAAAAGTCGGTTAAGAAGGCGTGGAAAGACCACACACCCCTAGTGCTGGAATCTGTTTGTGTGGCTTTCGCTAGATCTTGGCAAGATGATGCAGAAGCCATTAAGTCAAAACTGGTGGAAGTGGCTAAGCAACACGCATTGGGTTTGGGTGGGGTTATGGCGCCCCTGCGGGTTTGTTTGGTTGGTTCATTAAAAGGGCCAGACCTTATGGTGCTTGCTAAACAACTTGGTAGTGAGGAGGTTATAAAAAGAATTCGCGCCGCGCTGGCCTGCTTGCAAGAGTAAACCTTTTCCCATAACTTTAAGGGTCTAATAGTATTGTTATGGTTTTCTTTTGGTATATCACCTTGTCCTTGCTGGGTGTCGTGGTCCTTATCGGGACGCTCTTTATTGTTAAACAACAAACGGCGGCTGTTGTTGAGCGGTTTGGTCGTTTTCAAAGCATCCGTCAGTCTGGCTTGCAAATCAAAATTCCGGTTGTAGATAGAATATCAGGGCGGCTGTCTTTAAAGATTCAGCAGTTGGATGTCATTGTTGAGACTAAGACCAAAGACGATGTGTTTGTAAAGCTCAAGGTTTCGGTTCAGTATAAAGTGATTAAAGACAAAGTCTACGAAGCTTTTTATAAGCTTGATTATCCCCACGATCAAATCACTTCTTATGTGTTTGATGTGGTCCGTGCAGAGGTGCCTAAAATGCGTTTGGATGATGTATTTGAGCGCAAAGACGATATTGCCATTGCTGTGAAAGCAGAGCTCAACGATGCTATGATTAATTATGGGTATGATATTATCAAAACCTTAGTGACGGACATAGACCCAGACCCACAAGTGAAGTCGGCTATGAACCGTATCAACGCATCGGAGCGTGAAAAAATAGCGGCTCAGTATGAGGGAGATGCTGCTCGCATTTTGATCGTCGAAAAAGCCAAGGCCGAAGCTGAATCTAAGCGACTTCAAGGACAGGGAATCGCTGACCAGCGGCGTGAGATTGCACGTGGTCTTGAAGAGTCGGTTGAGGTGCTAAATAGAGTAGGGATTAACTCTCAAGAAGCCTCTGCGTTGATTGTGGTAACCCAACACTATGATACTTTGCAATCTATTGGCGAAGAAACCAACAGCAATTTGATCTTGTTGCCCAACTCTCCGCAAGCTGGTTCGGATATGCTCAACAATATGGTGGCTTCGTTTACAGCTAGTAATCAAATTGGCGAAGCGATGAAGAAGCAACAAAATCAGAAAAACGAAGAGGAAGACGCTTAACCGCTTTTCTTTGCCCAGGTGTCTCTGAGTCCGACGGTTTTATTAAAAACCAGGTGGTCTTTGGTTGTGTCGGGGTCGGTCACAAAATAGTCTAATCTCTGAAATTGGAAACGTGTAGATGGTGGGGTACCTTTCAAAGAGGGCTCTACATAGGCTTGAGTCTCCTCAAACGAACTGGGGTTTAAAAAATCCATAAAGTCTTTGCTTTTGTCTCCATCTGGATGTGGGTCCAAAAACAAGCGGTCATAATTACGCACTGTTGCTGGGAGCGCGTGTTTGGCTGATACCCAATGTAGCGTTCCTTTTACTTTTCTTTGACTTTCTGGCGTGCCGCTACCGCTTTTACTTGCAGGATCATATGAGCAATAGATGGTTGTGATTTGACCATTTGGGTCTTTTTCTACGCTTTCCCCTTTGATGATATAGGCGTTTTTTAGACGCACTTCTTTTCCGAGGGTGAGTCGAAAAAATTTGCGATTCGCTTCTTCTTTAAAGTCTTCTCTTTCTATAAACAAGGTTTTAGAGAATGGCATTTGTCGGGTTCCAGAACTAGGGTCCTCGGGGTTATTTTCTGCATCGAGAAGCTCTGTTTGATCGCCTGGATAATTGTTTATGACAAGTTTTACTGGATTTAAAACCGCCATCACTCTAGGAGCAATTTGATTCAGGTCTTCGCGTATGCAAAATTCTAGCAAAGACATATCTATTAGGTTGTCTCTTTTGGCTACCCCTGCAGAATCTACAAAATTTTTCAGTGCTGTGGCTGTATAACCTCTTCGTCTTAGCCCGCGAATGGTAGGCATGCGTGGGTCGTCCCAACCGCTCACTGCGCCTTTCTCGACCAACTGTGAAAGTTTGCGTTTACTGGTAACTGTATAATTCATGTTGAGACGAGCAAACTCACGTTGTTTGGGGCGTATACCCTTTGCATACACGTTATCCAGAAAGGATTCATAGAGGTCTCTATGGGGTTTGAACTCCAGGGAGCACAAAGAATGTGATATTTGCTCTATGTAGTCTGATTGTCCGTGGGTCCAGTCATACATAGGATAAACACACCACGCGTCTGCAGTTCTGTGGTGGTTTTTGTATAAGATTCTGTACATGACAGGGTCGCGCAGCAGCATGTTGGGTGAAGACATGTCCCCTTTGAATCGCAGCACATGGCTTCCTTCTGGATGCGCACCCGCTTTCATTTGTTCGAAAATTTTTAAATTTTCTTCGGGTGTTCTGTCTCGAAAAGGGCTGTTAGTGCCGGGGGATGTAGGTGTGCCTTTTTGGGTGGCCATATCTTCTGACGACTGAGAGTCAACGTAAGCGTTACCTTCTTTGATTAGCAATACGGCCCAGTCATATAGTTGTTGAAAGTAGTCTGAGGCATAACACTCTTTTTCCCATTTGAAACCCAACCACTCTATATCGTCTTTTATGGCGTCGACATAGGCTTGTTCTTCCTTGGCTGGATTGGTGTCATCGAACCTCAAGTTTACTGGTGCTTGGTAGGTTTCGCCAAGGCCGAAATTTATACAGATGGCTTTCACGTGCCCGATGTGCAGGTATCCATTGGGTTCGGGGGGAAAACGAAAACGAAGGCTTTCTTTTGGTAAACCTTTGTTTAGATCTTCATCAATGATGTGTTCAATAAAGTTTTTTGCTTTTTGCACCGTCTTTGATTTTTGATTGCAAAGGTAATTATTTCATGACTAGCTAAGGGATTGTTTTATCTTTGAAAAATATGGGGGTAATTCATTTAGAAGATATAAAAGTCTATGCGCACCACGGCTGTATGGAGGCTGAGACCGTAATTGGTAGTGATTATAGAGTAGATTTGTGGGTAGAGGCTGATCTAGAGGTTTCTGCTGTGTCAGACGACTTGTCTGATACTGTGGATTATGTGCTTCTTAACGCCATTGTATGTGAGGAAATGGCAGTGCCCTCTAAATTGTTAGAACATGTAGCACGTCGGATTGTGAAAAGGGTGATGCGCGAAAACACCATGGTAGACATGTGTCGTGTTCGTGTCGCTAAAATAAACCCTCCAGTAGGTGGTCATGTGCGAGCAATTTCAGTAGAGTTAAGTGAAAAAAGAAGGGTGGCTTCTTAAAAAAGCATTATTTTTGCGCCCTTAAGGCACCGTGGCCGAGTGGCTAGGCAGAGCTCTGCAAAAGCTTGTACAGCGGTTCGAATCCGCTCGGTGCCTCTACTTTTCCCACTTGTATATCATTAAAGTTGTTTAGCAGCTGTTCTTTTTGTTTAGGAAACAAGCCTTGGAACATAAAAAACAAGCCGAATCCTATTAGAAGGATATTAACGGCCTGTTTGAGTGTGTAGATACGCTGTGGTGTCAAACGGTTTTTGAGTTGTTTGGCAAGAATGATTTTTATGAATCCTATAATCAGGTAACCCGCAAGGATGGTGGAAAAAAACAAAACGATTCTTTGTGTATCCATGTCAAATTTAGGTCCGAAATAAAAGAACATACCCAACCAGAAAAGTAAGGCGCCTGTGTTTATCAAGTTGATAAAAAAACCTTTAGCGAGATAAGAAAGTAGGTGGCTACCCACTGGTTGTGAGTGTTCGTTGTTTGATGTGGATGATTTTTCCTTGTGATTTTGGAAAAAAGATATAAGTCCAAAGAATGTGAGTAAGATTCCCCCAAGAACGAACCATCTAGGATTGTCTTGAATGCTGTTAAGAAGTGGTTTTGTGCCTAAAAAAACGATTCCTATAAAAACAAGATCCGCTAGTACTGCGCCTAGATCAACAGTAAAGGCGGCACGCACACCTTTACTGATACTGGTCTCAATAACAATGAAAAATATAGGGCCTGCAGCAACTGCCAACAATAAAGAAAAAGGGATGGCAGTTAGGATTTCATTCATCTTGCTGTGGTGGCGATACGATGGTTACACTTCCCCCTAAAAAACGGCTGTGTTCTAGTTGTGCTGGCTTTCCGTGGACGCGGACATAACCGCCGAATTTGGTTTTTACTTGTACGATAGTAGAAGCCGATATGTCACTTACACCTCCACCGGACAAAGATGCTTCTGTTTGTTCAGAATCTACTTGTTGTGTTTGTACGACTCCACCTGTTGTAATTTGTATTTTCTGCACCTTAGCGCTTCCTTTTGTGGTAATTTTTCCACCTGTGTATGCCTTATAAACTGCTTTCTGAACATCTAAAGAAACGTCTATTTCACCCCCTTTTCTGGCAGACAACAAAATAGAGGGTTGCATAAATACGTCGTTAGATGACACAAAAGCACCTTCGGTTGCGTCTATTTTTTCGATGCGTTGGTTGTAAAACAACTCTATATTGGTTTTAAACCCACCTAATTTTTTAGGTGTCTTCATCCGTAATTTTAGTTTTCCGTCTTTGTTGGTTACGGTTACAAAATCTTTTCTTTCTCCACTTATTTGTATGCGATTTTGATCACTCGCTATCATTGTCACATTGAGTCCGTCTTGGATTTTTAAGGAAGTAAAGGCGCCTATAGAGGTGGGGGTTTCTTGGGCAATTAAAGACGTAATCGAAAGAAGAAATAAGGCGAGCTTCATGTTGTAATTTTTTATAAAAGTAAAAATCTTCAAGGAATTAACTCTAATTCTATTTGTCTTTTTACGAGATTGGTTTTGTGTAAAACCACCTCCACCACATCGCCTAGGCGGTATTCTTGTTTGGTGTGTTGGCCCATCATAGTATAGTTGTGGGGGTCAAACACAAAATAGTCTTCTGGTATTTGTTGTATTGGAATAAAGCCTTCACATTTGCTTTGTGTAAGTTCTATAAAAATTCCTCTTTCTGTTACGCCAGAAATAATACCCTCAAAATGTTGGCCCACCTTATCACTCATATACTTCACTTGCATGAATTTGATAGAATCGCGTTCTGCTTTGGTAGCTAACACCTCTCGATCTGTGCAATGCTTCATTTGGGACTCTAATTCGGAAGTATTGGTTTTGTTTTTCTTTAAGTAAGAATCAAGAAGGCGATGCACTACCACATCTGGATAGCGGCGAATAGGAGAAGTAAAATGTGTATAAAAGTCAAAACCGAGTCCATAATGACCTATATTGTTAGTGGTATACACGGCCTTACTCATAGCACGAACCGCCAGAGTGTCTAGAAGATAGGCTTCTTGCTTCCCTTTGCTTTTTGTTAATAAATGATTGATAGACTTTGCTATTTGTTCAGGGGTGGTTAGGTTGAGTTTGTATCCAAAACCATTAGCAATCCGTGTGAGTTGCATGAGTTTCTCTTCATTGGGTTCATCATGTACTCTGTAAACAAAATCCGGTGCAGGTTGTTGTTTTCCTATAAAGCGTGCCACTTGCTGATTGGCTAACAACATAAATTCCTCAATCAAATGATTGGCTGCTTTGGA
>JBMYKI010000023.1:0-19304 GCA_049595235.1 Flavobacteriaceae bacterium
AAGGTAGATTTTATACCTCAAAACACCAAACAACGTGCCAAAAAAAACCCGGCTTGGCCGGGTTGATATTATTGTAATCTGAATGTGATTGGTATACTAAAAGGAACTCGTACAGGACGTCCCCTTTGTTTGCCTGGCGTCATCGTAGGCAGCTTGCCAATAATGCGTTGGGCTTCTTTTTCCAAGTTTTTATCCGGACCTCGAGTACGAATACCTGTGATAGATCCATCCTTTGAGATGATAAACTGAACATAGACCCGACCTTGAATACCCATTTCTTGGGCGATTTCGGGATAGCGGAAATTGCGGCTTATGTGTCTTTGTATTTTTTCCTGAAAACAGGCACGTCTTTGGCTCTTGGGTACATTTTCGCATCCAGGATACACAGGAACGTCTTCAATAATTGCAAAAGGGACATCTACATCGAAATCTTCTTCAATAACCTCTACTTCTTCAATAATTTCTTCTTGGGTTGTCTCAGTCGACTCTATAATCGTTTCTTCCACTTCTTCTTCATCCTCAACAACCTCAATGATTTCAGGTGCTGGAGGAGGAGGTGGTGGTGGTGGGGTTTTTAATTGTTCTGTTAGCGGTACCTCTTCATCGTCATCAGCATCAACATCGAGGGCTTGGTAAGCGTAGTTGGTTCTGTCATAGGTTTTCCACTCTATGGCTTGCCACGAAATAAAAAGAATAGCACACAAGCCTATGGCAAAATACAGACTGCTGTTTTTGTTGAGATCCGCTTTTGGATTTTTTTTGGGTTGCATGAATAAAATTTCAAGTCAGCTAAAATAACAATTTTTCGTTGAGAACCACAAGTGTTCTATATAACATTGCGTCCTATACGCGCCAACAATAACCCAATAAGGATTCCCAAACCGTTGGCAAGAAGGTCAAAGGCATCCATCATGCGGTTGATAGGCAACAGTGCTTGTAGATATTCCAACAGAAACCCCATCAGCCACAATGCCAATACCACATAAAGCTGTTTTCTCTTATTCCCTTGGGCATAGGTGTGCAACCACCCCACGGACAACATAAAATAGTACAGGGCATGAATGCTTTTGTCAGAGAACGAAAAAGTAAGTTGTTCTATGTGCCGTGGCGGAACCAAACTTCCCACTACCCCAACCAACGTCAGGGCGTAGGTCGCTGTTTTTGTAAAGAAATTAGCTCTTAATAACCGCATGATAGGCATCGGCATCAAGCAAATCATCTAGCTCCGAAGGATTGGACAGCTCAATTTTGACCATCCAACCTGCTCCGTAAGGGTCTGTATTAACCAATTCTGGAGTGGCCTCTAGCGCGTCGTTAAATGAAACTACTGTACCGCTAACAGGCGCAAACAGATCTGAAACCGTCTTTACGGCCTCTACGGTACCAAAAACCGCCTCACGATCTACTTCTTCATCTAGTGTGTCAACCTCCACATAAACGATGTCTCCCAATTCGCTCTGCGCAAAATCAGTAATCCCAACTGTGGCGAGGTTGCCATCAACAGATATCCATTCGTGGTCTTTGGTGTATTTAAGTTCGGAGGGGATGTTCATTGTGTGTCTATTAAATGTGTTGTAAAAAAAAGCAAATTATACTTAATTACCAAAGTTGTACCTCAGGGTAATTCCAGAACGAATGTTGGTCTGTGGAAAGGCCGTCGAAATAGCAAACTTTGAGAAATTGTGGTCGTAGAAAAACAAAGCGGTTAGGTTGCGAGACAGTGCATAGTCTGCCGAAAATTTTAGAGACCACAAACGTTGTCCAGCGGTAACCTGATTGTTCAAAAGATCAAGGTTTCTGATGATCGTGATATTATCACGGACAGACAAATCCGCTTTAAAATTGATATCTCCCTTGAGGGTGGTTTTTTTCCCACCCAAATTGGTTTTAAAAGGAACCGATTTCAGCCTGTAGCCCATTCCCAATGTAAATTCTTTACCACTGGTTTCGGTGAGTAGGTTGTTGTCCAAACTGAGCGACAGTGCACGATCTCTTCGGATTTCTGTGCTAAACTGAATGCTGTTTTTTAATTCAAAATCTATTTTGATCAAAGGACTGAACTCCTCAACCAAATTGACATTGGTATAAAGAATTTCATTCAAAAAGTTTCCTCCCTGATCTAGGGCATTTGGCGTAGCGGGATTGTATTCCAAATTGGTGTTAAACGCATTTAGCGTATGGCTGGCACGATAACCATGAGTCAGAGAAAAACGACGAAAATGCTTTTTGAAAAACTTCAACCGCATCAAGCCTGTGTATTGAAGTGACCAGTTGGGCAAAGGCGTACTTCGGGTGGCTCCCAAATCTACCGTCTTGGCATCGGTCCCCGAATAGGCTGCCAGGAAAGCCGGAATCAAAACGGCCTGATTGGATTTACCATACCCACTTGGGAATCCGTCTGCATCGACATCATTGGGATCAAGCCCTTTGGCATTGGCCAAGCGCTGGGCTACTACCAAGCGATTGGATTTGAGATTTTCAAAAGTTTGATCGTCTACATTTCCTGAACTAAAGGCAGTTCGGATCAATATGGTAGAAATCTCAAAATTTCCAAATTGAGTGGGACTCAACGGCTGATACACCCCATTGCTCACCGAAAAGTTCTCTGCATTGTTTTCCGAATAGTTTCGATTTCCATTGAGCTCCAACTGCATGCCCTGTAGCAAATCAAGTTCCGCTGTGTAGCTAAACTGTGTATTATGGACTTGCGTAAACTGCTCATTAAAATTCGGGAAGTCTGTCAGCCAACCTCTTTTAGCTGCCTCGTATCGGATGTCCCTTTGATCACCCAAAGCAAAGGCCAAGCCTGGGTTGGAGGTACCGAAAAAGCCGATATTCTGTGTGTAACCCGGTAAAACGGTTCCATTGTTTTCGCTGTAGTTAAACTGTACCCTTCGCACAGCAGTAGCGAGTCCAATAAAGGAGTTTAGGATTTGGGTTTGTGGCTTTTTTCGTGCAGAAGCTTTTCGGTTTTTTTGAAGTTTTATGGCCCTATAAAGTGTCTCGAGGTTCACACTGGTATTCAGGTTGTGGGTGTTGGCGTTCTGTATGGTGTTGACTACGCCCAAAGCATTGCCCTGTTCGTCCTCCACCTGATTCAAGGCAGAAGAACCACGTTGCCAGTTAAAATCGCCCGAATAGCTGTAGGTGCCATCAACAAAAGTCAACAGCGGGATCAGCCGAAACGGAATGTTATAGGTCAATCCAAATCGCTGATTAAAGCGGTCTTGATCTCCAAAATCCCAAAAACCATCCCAAATATCTAGCGCTTGGTTAACAACCAAATCACCCGAAGCATCACTATCAAAATAATTTCTGACAATGTTGTTGCTCGTGGCGGTAAAATCAAAACGCAATGAATTGGTCAGGTTGTGGTTGAGTGTAAATATCCAATCAAACAAATAGTTGCGTTGTTGAAGGTCAGGCAAGGCCAACTGGTTAGCGGCATCTACACCTTCCAAATAGACTTCCCGAAATCGTTGACTGTTAAACGTACGGTTGATATTGGCAGAGAGAGAGATGTTAGATGGTATGGGATTTAGATTGATAGCACTGAGCCATTGCAAGTACTTTTTGGAGCTTAAAAAACTATTTTTAGCCAAAGGTTCGATAGTCAAAGGACTAAAACTGTACTGATATCCAGCACCCATACGCACGTTTCTAAAGGTATAATCTTCGATTTCGTAATCATGACGTTTTTCCTCGTTGTAAGCATAAGAGAAATCCAAGTTTTCTATATCAAAGAAATCCTTTTTCTGCGCTGGGCCTCGCTGTTTGCGTACGCCAATAAGATTGATGCTTTTGAGCCTTGTATAACTAATCGCTTGGTTGCGAATCGAATCTCTTTGGGAAACCCGTTCTGATGTATCCAAACGATCCTGTAGTTCGAGGTCTTGGTAGAAAGGATCGTATTTGGGCGTTACAAATTCTTCTGAAAAGCTGTAGCTCACCGGAAGTTGAATACCCCACTTTTTGGGAAGTAGCTGACCTACATTCACATTGGTATTCACCCCATACCCATGCACATCCTCTTGGCTGCGTTGGTTCGGTGTTTGGTCAATGTTGCCGAAACCTACTGTCGAAATATTTCCGTTCAGATTGACCGTTGCAAAATCGGCTATGTTAGCGTCTAGCTCGGCTACAGCCGCCCAACCCCCTTGGGTGTCAATTTCTGACAAACGCAATTCATTCATCCACACCTCTCCATAGAGTTGGTCACCAGCCGTTTGAGATGGGTTTTTAACCCCAACCATAAGGGTTCGGATTTGCCCCAATGTAGGGTTGCCCTTTATCGCAATCTTGTATTTGCGATCCCCTGGCAAGCTCGATATGGGCGTAAACTCATCTATCAGCTCTACATCCTCGTTGAAATAAGTAGCCCCATCAAAATTGCGTTGGGTAATCGATGCCGCTTTGATTCGGGTCAGCAGATCCAAAGGAACATCAATAGAATTGCTTTCGGGTTGCCACACTTCCTCTGGACTGAGGTTGTTGGAAACCCCTTGGGTGTAGGCAGTGGGCTTTAGCGGCACCTCTATTTGATAGTAGTTTTCGGTAAGGTCCGTTCCAATTCGCAAAAATGCCACCAAACGTTTGTCAAAATCTTCTTGTGCGCCAGTACCTGGCAATGAGGGTTGGTTGGGAAGTGATTCTGCATGGACAAACATCTTTAAGCGCTTGTACTGGCGCATATCGATGTCGATGTTTTTGTAGACCCCTCTTGAATCTTTAGGCTCCAAGTCTTGTACCCTTAAAGAAATTGACTGCTCATTCTGACGGATTGTGGTATTGAAATTGTTCAACTGCTCACGTTCTACCCCTGGAGGCAGTTTATAGTTGATAGGAATACGATTTTCGTTTTCGAGTATGTTTACCGTACTGACATCAAAGCTGGTATTGGGGTGGTTGATGTTGTCAGAATTCAAAGGCGCTGCATAGCGTGTCCAATCGCCCCGAACTATGTCTAGGGTACCAAAGCGCAGTACGACGGGCTTGGAAAATCCTTTGAGCCACATCCGCATAAAGCGTATAGAACGTAAATCCGAAATCCCATTTACTGCTTCAAAAAAGGGCCTAAAAGCCGGACTTTCGTAGTATTCAGGAAGCACAGGAATTTTGAACTGCAACCAGCGTGATGTAGTGGTGGTTCCATTAGGGAGTTGTACATTGTTGTTTTCACGTATGTCAGCTAAGAAAGGATGTGTCCCCACTTGCATGTTTTTTTGAATAGGAATACGGTATTCAAAATAACTATCTATGGTATTCATCGTGTTGTCCACATTCAAGTCTTCCGAGTCGGGTCTTGTATAAGAACCTCGGTTGTTTTCGGTGACCTGCAATATGGAGTTGCCATCCGTGCCATTATAATATTTGTAACGATCCAAGACGGACCCAGAGGCTTGTAGGAAATATTGGTAATTGTCACCCGCAGGATCATTCGTAGATCCATTGGTATAAATAGCGCCCTCTGCTGCGTCTGCCAATCCATCAAAACCTACATCTTGCAGGCTTCGGTTATCAGCCGAGGCATCAAAGGCATATACCAGCGATTGGGTAGCTGGTGTGCGTCCCCAGCCAGTAGTATGGGTCAACGCAGCACCGTCTGTTCCGGGCAAACCATTTTCATATTGCTTACGACCATCGCGCAACACATCTTCTGAGATACTTCCTAGGTTAAATATCAAATCTCCCAAAGAGTCGTTGTCAAGATTGGCGTTGTTTGAAAAGGTATCCAACAACCAAAACTCAATATACTCCACATTGGCTTGGTTAAAGTTGGTTGTCGTCAGCGCTCGTGTGATACCCGCCCAATTTTCATCGCTATTGGCTGCGAATTCGCCATCCGTACTGTTGTTATACGGTCCTTTTTCTGCCGGATAATAGGCCAAATCCATGGTGTATTGTACCGATGTCTGTCCTTGCACCAAATCTTGTTGGGGGAAAATTTCTTCTATAAAAATACGGCGCGTTTCATCAAGAGACATATCGTTGTCACTGATCTCGGAAGGGCGTCGACTCGAATAAAAAATAGGGTCAATATTGTACCATGCCAATCGAGCCCGACCATAGCCCGAACTCAGGTCGTCGGCAGGTGCTGTCGCACCGGCAACATTTGCTGCAGGCACACTCGACAGAGACCAAGACAGCACATCGCGCATATCTAAGTTGCTTTGAGCACCTTCAAAATCATCCACATAGGTGGTTGCACGGCCTTCAAACTCTGCGCCACGAGCACTGCGAGAAAGCAAATAGGCTATCTCACCTTGAAAGGAGATATTGGATGGAACTTCCGTGTCTATATTGGGCAATTTATTGGCCATTCGGGTTAGGAAAGGAACTTCTTTGGAAAAGTTACCACTCAACCCAAACATCGTATTGTTTACGGGCTCCAATCCATAGTTGGCTTTTTGGGTCAATGGACGTTCGCTGAGGTTCATCACCGTAGCCCCCATCAGGAAATTGTCACTGAATTTATGTTCTACATTGACCCCTGTAAAACGCTTTTTTTGTTGACCGAAAAAGGAGTTACTTTCTGTAGACACCTCTATCGGAATGTTGGAATTTTTTAGTCCCTCATCCAAAATCGTAACCCGACCCAGTTGGTAGTTGACCGTATAATCGACCCCTTCTTGTAACAACCTACCTCCAGCCGATACACGCACCGAACCTCGAGGCACATTGAATGCACCTAAAGAAATACCACCTCCGCCCCCACTAGAACGGTACCGGCCTTTGAGCTGAAACTTGTTCTGAGATGCAAAGTCTGCCGCCTCTGCTTGGGTTAGGTTGTACAATTCTGGAAAAACATATTTCTTTTGATTGGCATTAAAACTCGCAGGAATGTCATAGTCCTCCGCGTTGGAAGATTGAAGTCTTTCAAACAAAAAAGACCCAAAAGGCTCTACGGCGGGAAAGATGATACGGCCATTTTCTCGATCGACTGTTATACCCTCTACAAAATCAAAAAAACCGTCACCTCCATTTTGGATGTCATTGTAAACATTGAGTTTGTCCAAACCAAATACACTCAATAAGACTTGCTCGTCTAGATCGTCTGGCCAAAGGTTGGCGTCTACGGGGGTTATGTAATTGATGGGTGAAGGATCTGAATAAAGCAAGTTGAAAACAAAACCTTCTCTATCGAGTTGGTAAGCCCCGATGTTGTAGATGTTTTTCATCATCAAGTCCCAAACAGGCTGCTCCACTTGTGTTAAAGGACTGCGAAGTAACTTAACCACCAAACTGTTATTGGTCACCTGTTGGTTGGCTTGGCCAGCCCCCCCTACCACACTGGTCGATGCGATACCGTCTCCTGCAAACTCCCCTACTTGGTAGGTCTGCCCGCCAAGCGTAAATTGATAAGCAACTGCCAAAACTTCATCATTGCCCAATTTTTGGTTGAGTGATATATACCCCAATTGAGGGTGTAAGGTATATTCACTGGTATTGAGTTTACGCGCACTTTCTAATACGGCATAATCGATCCCTTCTTGTACCACAGACGAAAGTGTACCAAACCCATCACTTGTTGTGGCAATATCGCGTATTTGATTTGTTAGAATCCCGGTTCCCAAATTCTCAGGGTTCAATCGGTTTACCTCGTTGTCAGGAAATGCATTGGGATTGGAGGTGTTAAAAAAACCGCTTGTCAAATCATCGAGGCGTACCTTGTCGGGGTTGGCCTCGGCCAAGTCCTGAAGGGCTACCAAATTGCGCACATTGTTGGTTTGGGCATTGCGGTTGGTGACCCAAACCTCTATTCGTGTGATCTGTACAGGGGAATTGATGTAGGGATAGGTCGCAATGGCCTTGTCATAACTATCGCGAAAATACTGAGCCAAGAAAAAGTGGCGGTCATCCTCATAATCCAACGCAAAAAGCGAAAACTCTTCCAAAGTACCGTCACCCGAGGCAATCACACTTTGGGTTTGAGAGCGTTGCTCTGAAACAACGGTGGAGATATTGGTGTTGCCAAATTTCAAATCGGCTTTGATTCCAAACAAGCTTTGCGCACCCTGAATCAATTTGCTATTGAGTGGCATGCTCACATTTCCCACTTCTAGCTTTTGTAGGATCCCATCTTCATCTCCACTATAGCCTTCTCCCAAACCTCGGATGCGGTCTACCCCGCGGCTGGCAGCCGCCGCAGCGGCCCCCACACCAGAACCAATACCAATATTATCTACAGCAGGAGGGAAAAACTCAAGCTTTATAAGATTTTGAAAATCAAAAGTCGATTGGGTGTCATAATTGGCATTGATACGCAAACGACTGCCGATGTTTCCTGTCAGACCCAAGCTGATGCGTTGGTCAAAATCAAATCCAAAACTGCTTTGATTGCGGGGTGACAACGATGGGTTTCCAGATTTTTGATAGCGTACGCCCAAATCCAAACCAACCGACCCTTGCGGAACTATCTGAATGGTCTGACCTCCAAAAATGGTTTCAAACAAATCGGACCGTACGTAAAAATCTGGGAGCAGATTGTTCTGTGCCAAAGGATCTTCTACTGCGCCTGACAGCGCTTGTTGCTTTTCGTCGATATAGGCTTTGGTCTTTTCACGAAGTACCATCGCACTGTATTCTTCGGGAGTCAGGGTAAGGGGTGCCCGAATATCAAAATCCCCAATCTTTACGGTATAAACATATAAGTCTAAATTGGGATTATAAGTGTAGTTCTGTACAAAGGATTGCGGGGGTTCTTTTAGCGCCAAGTTTTGCAGGGCAGGAGAAAGCTGTAAGCTGTCGTTTTGGGCGTATACTACACTCGAAAGCATGGCTACCACGCATAAAACCCAAATGTATCTAAAAGGCTTGTACGCCATCTGTGTTTACAATTTGTTTAACGCATTGCGAATGAGTCGTTCTACACTCATGTCAGGTTCCACAGCCAGTAAACCATCCAACACCTTGACGCATTGCTTGGTTTGATAGCCCAAAACCTCTAAGGCAGATAACGCTTCATCCCTATGCGTATTGCTTACAGACAAAGAAATATCGGCATCCTCCACAAGTCCCATAACCTTATCCCGAAGATCGATCACCACGCGCTGGGCGGTTTTGGCACCAATCCCTTTTACGGATTGTATCAATGCCACTTGTTCGGTCTGTATGGCCTGACAGATTTCTTGAGGGGTAAGCGACGACAACATGGTGCGAGCCGTGTTGGCACCAATACCCGATACACCAATCAACAAACGAAACACACGACGCTCCAGTCGTGTGGCAAATCCATAGAGTGTGTGGGCATCCTCACGTACTTGCAAGTGGGTATACAGCTGTATGGATTCTTCCTCTGGCAACTGGCCGTAGGTGTGAAGTGAGATGTGTAATAAATAGCCCACACCATGGCAGTCGATAACGACGTCGGTGGGTGATTTTTCTACAAGTCTGCCTTTGAGCTGAGTAATCATAAGCGAAACCCAAATGTAACGAATATTTTAAAGCCTGAAAGGGGTGGTTTAGGCTTGTTTTATAAATTGTAAATTGCGTTTGAGACCTTCGTACTTGGTGCGCTGCACCGCACTGCGTTCAAACAACCGGTCAAAAACTGCTTCGGTGATTTCGTGCCAATCGGATTGAGACATCGCCAAAAGCTCGTGTTGGGGCGCAAACAAAGGCTCTCTATGGGGTTGCGAAAAACGATTCCACGGACACACATCCTGACACACATCACAACCAAAGACCCAATTGTCAAACTTGCCTTTGACTTCTTGTGGAATGGCCTCTTTAAGCTCAATGGTAAAGTAGGAAATACACTTGCTACCATCGACCTGATAGGGTGCCACAATGGCTTCTGTAGGGCAAGCATCTATACAGGCGGTGCAAGTACCACAGTGGTCTGTGGTGGGGTTGTCATAGTCGAGTGCCAAGTCGATGATGAGCTCTGCAATAAAAAAGAAAGATCCTTTTTGTTGACTAATCAAGTTGGTGTTTTTGCCCATCCAGCCCAAACCGCTTTTGGCCGCCCACGCCTTGTCTAGAACGGGTGCTGAGTCCACAAAAGCCCTGCCCGAAACTGCCCCAATCTCTGTCTCGATACAGTGCATCAGTTCTTTGAGTTTGGCTTTGATCACGTGGTGATAGTCGGCTCCGTAGGCATATTTGGAAATTTTGGGTGCCGAGGGGTCTTGCTGGGTTTGGTCGGGGTAGTAATTGAGTAACAAAGACACCACACTTTTGGCATCGGGTACCAGTTTGGTGGGGTCTAGACGTTTGTCAAAGTTGCGCTCCATATAACCCATTTGGCCATGATGCCCTTTGTGGAGCCAAGCTTCCAAACGAGGGGCTTCTTCTTCCAAAAAACCCGCTTGAGAAATGCCACAAGACATAAACCCCAGTCGCTGGGCATGCTGCTTGATCAGTTGGGTATGGCGGGTTTGGGGATTCAAAACAAACCGCCTTGTGCGCCTCCTTTGGTACGACCCAGGTGTTGATAGGCCAGGTCGGTCACTTCTCGTCCGCGAGGCGTACGTACGATAAAACCTTGTTGAATCAAGAAAGGCTCATAGACTTCCTCTAAGGTCTCAGCACTTTCAGACACCGCGGTGGCCAGGGTGTTGATCCCTACAGGACCGCCTTTAAATTTGTCGAGCATGGTGGTGAGGATTTTGTTGTCCATCTCGTCCAAGCCATGGGCATCGACATGCAGGGCTTCGAGCCCAAATTTGGAAATGTCCATGTCTATGGTACCGTTGCCTTTGATTTGGGCAAAGTCACGCACGCGACGCAACAAGGCATTGGCGATGCGTGGGGTGCCGCGACTGCGCCCAGCAATCTCGACCGCTGCATCGGGCACAATGGGAATGTTGAGGATGTCCGAACTGCGCTCTACGATAGTAGACAACACTTCGGTGGTGTAGTATTCAAGTCGGCAGTTGATACCAAAACGCGCCCGCATGGGTGCGGTCAGCAAGCCCGAGCGGGTGGTAGCACCAATGAGGGTAAAGGGGTTGAGGTTGATTTCGACCGTACGCGCATTGGGACCCGATTCGATCATGATATCGATTTTGTAGTCTTCCATGGCTGAGTAAAGGTATTCTTCTACTACGGGACTGAGCCTATGGATTTCGTCGATAAACAGCACATCTCGGGGTTCGAGGTTGGTCAACAGACCGGCCAGGTCGCCGGGTTTGTCGAGAACAGGACCCGAGGTGACTTTGACCCCCACGCCCAACTCGTTGGCCAAGATATGCGCCAAGGTGGTTTTGCCCAGCCCCGGGGGGCCGTGAAGGAGTGTGTGGTCGAGGGCATCCTCGCGCTGGTTGGCGGCTTGGACAAACACTTGTAGGTTATCCAGCACCAAAGGCTGCCCCATAAAGTCATCGAACCGTAGGGGGCGCAAAGCGCGGTCAATGTCTTGCTCTTCAGAAGTGAGGTGGGTACCGCTTGGGTCTAAATGCTCGTTCATCTATCCAAAGATACATAAAACCAAAAAGTATATTTTGAGCCAATGAGATTAAAAAACCTAACTATTCAACCCCTTGTCTATTTATTATGACTTTATGTTCTTCTTCATAATTACCAACAATTAATTTGAGTACATAAACACCTTCATTAAAATCTCCTACAAATATTTTATTATCACCTACAAATCTCCCTTTAGCAATTGGTTTGTTAGTGATTCCATATAGCATATAACCTATCGGCTCAGAAAACAGATTAGTATCAAATGAATCTTGCTTTACACCAACCGTTATGTATTGACTGGACGGGTTGGGGTAAACAGTAAAATAAAAATGGGGTTTGTCAAACAAAATCCCTTCCTTTAATTCATACGGAAGTGGAATTTCTGGATTTGTTGGGCTTGGATTTGGACTAGGAGAGGGTGAGGGCGTTGGTGAATAACAAGGATTTAATTCATTAAAAATTCTCCAATCTGACCAAGAATTACAACTCCCTCTTACACGGACTTTGTATGAAAATGTTCTATCTCGATTTGATGTTGGGATTATTGTTATGGTATTTCTATAGGTAAACATGTTAAACGTGCCGCTAATTTTTTCCCACTCAAAGGTGTTATTACTATCAAATCCATAACCATTGATTTCGCGTTCTATAACACCATCAAGTCCATAACATTCAGAAATCGCATATGATTCATACTCAGAAATTCCCTTACTGTATTGCCATGGACCGAAAATATAAGGCTTATCCACAGAAAAATATTTAGACAAAGTGTTGCCATTTTCAAGTTCAGCTACAATGGTTTCATAGCTGTCAAGACTGATGTCATTATAAGAAACATTTATGCTTAGATTATCTTGACTATTAATTGTTAAGCCTGAAGACACCGACCACTCTTTTACTGTTGATGTAACTTCACATACGTTGTCTGCTATCTTAAATGTTGCCGATGTATTTGAGCACACTAAGTCAGGACCTTCAATGTTGTAGCCAGAGTTTGATGGATAATGGGGGTCTGTTTCAACCCCGTCTAATTCCTCCAGCAACCATTGCATGCTTTTTTCATTAAAAGAAGTATGCTGTGTGTTCACATCTTCTCCGTAGTAACTGTCAAACGGAATCTCTTCAAGACAACTTAAGTCTCCATAGTCCATTCCTTGAGCCCAATTGAATTCAGGATTAAAATGCCCCAGCGCACTTACTGTTGGAATAAATGAATGTACATATTCGTTATCTCTAACTTCGCTATAAGCACCCCCTAATAAATCTGATAGTAGTGAGCCTAGACTTTCCAAAAAAATATCAAATGACGAAAAGGTCCCTTCAGGCCATGCGGCCGGATCGCTTCCGTGTTGTCCATGTAGCACCTCGTTGAAACCATCAAAATATCCTCCAGGAATATTATCCATATTGCCTCTTGAGTTTATATTTTGAGCGTTGATAGAATTATCTTTCAAAAGTCTTTTAAACCTTGATATTTTTCCTGAGCTATTGTAAGCCGGCATGGAATGTGCTTCAAAACTGCCTATGTGAATTTTTATACACCACCATAATATACACACCCTTTGAAAAGCCCTGACATTAGCCCCTATCATACTATTCCCTAAAAAAGAATCCATTTCGGAAGTTATGGGATTGTAATACGATTTGCTGCCTGAAAGCGACCCATTAACCAAAGCTATATTTCTGGTTTGTTGTGGATAGCCCTTGCTCTCGGCAAGTCCGTTGCCAAAGGTGTTGTCATAATATTTTTTAAAAAAAGAATGTCCTGAATCGGTTTGGAAACCTTGGGATTGGGTTTTTCCGTTTAGCTTAGAATAGTTTACAGTTTTTGATCCATCCATTTGGGCTATGAGTTGCTGTTTAGCAGCCGTAGACCCCAACCAATCTCGTACAAACTCTCCTGCTCTTTCTATATCTCCTTTGGCTTGGTTCAGGACTGCTTGTAGCCCTAAAGGTATGTTGGCACCCAAATGCGGACTGTCCACGCTAATCCATAGGCGGGTGTTGTGGTCAATGTCGTTTTTTTCCATATAAGCCAATGCATAACGACTGATCTGGCCTCCCATACTTGGCCCCACTATGACCAACTCTTCGGTACTTCCATTGGCTGTTAGCTGTCGGTTGATTTCTTGATAAAGACTAACGTGGTTGAGCCCGTTGCGCTCTATATAGTCTGCGCCGCCATCAATCTTTGTGTTTGTCCCGTTGATCTCACGCCAATAAACCGGATGGTTGACCACCACCACATCGTATCCCAAATCTCTTAATTCATCAATTATATCTATTTCATCGTTACCCACATAGTATTTCATTAAATCTCGAATAGAAATATGACGTTCGTCTGTTAATCTATCACGTGGGTCACAATCTTCTATTTTTCGACCGTCAAGTGGGTCAAAACCATCTATTATAATGATGGGTTTTTTAAGCAACAGCGGCTCCGATGTGTCTTGGGTTTGAAAATATATTCTGTACTCCAACTCTCCAAAAATGGGAGTGGTTTCGTCATAACCCTGATAGGAAATATCTGAAGTCCAAGTAAAGTCTTGAATCCTTTCGTCGTTGAGTGTGTCCTCACAACTTTCAGGGATTTTTACATGAATTTTGGCCTGGGTGTGGACCTGGGTTCCATCTGAGAGTTTTATTTCAAAACTGAGGGTTTTATAACCCGTTTGAGAAAAGTCTAACCGAACCGCATCCGTAACAAAGGTTCCCTTTTCAAGGATGGGATGGGTTTTTCCGTTTTCAGTATGTAGTACCACCGATTCTAACACACGTGTAGGGTGTTCAGAAAACAACAAGGTTTCGTCTAATTTAATTGTAATGCTACTTCCCGTGAAGTATTCTCGAAAGGGGGAAATCACAACAACCTCATGTGAATTGAAAAGGGGTAGTTTGGCATTCTTTGGCTGAAGCTTGTTGTTTTTGTACAAAAGGGCGGCTTTGCCGCTAGGATGCATGGTGTAGTTTAGGCTTTGGAAAGCGGTGTTTAGAATTCCTAAATAGGAAGCACTATAATCTGTTTTTTGTAAAAATTGTTCTTTGTAGCGGTCAACCTCAAAAAACTTTTGATGTTTGGAAGCCTTCCGCATTTCAAAAAGAGCTTGTGACAAATGGGAACCGCTAGAGTTGTTATGGTTTGAATTGTTAAATTCTTTTAATCCCGCGTACCCACCCGTACGGTCATATAAAATCATGTTGGGGATGGCTGCCTTTTGATGGCTACTCATGGTGCCTGGTGCTGAAATGTAAAGCTCCTCCAAAAGCATATCTACTTCATAGGGCTCTTGTGGGGTTTGTGAATAACCAAGAAAAAACACAAAACAGAGTGGTAATACATGGAGAAATCTTGGGCTAAGATTTTGTACATAAAAAAATAAAGGTTTCATCATAATTAAGATTTGGGTTAAGTTTTATTTTATTGAAAAAAGGTTTCTCTTAGTGTGGCTCTATTAATATCAAACCTTCCCTCGGTAATTTTGATTCGGTCATTGGGGTTGCTGCTGCCTATGGCCTCACAAGCAAAGGTGCCTGAAACAATGTGGTTGATGGAATCGACACGAAGTAGATGGACCTCGCCAGAACCCATAGCAGAACGATACCAGTTTTCACGTAGCCTAACAGCGATAACAACAATAGGCTGTCCATTGGTATCAACATCTTTGCTGTTTTGAAGGGTAAAAACCCCTTCGCCCAAGTCATAGATGACGGGTTCAAAATATATTTCTACGACACCTCTTGTACCACTTTTATAATCGCGAACACGTATTTCATTATAATGTACCTTATTAAGTGATTTTCCTGCTGTAACCTTCATACCCTCTTCTCTCCACCGGTAAAGGTCCCCAGAACCGTCTCGAGGGGTTACCAAAACCCCATCTAAATAGCAGCCAAAAGTGTTTTCACCAGTGGTGGTTACAGGAGGTAAGCTGGGCGTAAATGAGGGTTCGTTATCAGTTATCGCACAGTTGGTTAGTGAAAGTAGTAACAGAAATATCAGAGGTTTCATATGTAAAGTTTTATTTAAGACTATTTACTCTCTAAAGCATAGGTAGGTGGTTTTTGTGTAAGCACTTTGGTGTGTTTTTTATGTAGCCCCAAACGAAAGCCAAAAGCCAAACCGAAAGAATTTACAATGTTCAAATGGTTTATATTACCATGATATTGAAGTCCTAAAGAAAAACGTTTGTTAAGCTGAAAACGCAACTGTACATGCAAAGGAAGTCCGGCAGTAATCGTATATAGCTCAACCTCTCGTTCTTCACCAGTCATTAAATTTGTTTTTTTGGTATTGATGATTTTTGCAAAAAAACTTGCTCCCGCATAGCTTTCAACATAAAGCCAATTAAACAATGGCCACTCACGACCATATAACACCCCTAGGTCTAAATAGCCATGTGAGGTATGTGGTCCTCCTCCCAGTATGTTTAGTGACGGCCCCTCAAATCCCGAATTCATTGCAAGTTTGTAACGATTGCTTTTATGCAGAAACGTAGCGTCCAAATGGAAAGGCAAACCGTTTAAAGGATCATTTTCTGTAACAAAGAATCCGAATAATGGAACAAATGATATCCTTTCTCCTTTCAATTTGTTGTTACCTTCCTGTCCATGTATAGACAAGCCCCACAAAACCAGTATGATTAACAATATCCGCATAGAGTAAATGAGGGTTTGCTATCAGTTATCGCACAGTTGGTTAGTGAAAGTAGTAACAGATATATTAGAGGTTTCATATGTAAAGTTTTTATTTTTTTGATTTCCAATGCATTAAAAGTCCTACTCTGTGAAGGGGTTTATGTTGATTGACATTCAGCCCATAGTTGAATCCTAATGAAAATTTTTTGCCTACCAAAAACCTAAAAGATGTGTGAAGCGGAAAACTTATTGAGGTGGTTGTTTTATCGACCCCATCGTTATAATAGAAGTATGCTGCACCCAAAAAAGCATCTACTTCCAACCAATTTATGACCTTGTGTTCATGCCCGTATAACAATGCAATTTCATTGTATCGGGCGGGATTGGAGTCTTGAGAACTAAAATATTGGGATGCTGCTACCATATTGACCCGAAAAAGATGTTTGTTTGACTTAAAACTTGCTCCAAATCCAAATCCCACCAAATCTCCGTAATTATTATTAGTGGGATGTAATGAAATGGGTTCAAGGTAAAATCCGTTATAACGCAATTTCCCTTCCTGTCCATGTATAGACAATCCCCACAAA
This sequence comes from Flavobacteriaceae bacterium, assembly GCA_049595235.1. GTDB lineage: Bacteria > Bacteroidota > Bacteroidia > Flavobacteriales > Flavobacteriaceae > UBA724. The sequence continues at coordinate 16,632 of JBMYKI010000023.1, forward strand.
ACCAGTATGATTAACAATATCCGCATAAAGCCCAAGGTGAGTAATCTCTACTTGTTATTCGTTCTGATTTCAGCAAATTGCTGAACACAGGACATCTTTTTGATTACTCCCGAACCCTATTGCGGTAGTCTGAAGGACTCAGGTCGTGCTGCTTTTTAAAAGCAGCATAAAAAGCCGATTTGGAGTTAAATCCACTCTCCAACCCTATCGCAACAATGGTGTAATTGTCAAACCTAGGGTCGGACAAAAGCAATGTGGCGTGTTGGATGCGAAACGCATTGATCAACTCGGGGAAATTTTTTTCACTTTGACTGTTGATGATTTTTGACAGTTTGCTGACACTCATTCCCAGAATTTCTGCTACTGTTGCAATAGACAAATAGGGATTCAAAAAAAGTTTTTGAGCCTCTATTTGAAAGGTTATATGGCGTAGCTGTGAAAATTCAGATTTTTGGGTTTGACTCAGAATGGTTTCTTTGGTATGTGTTTTGATCAAGCTCCGCAATTGTATTCGATCACGTAAAACATGATACCTTATAATGCCTTGGTAGCCAATCCAATAAATAAGCAGGGAACTGCCCAAACGCAACGGGTAGTACATTTCTGTGGCATTGTAATGAATGTTCAACACAATCGCCAAAAGCCATAGTAAAAAAACCACCCCCCCTACTTTTATAAAATTTCTGAGCCAAACCATCGAATCAAACGAGAGTATATGTGAATAGGTGTGCCGGTTGTTAAAGACCAGTTTGATAGACTTTACAAAGAAAATTAAAGAAATCACTGCATTTAGCCCTTCTTCGAGTTGGGTGTACAATTCGATAAGCCCCAAGGAATCTAAAGGATAACTATACAATATGATGAACAGTCTGATGCATAGCTCTGCACCAAAAATGAGAAACAACGATCTGATATTGAATATACTGGTGGATTGAACTCTTAAAAAATGGACTACAAAAAAGTAGAACACAGGCACTACAAAGAAATACCATGGCACTTCAAAATGTCGCAAAACATATCCGGGCAAGATATACCCCTTGCTTATCATCCATGCCTGAAGATTATTGAGCGAGATACTGAGTACCACAAAGTTTAGATACAGAACAGATTTGGTGATTTTTTTTCGTGACGCATAGGTCAGCGTGACGATGTTGAAAATCAATCCGTGGACAGCACCGCTAAACAGAAGTAGGTCGAAGAAATCGCTGCTCATAAACTTGGGGTTCAGTCATTAGCAAGTTAGCTATAATTTGAAAAACAACCTTTTTTGAATCGTTGTCAGTAAACTAGGGTTAGTGTTGTAGTTCTTCTTCGCCTTTGGCCAGCGGAATGTGTTGCGGTACAAAATCCTCTTTTTGACCAGGCTTGGAGTAGTCATAGGCCCAGCGGTGTACTTCAGGAATGTCTCCTTCCCAGTTGCCGTGAATATGTTTTACAGGCGCGGTCCACTCCAAAGTGGTCGAGCGCCATGGGTTTTGTTCGGTCTTTTTGCCATAGAACATGCTATGGATAAAGTTGTACAAAAACACCAACTGCGCAGCACCGGCGATCAATGCAAAAATGGTAATCACCACATTGATATCGGCCAAGTCGTCAAAGTATGGGAAAGCGGTGTTGGTATAGTATCGGCGTGGCAATCCAGCCATTCCAACAAAGTGCATAGGGAAGAATACACCATAAGCACAGATCGCTGTCACCCAAAAGTGGATGTAACCCAAGTTTTTGTTGAGCATACGACCAAACATTTTTGGGAACCAGTGATAGACCCCAGCAAACAAGCCATAGAGTGCAGAAATTCCCATTACCAAGTGGAAGTGTGCAACCACAAAATAGGTATCGTGAACGTTGATATCCAAGGTGCTGTCTCCCAGGATAATCCCTGTCAGTCCTCCAGTGATAAAGGTAGATACCAGTCCGATAGAGAATAGCATGGCAGGGTTGAGCTGCAAGTTTCCTTTCCACAAGGTGGTTATATAGTTAAAGGCTTTGACCGCAGAAGGAATCGCGATCAATAGGGTGGTAAAGGTAAATACCGACCCCAAGAACGGATTCATTCCTGAAATAAACATGTGGTGTCCCCAAACGATGGTGGACAAAAAGGCAATCGCCAATATCGAAGCCACCATAGCACGATACCCAAAGATGGGCTTGCGGGCGTTGGTTGCCAATACCTCGGAAGTGATTCCCAAAGCGGGCAACAATACGATATATACTTCCGGGTGTCCTAAGAACCAGAACAAGTGTTCATAGAGTACGGGTGACCCTCCTTGGAAGTGCAATACTTCTCCTTGGATAAAGATATCGGATAAGAAGAAAGAAGTACCAAAACTACGGTCCATAATCAGCAACAAAGCCGCTGAAAGTAATACTGGGAATGAAACCACCCCGATGATGGCCGTGACAAAGAACGCCCAAATGGTGAGGGGAAGGCGTGTCATGCTCATGCCCTTGGTACGAAGGTTGATAACGGTTACGATATAATTAAGCGATCCAAGCAGTGAGGATGCAATAAAAATCGCCATGGACACCAACCACAATGTCATTCCCAATCCAGAGCCGGGCTGGGCTTGTGGCAAGGCACTCAAGGGCGGATATACCGTCCAACCCGCAGCTGCAGGTCCTGACTCTACAAATAGAGAGATGATCATAACCACACTAGAGAGGAAGAACAAC
>JBMYKI010000023.1:19314-19605 GCA_049595235.1 Flavobacteriaceae bacterium
AGACCATATTTAGAAAACCAGAGGCCATATCGCGGGCACCGATTTGCAACGGAATCAATAGGTTGGAGAACGTACCACTCAGACCCGCGGTGAGCACAAAGAATACCATAATGGTACCATGAATGGTCACCAAAGCCAAATAGACGTTGGGGTCCATCACCCCATCGGGTGCCCATTTGCCAAGAAGGGTTTCAAATACGCCAAAAGGTTGTTCGGGCCAGGCCAATTGCAGCCTGAACAGCAAAGACATGGCAATCCCAACGATTCCCATCAACAATCCTGTGATCAGGT
>JBMYKI010000024.1:0-18206 GCA_049595235.1 Flavobacteriaceae bacterium
CTTCTCCGAAAGAAACACGACGAGCCATATTTGGTGGACCCCCTTCTTCCGCAAAAAAGTCCTCATCTTCTGAATACTCGTCCTCGTAATCATCTAATAATAACTTTATTATTATTCAGACATGATAAAAAAAGAGATAGTAATCCTCTTTATAATAGTTATTTAAAATGATGGGGGTTTGTGTCAGACCATCCAAAACCGCTAACAATTCATGCCCCAAACCGCCTGAGGTGTTGATGCCATTTTCGTCAAACAAGTCCACCAAAAGCGTGGGTGATGGTCCGGTTTGATCTCCAGAATTGAACCCTTTGTCATTTAAGAACAGAGAAATATCCGGGCCTGTGAGGTCAATGACAGGATTTGGATTGAGACCACCCACGTTTATGTCCTCGCTGTAGCCTGTCACAGAGCGTAGACTGTTTGGGTCATGTGCATACAAGCTGATTCGGGCAGCCCCAACAGGCAATGAGATGTCTTTAGGAACAACAAAATCGATGTCAAAGATGCCATTATTTACCGTCGTATTACCCCTAAAAATAATGTTTCCCAAAGTCTTAAAATCCATAACCCCATAACCACTGTTGTTCAAGGTGGATTTCTCAACAGATTTGTCAAACACAGTGACCACAACCTCACCATTGAAGTTGGAGGACACATCTCCCGACGCGTCTATAACCTCTCCTGACAAACGAACCTTGTCAAGTGCACGAAGTTGTTTTTGCGCGTCAGTTAAGGCATCTAGCTCTGTATCATTAAATTTTGTGAGCGCCACTGAACTACCAGGTATAGACAAACGCAAGGCGGGGTCACCAATGTAAAATACAATTCGCTTTTGTGCGGTTCCAGAAAATTCTCGCTTGGCCAACCGCAATGCCTCAGCCATGCTGGGGTATTCATCAGAACCGTAAGCGAACAAATGTTTTGAAAGTATGTTGTTGTAACTGATTCCGTTAGACACAAATATCTGGCGGGTAGTAGAGATCAGGCTAATGGCCCCACCTGAGGGATTGGCGTATGTCATCTCGCCTGCTGTTATCAGGTTGGGGTTGTCAAACCGGCTAAACTCGCAGGTGGAGGTTACAAAAAGGGGGTAGCGTCCCGGATGGTACAAACGCTGCGCCATGTTTTTGTCGTAAATAAACTCATTTGCCAAGCCTTCCTCTCCCCCATGGCCAAAATAATTTACCACCAAAGTGCCTTGATTGATTTGGTTTTCGAGCGCCTGACTTACGTCTGGATAACGATCTCCGGCAGCGGTTACCACTTGTTGGTAAGCATCCGAATGGATTTTGGTTACATTGACAAAAGGCTTGTTGATCGATAGCTCATCTCCAAGACGATCGAGCTCTTGTTGGATACTAACCTCCCAGTCTTTGTCAGGGTCATCCGATAAAAGGGTAAAACTATTTTGCCAATCTCCATGAGATAGACTATACTCTATGGCCTTATTGACTGCCGTGCGTGCTCCTAGGGGCGTGTCAAACAACATACGACCTACCGCCAAATCCATCACATCGCCACTCGCCAAACTACCTTCTCCTTCGTCCATCATGGCATAGAAGTCATCAGACATAAAGGTGTTGGCTACATGAAAGCTACCCAAAGCGTGAAATGTTGGAACAATATTGTTATTGTTGGGAGTTATGTCTTTATAGTCATAGCTAGTGTCACCAAACAAGCATACATATTTCAGCTTAGACGGGTGTGCCTTGTAAGCATATCGAATGGCATTTCGCAATGCGGCAATATCGGGGTTGGCTGCGCTAAAATCATCGTAGATTTCGTCGAGTGTCAACACAAGCGTCTGCAAACCAGAAAAGGTTCTGTGGTGATCTGCCAAACGTTCTGCTTCCTCTGCAAACGCTGCCGATGTAATAATGATGTACTCAACCTCATTCTCTAAAGAAGCTCTGGTATTGGGAGATTCATACGCATCTCCCAATCTGCTACGAACAGGCACATAGGCATCGGAAGATGTGTATAGTTGAAAGTCATTTTCATTGTTTTCAGGCGTAAAAAACACACCCTGTTCACTGGGCATGTAGACATTGATATTCCCGTCGGCGGTTTGTTCCCAAACTGCATCGGCAAGTGACGCAAAATGGGTTGCGTCATGTTGCAAACGAAATCCAAACTGACCCGAAGCTGCTGAAAGTTCTCGTTCGTATACCACTTGTATATAATCTAGATAGGCAATGGCTCCGTTGTCATCATTCGATTCATAGGCAAGCGTGAGCTTTAAGTCATCCCCATTGGGAGTGACCAACATTGTTTTACTGCCCAGAGTGGCTCGTGTTAATTTTTGTTTGGGCGCGAAAGATATGGTTTCCAATACATCCGCGACGTTTATTTTCAATTGGGTCGTATTGTCAGAAACACCAGCGCCAGCAACGGTCAACTTTGCCGAAGTGGCTTCTGCCCGATTGGTGAGGTCAAAGCTATAATCTCGGTCGGAGCTGCCATAAAAAGACGCTCCGTACCATCGGCGGCCCATATTTGCAATGTTGGTTACATCTTCTTCGTGGTGGATTGTCACCTCAGCCGAAGTAATAGGGTCCGAAATGGACTCTGTTGTTGTGATGGTTTGCACTCTTTTGCCTTGAGTGCCACCATAACTCAACAGATAATGAGCAGCATTGTGATAAAGGTTGTTGAATGTGCGGCTCTCTGCGCTCCAATTTTTAGGTCCATACGCATAGAACAATATGTAGTCATCGTTTTCTATCGATCCATCTTCCATACCTACCAACATCAAAGGGTTTTCGCGCATACCCACATCCGTAGTTTCCGCATTGACCAATGGCAACATGCTTCCACCTCGACCATATATCTTAATTGTAGATGGGTTTATGTTTTTGATTGGTACTCCTATTCGCTTCAAAAAACGCCCCGTGAGTTTGTGGATTCCAGTCTTTTCAACCTCAAAACGATGGGCTTTTTCGGGTAAATCTGATACGGTTTCTAAAGTTGGTAACACTTGAGACTGGGTCACTACAGGTGGAGTTACAGCAGAGATTTGTAAGGAAGTTATCCGAAATATTTTGGAATCGACTACATAAAATGGTGTAAACGAAAGTAGCAGTTGTTGGTCGCCCCGTCCATTTGTTTTTATACAACTCGCACTGGGTGATGACGGAAGTTTGTCAACATATAGATTTTGGCTACCGTTGGTGGGAATTACTTCATGCTCAATTTTGGTGACTAAAAACTTTTTATCCGATTCTGATGCTGTTAGTTTTTGACCTATTTCAATCAAAAATTGTTCAGAATTCTCGTCAAAGAAGACAGTATGTCCCACAGGACTTGGCAACGGAAGAATTTCAGATTGCACTTGAACGGATTCTGTTCCTTGCCACCGAATAGGCACCTCCCATTGTTGAGCCGCAGCCAACCCAGGTAATAAAAGCAAACACAGCCGGATCATGTCTACAAAACGTCCAAAGATTTGATTTGGTATTTTCACCCTTGTAATCAAGACAATAATTTAGAGATTATGCCGTTTTTTATTTGTGCAAAAATCATGCTAAGCTAAATTAGGCATATTTAGTATCTTGCAAACTTAAAGAAGATTTAAAATTCATGTTGCGAATTAGATATCAAAAAATGATTGCCCTTGGAATAATTGTGTTGATGGTTTCAGCATGTGGTTCCAATAGAAGCTCACGAGGCAGCAACAAATCGCAAGCTACCGGATGGAGCATCAATGAGCGCGGTGGGTTTCAGTACAAAACCAACTACAAAGGACAAGATACAGGACCTGGATTGGTATTTATACAAGGTGGTACCTTTACAAAAGGGAAAGTACAAGATGACGTTTTGCGCGACTGGAACAACCTTCCTGTACGCATGCAAGTGCGATCTTTTTATATGGATGAAACAGAGGTGACCAACCTGATGTACATGGAGTACTTGGATTGGTTGGCACGGGTATATGGCCAAGCCGGACCACAATACAAAGACATCTATACCGCAGCCCTTCCTGACACGCTTGTGTGGAGAAACCAATTGGGCTTCAATGAAGACATGGTCAACAATTATCTACGCCATCCTGCATTTCGCAACCACCCAGTAGTAGGTGTCAGTTGGCAACAGGCGGTCAATTTTGCTAAATGGCGCTCCAATAGAGTGAACGAAAAAATATTAGAAGAAAAAGGCTATTTGGCTCGAGGTGCTCGAGTTGCCGACACTTTAAGTCCTGATGTCAATTTTGATGTTGAAACATATTTACGTGCTTCAGATAAGGTATATGGTGGTGCACTTGTAAATGACAATACGGAAGACCCTAAATTCGTAGGTAGGGCTTCGATTCAAAGAGACAGAGAAACCGATTCGGTTCGTATCAGCAGTGCAGGCATCGAAGATGGAATTTTATTACCTGAATACCGCCTTCCTACGGAAGTAGAATGGGAATATGCTGCCTTAGGTCTTTCTGGTATCAGAGAATACAACAGCTATCAAGGAAAGAAAAAATATCCATGGTCTGGAGAATCTTCTCGGTCTATGTCTAGAAGAAATGAGGGGGACCAGTTGGCCAACTTCAAACAGGGAAGAGGAGACTATAGCGGTATCGCAGGGTGGTCTAATGACAATGCAGAAATCACTGCCGATGTGCGCCAGTTCCCACCCAACGATTTTGGTCTTTATGGCATGGCTGGCAATGTGTCCGAATGGGTTGCAGACGTGTATCGACCCATCACCAACAACGACGTGAGTGATATGAACTATTACAGAGGTAATTATTTCTCAAAGCCTGTTATTGGCGAAGACGGAAAAGTAGTCACCGCCACTCTTGATGACAACATAGGCGGAACCACCCCTACAGGAAGGGTGTTCTTCTCGCAGTTGCCAGGTTCTGTACTCAGAGAGGGTGTAGACAGCTTGGATACCAAGCTGCGATCTAACTTTGACCGTTCTGACAATCGAAACTATCAAGATGGTGATGCTTTCTCGGCACGTGAAAACTCCGACAACATGTACAAATCACCTGTGGATAGCGATGGTCTTCAACGAAACGAACAACTCAATACCCTGATCTCTAACCAGACTAGGGTTATAAAAGGAGGTTCTTGGAAAGACCGCTCCTTTTGGTTGGATCCGGCACAACGCCGCTACCTTCCAGAATATATGGCGGCTGATTTTGTAGGCTTCCGATGTGCGATGTCTTATTTGGGAAGCAACCCCAACACTCGTAAAAGACCGCGTGGTTAAGAAACTTTGAGGATGCAAAACCTCTATCATCTCTATCTTCAATCCAAAGGGGTTTCTACAGATACCCGGACGCTTGCAAGCGGACAACTATATTTTGCCCTTAAAGGTCCGAGTTTTAACGGCAATCATTTTGCTCGTAAAGCTCTAGAAAAAGAGGCGCTGGCAGTCGTGGTTGATGAACCTATTGAAGGAAACGATCAACGTATTGTTTTGGTAGACGATGTTCTGGATAGCCTTCAGCAACTCGCCAAACACCACAGACAAAAGCTTGGTACGCCCATCATTGCACTTACGGGGAGTAATGGCAAAACCACCACCAAAGAGTTGATTCATGCGGTTTTGAAATGCCAATACAAAGCTATTGCTACAGAAGGCAACCTAAACAACCATATTGGCGTACCCCTAACGCTATTGCGCATACAATCAGATACAGAGTTCGCCGTGGTTGAAATGGGCGCCAACCACCCCGGCGAAATTGCCCAATTGGCAGCAATCACTCAGCCCGACTATGGACTGATTACCAACTTTGGAAAAGCACACTTGGAAGGTTTTGGCAGTCTTGAGGGTGTGGTCAAAGCCAAAAGTGAGTTATACGAGCATCTTAAAAAAAGTCAAGGCGTCATTTTTGCCAACGGAGACGATACCAAAATGATTAACCAGCTTTCAGACTACGCTGCCTTCACCTACGGAACCCAAGACCACTTGGACTGTGTTTTTAAAATCAACCTACAAAACGATCCAATCGCATTCGTGCTACATGGGAGCACTATTCAAACCCAACTCACTGGAAGTTATAATGCCTACAACGCCGCTGCGGCCATGGCCATAGGGCAGTATTTAAAAATTCCGTTCTCAAAATGCAAAGAAGCGATTGAAAACTTTACTCCCAAAAACAACCGTTCTCAACAAATTCAAAAAGGCGATTTACACATCACACTAGATGCTTACAACGCCAACCCCAGTAGCATGTTGGCGGCTTTAACTGCCTTCTGTCAAAAGTCTGGAGAAAAAGTTGCCATACTGGGACAGATGAACGAATTGGGAGCCTATGAGGCTGAGGAACATCAGCGACTTGTAAACTGGGCTAAAGAAAATGGCCTTGAATGCTATTGGATAGGACGTCCATTTCAGCCTTGGGCGGGCAAAGCACACTACTTCGAAACCACCCAACAAGCGAAAGATTTTTTCAAAGCCAATCCTTTGGGTCAAAAACAGGTCCTACTAAAAGCCTCGCGCAGCCTAGCCTTGGAGAAACTTGTAGACGTTTTGCATTGATGGGAGGGCGTATACTAATTTTAGTAGGTGTGGTGCTCGTAGTTGTGGGTTGTTTCATGGTTTTTGGAGAACGCTTTGACTACAAAAACCCCTTGGATTTCAAGTGGGAAGGCAAAAACACCAAGGTTTATTTTCCGCTAGGAACTTCGATTTTAATAAGCCTACTACTGAGTTTACTACTGTACTTATTTCGGAAATAATGGTGGGTCATATTGGATTCGAACCAATGACTTCCGCCCTGTCAAGGCGACACTCTGAACCAACTGAGTTAATGACCCTTTTGAGAGGTCAAAAATACACAAATTCAACGGATTGATTATGTTTGTAAAAAAGAAAATGCACTCCTTCTCATCGGCCGATATTCAGCAAATGGACAAAATTTTTCGGCTCAATCTTATCAATAGTTGCACAGGTTACAAATCCGCTAATTTATTGGGTACACTTTCTACAGAAGGACACACCAACCTAGCGGTCTTTAGCAGCATCACCCATCTGGGCAGCAACCCCCCTTTGATAGGTTTCGTACTTCGCCCGACAACCGTTCCTAGAGACACCTATAAAAACATCAAAGAAACTAGATTCTTTAGCGTCAATCACATCCATAGCAGCATGGTTGCTGATGCGCATCACACCTCTGCCAAATACCCCGCTGATGTGTCAGAATTTGATCAAACTGATTTTGAACCTGAATACATAGATGGGTTTCATGCCCCCTATGTTAAAGGCGCTCAAGTGCGTTTGGGGTGTCAGTACCTCAACGAATATGAAATCAAAGAAAACAACACCCTATTGATTGTCTCTAAAATAGAGGCAATACATCTAGGTGAGCATATTTTGCAAGAGGATGGGTGGCTGAGCTTAGAGTCTGCACAAAGTGTAACCATTAACGGACTGGATGGTTATGCTAGCCCCAAACTCATAGAGCGCTTCCCATATGCCAGACCCAAATAATTATGGAATTTATATCTGACCAACTTCAACAATATCTAGATGCGCACAGTGCGCAAGAACCCGAGCTATTGCAACAACTCAACAGAGAAACACACCAAAAGGTATTGCAACCCCGCATGTTGAGTGGTGCCTACCAGGGTCGCATCCTTTCGTTGTTGTCTAAGCTTACTAAGCCCCAAAACATATTGGAAATTGGCACCTATACAGGCTATGCGAGTTTGTGTTTGGCCGAGGGGATGACAGCTAAGGGTCGACTGGACACCATAGATTGCAACGAAGAACTGGTCAAAATGCAACGCAAATATTTTAATCTATCTCCATATGGAGATCGCATCTACCAACACTTGGGGATGGCAGCTGAAATACTACCCAAGCTTTCAGGACCTTATGATCTGGTATTTATGGATGCCGATAAAGAAAACTACCCCTTGTATTTTGACCTGATTGTAGATAAAATGAATCCAGGCGCCTTGTTGATTTCAGACAATGTGCTATGGTCAGGTAAAGTGTTGGGTGAAGCAGTTGATGAGGCTACAAAAGCACTTCAGGTATATAATGATAAAATAAACAAAGACGCTAGGATGGAAACCGTGATATTCCCAGTTCGAGATGGGCTTACACTCAGTCGCAAGCGTTAGAGTTTTCTTTTGATAGAGCCCGCAGTATCCTCGACTTCGTCTTTGATTTCACGAATCTGATTTTGGATTTCCTCAGTGTCTATTCCTTTGTCTTTGGCTGATTTCTGTATCTCCTCTTTGATGTCTTGGGTAGCATGGCGTACCTGTCGCATCCCTTTGCCCAAAGTGCGGGCTATATCTGGTACACGATCAGCTCCAAAGACCAAGAGTATCACTAAAAAGACGAACACCAATTCGGCGCCACTGATAAAAAATATCATTTTGTAAAGATAGTGACCCTGTGGGTATTGTTAAAATATGATAGGTTCAAAAAAAAGCCAACCCGAGGGTTGGCTCTGTGTTTTTAGCCTTGTGTTTGAGTCTTGAATTGATCAAACTCAGTTTGACTTTGACGTCTTGGCCATTGGTTGTTGGTAGTGTTAACGTCGGCGGTTTCTTCTTTAGGATCGACTTTAACTCCGATAATCTCCTTATCGGTAGCCATCACACGGGTGTAGTTGTTGTCGTTCTTACGCCACACTTGTACAGGGTAGCGCTCCTTTAGGGTAGTACCATCCTCGAAGGTATACTCAACCAAGATCGGCATCACCAAACCACCGGGTTTGTTAAATGTGATTTCATAAAAATGATTGGTATCCTCATAAACCGCTTGGTCTTCAGCTGAGAAATTGTCCATCACATACTCTTTTAGGGTAGTGGCTTGGGCAAAAGGAGCTGCCTCAGGGTCGTAGCTTTCCGACTGGTCATCGACCTTAAATACTAGTGGTGGCAACTGGTCTAGCGGCACACCTCTTTGCTCCATACGTTGCTTAAATTCTTCTGTAGGCTGATCGGTAAACTGTACTTTTTTGACACTTTCAACCCCAATATCAACAAAGTCGGTCGTATAGAACCATCCTCTCCAGAACCAATCTAAATCTACAGCCGAAGCATCTTCCATCGTACGGAAAAAGTCTTCGGGAGTAGGATGCTTGAACATCCATCGCTGTGAATAGGTTCGAAACGCATGGTCAAACAGTTCAGGTCCCATAATGGTTTCTCTGAGGATATTGAGCGCCGTTGCGGGCTTTCCATAGGCGTTGGGCCCCAACTGGTACACGTTTTCAGGATTCGACATTATGGGTGCCAAAAAGTCTTGGTCATCCGACATATAGGGTACAATTTTCTTGGCCTCTCCCCTACGAGATGGATATTTGTCTAGACCCGGAATGGCCTCTGGGTAGTTTTTTCCGAATTCTTGCTCAGTGAGGTACTGTCCAAAGGTGTCCAAACCTTCGTCCATCCAACCCCATTGACGCTCGTCCGAATTGACAATCATCGGAAAGTAGTTGTGACCAATCTCGTGGATAATCACAGAAATCATCCCAAATTTCACACGGTCAGAATAGGTACCGTCTTTGTTGGGACGACCATAGTTCCAACAGATCATAGGATACTCCATGCCTTGGTTTTTGGCATGTACAGAAATCGCTTTGTGGTAAGGGTACTCAAAAGTGTGATGCGAATAGGTAATCAGTGATTGGGCTACGGCCAATGTGGACCATTCTTCCCATAGCGGATTCCCTTCTTTCGGATACAAAGAAACCGCCATGACATCTTTGGTGTCTAGTTTGACGGCCATCATATCCCAGATAAATTTCTTGGAGGTCGTAAATCCGTAATCGCGTACATTGGTTGCCTTAAACTTCCATGTTTTGGTTTCGGAAGTCGAAGTTTTTTCATTGGCCTCAGCTTCTTCTTGGGTGACGATTAGCACTGGCTTGTCATAGGTCTTTTTAGCCTTATTGTAGCGCTTCATCATCTCTTTGGAGAAAACCTCTTTTCGGTTGAGTAACTCACCAGTAGCATCTGTAATGAAATTGGCGGGTACAGTGATATTGACCTCATAGTCCCCAAAAGGCAAAGCAAACTCACCGTTGCCCCAGAACTGATAGTTCTGCCAGCCCTCCACGTCGTTGTAAACACACATCCGAGGAAAAAACTGCGCAATCACATAGGCGCGGTTGTCGTCTTCGGGAAAATACTCATAACCCGAACGCGCGCGGTTGGTAACGTGGTTGTTAATATTGTACCACCATTTGATAGAAAAACGCACTTGCTCGCCAGTCATAAGAGGCTTGGGCAAGTCGATACGCATCATGGTTTGGTTGATGAGGTGTTTCATGGGTTTGCCGTTGGCATCCAATACATGCTCTATATTGAAACCGCCATCAAAGGGCTCACGCAAGTGGCTGTTTGCAAAATTGGACATATAATCTACCTCATCTACTTCCTGGCTGTTTTTTAGCAGTGCAGGGGCATCTTTTTTTCGGATGTTTTGATCGAGTTGCACCCACAAATAGTCCAAGGCATCGGGCGAATTGTTGGTATAGGTGATGGTTTCGTCGCCATACAAGCGCTGGGTGTCATCGTCTATGCGGATATCCATTTTGTAATCGGCACGCTGCTGGTAGTAATCCGGACCGGGGGCACCAGAAGCCGTACGAAAGCCGTTGGGTGTGGCAAACTCGTCATACAGCTGACGGAATTTGTTTTGGTTGGTGTGCCCTTGTTTGGGGCCTTCCAAATTTTGTTCTTGTGCCAACACCAGCGTAGGCAGTATCATAAAGAAAGATAGAAATAGGGTGTGTAAGGGTTTCATATAAAACAATTTTTGTCTAAAGGGTTAAAAATAAGGAAAAGGAATGGAATTATAAGGGTTTGAAATCATTGCCTGTTGAAAACATCCTTTGCCCTTCCTTGGGTTTGTAAAAAACCTTTGCGTTGGGTGGGTGTTTTTACCCTGACTATGTTTTGCTGGTCGTCAAAAAGCTCAAAAAGTAAGGTGTTTTCTATAGTCAATGTTTGGAATACTGGCACATCTGTCACTTGCAGAAACAAGGTGGTTTGGTCTATATCGTAGGTCTTTCCTAAAAATTGTAGCGCCACAGGCTTGGTATCCACATTGAGTTTGAGTTTTTGCCGGAAGTAGCGCGTACTGTAGGCATCGATTTTTTTTGAATCAGAATCGGGGTCTAAAGTCAAATCACTTTCATAGCGTTTTTGGAGCAAGTTTTGAAAATCATCAGTAAATACCTTTACCGTAATTTGTAGCGTCTCCAAATCGGGTCGGTAATCTATCTCTGTCGTGCTGACATAAAATTTATGATTTGTACTGAATTGCAGAGAGCCAACTCCTAAAAACATCAGTAAAAGGATTTTATAACTCATGGGGTGATGGTTTGGGTTTTATATTTATCAAATGTTTTTATTACCAGTTGGTGGTGTCCATTCTTGAAATCATCGGCTGCTGTGGGGTGATTTTCCAAACACCCCAAAACAAAAGGATAAACTTCGTCTTCGTCAATATTGTATTGATTCATCAAAAAAGAAGGTCCGTAAAAGGAGATCATGGCGCCCACTGATTGAAATTGTGCGCTCAAAAAACGCTGTTGTTTAAGACGTTTGTTGTAGCCACTAATCTGCTTATACATGCCCTCAATATCAAACGGGCTCAATGGTATCAGAAGGGCACTTAGCAGTACTTTTCCTGTACTGGAATAGGTGATTTTTTCTTTACGCGTTCCTGTAAAACCTGGAATACCCACATCGCTAAAATTTATGGGGGGTGGGGGTGACTGAGCCATGTCGTCCAATAGGTTACCTGACAAGTCGTGTGGTTTGACCACCACTTCGCGAAGCTCATTGACCACAGGTTGGATATAAATAAACAATTCGGGTTGTTCGAAAACTTCTTGGTTAAGTACCAAGGTTTGAAATTGGATATGAACTGCTGAAAACACCAAGGTGTCTTGCACTTGGGCGCCAAGTCTAAAAACCCCTTTGTTGTTGGTAATGGTTGTAGCGCCACTCGTCTTGTTGACCACATGAATGGCAGAAACGTCCAAAGAATCGGATACCAAGGTGCCACGAATGGTTTTAAGCTGTTGACCGTAACTCCAATAACCTACAGTAAATAGCACGAATAAAAAACTAACGCGCTTTACGAAACTTTTCACTTTGTTTGATTAAAAAATCCATCAATTGAAACTCATTTTCACGCTTGAGCAGGTCTTTGGTTTCGATACGGTCATCGCAATACTGCAAAAACAATTCGATCTCGTCTGGGTCAATGTTAAGCTGAGAGGTAAAAAAGATATCGGGATAAATCTGTCGAATGACATCGCTAGGTGCAAAATCAAATGTTTTGTCTTCAGACGTTTCAGGGCGTAAACTTTTGTAAAGCAGTTTAAAGATATTTACAAAATCGACTCCGTTGTAGAGCTGGTTCTGTCGTAGCAACTCGTTTTCTACACGCGTAGATTTGTCAGCGGTATAATCAAACTGTTTAAATTCTTCTTCTTTAACATTCAAAAAGGCTTCAGGTCGGTTGGGGCTGATGACCACCTCATCGAGTTGGGTGATTTTTTCGCGAACATCTATCACCAAGCGGTTGCGTTGCAATATTTCTTTGGTGATTACAATCGCACGAATTTCATATTGAACAGATGAGAAAATCAACTCGTCGTTGAGTTGTACCTCGATGGCAAAATTGCCGTTATCGTCTGTGATGGTGGCTTTTTCAGAGGTGGTGTTGAGCACATTGGCGGCCACCACATTGCTGTCTTGGTAAAGAACCTTGCCGCGAAGCCAAGTGCGGTAGTCTTGTTGTGCAGACAGCATATTCCCTACACACAAACACCCAAGAAACAACCAAAGTCGCATACCGAATTTTTACCTTGGAAAGGTACCAAAAAATACGCTAATGTTTTGTTAAACTAGGTTCTGTTAATTCGCTTTACATAGTGAAGACCCAAATGCTTAAAGCCCTCGCGCTCGTAAAAACGATGGGCGGCAGTGTTTTCTTTGTACACATTGAGCTCAATAGCCTCGTAGCCTTTTGGGATGAGTTCTTTCTCCACCCAATCCATAAATTGTTGCCCATAACCAAGTCCTTGAAAAGGGGTGTCAATATAAAAATGGTCTAACTCACAGCTTTTTCCCGAATAGTGACGTGTTTGAAACCATAAGCCACAAAATCCGATCAGTTGGGTTTCTAAATAAATCCCCACACAAGCATAATCATAATCAAACATAGCCTTGAGACGTGTAAGCAATACCGAATCACTGTATTTGTGGTTGGTAAAATCTTGCATCAGAGGCAAAATTTGCTCGATTTTGGCTACATTTAAGTAGTCGAATTGAA
Organism: Flavobacteriaceae bacterium; assembly: GCA_049595235.1. Classification (GTDB taxonomy): domain Bacteria; phylum Bacteroidota; class Bacteroidia; order Flavobacteriales; family Flavobacteriaceae; genus UBA724. Next base: position 13,258 of record JBMYKI010000024.1, read on the forward strand.
GTGTTTTCATAGCAAATGAACCATCCAAAAATACACATTAAATCCATTTCTGCTTTGGAAACCCATGCTGTAAGACACCCCGTACTTCGACCTGGTTTGCCTCGAAAGACTTGTATTTTCGATGGTGACGAATCCGAAAGCACCCTTCATTTAGGCGCTTTTTGCGAAAAAAAAATGATAGGAGTTTTGACACTCATCTTCAATCCTGACTATGCATCTGCCCAAGTGCCCAATGTACAGCTTCGGGGTATGGGGGTGTTGAGAACTGAGAGGGGTCAGGGAATTGGAGCGGCCTTGGTACAAGCAGCAGAAAAACAAGTGCGACAGCAAAAAATTGGGCTGATATGGATGAACGCACGACTGATAGCCGTACCTTTCTACCAAAAAATGGGCTATTCTGTTAATGGAGCTGAATTTGACATTCCAGTGGCGGGTCCTCATCATTATATGACCAAATACATTTCATGAAACCAAAGCTGTTATTTTTGCTGTGTATGATTTACGCACAAGGCCAATCTATCCATCCTGATCTACTAACAGGAAAAGGAAGTCCTCCGTGGGCCGAAGAAGGGCTACACCCCACAGCCCTGGAAGCTTTTAAAACAATGCAAGATGCTGCCAAAGCAGATGGTATCGATTTGGAATTGGTGTCGGGCTACCGAAGCTATGAACGACAGTGTAGTATTTGGAACCGAAAATACAGGCAGTTTACATCTGAGGGTATGACAGGACCAGAAGCCATTCAAGAAATCATCACCTACTCTACCCTACCAGGCACTTCACGCCATCACTGGGGTACTGAAATAGACGTGACTGATGGAAATATTCCCAAAGAAGGGGATATACTTTTGGCAGAAAAATTTCATAACAGCGGCCCGTATGAACCCCTTCGTTTGTGGATGGAAACCCACGCATCGGATTTTGGATTTTTTCTTGTTTACACCAACGACCCTAGCCGCAAGGGTTTTGCCTATGAACCTTGGCACTACAGCTATGTGCCCTTGTCAAACAACTATTTTAAAGCCTTCATGAAAATCGATTTAAAGGAGCTGGTTAATGATGACACATTAGAAGGGGCCATACATTTGGATACTATCTTTTTAGAGAACTACAAAAAACAACATATACTCGATATCAATCCAGCGCTTATTGACTGACAATAAGCGGTTTTCTAGTTTGGGTTCTATATCTTTGCATGCGTAAAAAAACAGCATGAACAAACGCGTAGTTTTGATGATTTTAGACGGCTGGGGCATATCTCCCTCAGCCGATGTTTCAGCAGTGGAACAGGCAAGCACTCCCTTTATAGATAATCTTTACAACCACTACCCTCACGCCACGCTTCGTACAGACGGCATGGAAGTGGGACTTCCAGATGGGCAGATGGGAAATAGTGAAGTGGGGCATGTTAACCTTGGTGCAGGACGTATTGTCTATCAAGATTTGGCCAAAATCAACATGGCTGTTGAGGAAGACAGCTTAAAAGAAGAGGCGGTGCTACAAGAAGCATTTGCTTATGCCAAAGAAAACAATAAAAACCTTCATTTTCTAGGGTTGGTATCAGATGGTGGTGTGCATGCGCACATCAATCATATTGAAGGATTGCTACAAGCCGCAAACCAAGCTGGTGTGCCCAATACCTTGGTTCATGCCTTTACGGATGGTCGCGATGTGGACCCCAAGTCAGGGCTTGGGTTTTTAACCCGTCTAGAAAAATCTTGCGAAGAAAACAACGCAAAGGTTGCCTCTGTTGTGGGTCGCTACTACGCCATGGATCGTGACAAACGCTGGGAACGTGTCAAAAAAGCCTATGACCTTCTTGTTCATGGCGCTGGAAAGCTAACTTCCAACATCCAATCTGCGATCGAGGAAAGCTACGCCAACAACATAACCGATGAGTTTATTGAACCTATCTGCGTCACCGACTCAGAGGGCAAGCCCCATGGTCAAATCCAGTCTGGTGATGTGGTGATATTCTTTAACTTCAGAACAGATCGTGGACGACAATTGACACAAGCCTTGCATCAGGTGGATATGCCTGAATATGATATGCATACCATCGATTTGCACTATGTGACCATGACCAACTACGATGAGTCGTTCGAAGGAGTAAACGTGGTATTTGACAAAGAGAATATAGTCTTGCCTTTGGGTGAGGTGTTGGCAAAAGCCGGAAAAACACAAATTCGAATTGCGGAAACAGAAAAATACCCACACGTAACCTTTTTCTTCAATGGTGGACGTGAAGAACCTTTTGAGGGTGAGGAGCGTATTCTGTGTCCTTCGCCGAAGGTGGCCACCTACGACTTAAAGCCCGAGATGAGTGCCTATGAAATTAGAGATGCCATCGTACCCAAGCTTACATCCAAAGCTGTAGATTTTGTATGTCTCAACTTTGCCAACCCCGATATGGTAGGTCATACAGGAAGTATGGAAGCCGCCATCAAAGCTTGTGAAACCGTAGATGCTTGTACACAAGACGTTGTCGAAGCCGCGCAAGAGGGTGGCTATAGTGTGATCATCATTGCCGACCATGGCAATTGTGACACCATGATCAATCCAGACGGAACACCCAACACCGCACATACTACCAATCTGGTTCCTATCATATTGGTAGACAATGATCTTAGAAGTCTAAAAAATGGTAACTTGAGCCATATTGCACCGACCATTCTCAAACTGATGGGTGTGAGTCAGCCAGCAGCGATGACATCAGAATCATTAATTTAAAAGCCTATGAAAGCCCCCTTTATTCTTTTTCTACTGATTTCCTTGACTGTTTGGAGTCAAGACACGGATGACCTCTTGGGTAACATTCAACGCTCTGATTTAGAAGCAGGCTCCCACAAATCATGGTTTGATGAAAATTTTGAGGCGCATCTTTTGGACAACACTCTGATTCAGGACCTAAAAAACGTACTTCAAGAGATTGAGGTAACTGTTTTTATGGGGACATGGTGTTCTGATAGTCAACGAGAAGTGCCTGCGTTTTTTAAAATCATTGATGCCTTAAATACTCAGGTGAATATACGTATGGTCGCCGTCGACGAGGACAAACTGGTTCCTGATGGCAGTGCTACCGAAGCCGGCATCACTCACGTTCCTACTTTTGTATTTTCTAGTAAAGGAAAAGAAATAAATCGCATAGTGGAATTTCCGATCATGAGCCTAGAGCAAGATATGTTGGATATTCTGCAAGGAAAAGAGTATAAACACGCATACGAGTATTAGGCGTATGGGATTGCAAAAAACAGCACAAGAAATCGAGCTCATTCGTGAGAGTGCACAGATTGTATCCAAAACTTTGGGGATGTTGGCCTCAGAAATCCAACCTGGCGTGACCACCCTCCAACTCGATACTATGGCCGAAGCCTTTATCCGCGACCATGGTGCCATTCCAGGTTTTTTGGGTTTATACGATTTTCCCAATACCCTTTGTGTGAGTCCCAACGCCCAAGTCGTTCATGGTATTCCCAACAACGAACCTCTAGAAGAGGGAGACGTGGTATCTATCGATTGTGGTGCTTTAAAAAACGGTTACTACGGAGATCATGCCTACACATTTGAAGTCGGAGAGGTCGCAGCCGAAACCAAGCAACTGCTAGAAGTCACCAAAAAATCATTGTATATCGGTATCGATGCTTTTCGAGTTGGTAACCGAGTAGGCGATGTGGGGTATGCGATTCAACAATACACCGAATCTTTTGGCTATGGTGTGGTGCGTGAATTGGTTGGTCATGGGCTAGGCAAAACCATGCACGAAAAACCCGAAATGCCCAACTACGGACGACGTGGTAAGGGTAAAGCTTTTCTTGAGGGTATGGTCGTAGCGATTGAGCCTATGATCAATGCAGGTACACATAGAATCAAACAGCTTTCTGATGGTTGGACCATCTTGACAGCAGACGGCAAACCCAGTGCGCATTTTGAGCACAACATTGCCATTGTCAATGGTGTGCCAGAGTTGCTTTCCACTTTCGATTACATCTATGAAGCTTTGGGCATACAAAGCGACGAGGAGAATGCATTTCGACCCAAATCCGATATGGCGTGAAGGCGCTTTTTACATGGGGGTTAAGACGCCTACCAAGACCTTGGTTGTTGCAAGCCAGCAAATGGTTGCGTCCGTTTTTGGATGTTTTCTATCGAGGCAAAAACCACCTAGACCCAATCAATGGAAAATCATACCGAACTTTTTTGCCATACGGATACGGCAAGACACGACCCAATGTGTTGAGTCCAGGTACTTTGTCATTAGAAAGACATCGATTGTTGTGGATCTACTTGTGTCAAGAGACTGATTTTTTCAACAAGCAGGCTAAAGTATTGCATCTCGCTCCAGAACAGGCTTTTTTGGGTCGGTTTCGAAAACTTAAACACCTCAACTACACCACAGCTGACCTTAACTCTCCTCTAGCCGATATCAAAGCCGATATTTGCAATTTACCTTTTGCAAACAATACTTTTGATTGGGTTTTGTGTAACCATGTACTCGAACACATTGAGGACGATCAAAAAGCGATGTCAGAACTGTTTAGGGTGTTAAAACCAGGCGGGAGAGCCATTCTTCAAGTGCCTTTAGATACGAAAAGAACAGACACTTACGAGGATTTCAACATCAGAGCTCCCCATGAGAGAGCCCGCGCGTTTGGCCAATACGACCATGTTCGTGTCTATGGGTTGGATTATGTGAATCGTTTGCAGGCAGTGGGATTTGAGGCTGCTTTGATTCCCTATGCTAAAGAATTGACCTCAGAGGAACGCCATCTGTATCGCATTCCACAAAACGAACAAATTCCTACGGCTGTAAAGCCACGTTGAGCATCGCTTGAAAACCAGGGCTGGTTTTATATTCATAATCTCCATTGTCAGCTGCCAAGACCAAAAAATATTCAAATTCCTTTTGGTCCATTTGGGAAATGTATTCTAAAGGCATGGCCATCAAAGCA
>JBMYKI010000025.1:0-16889 GCA_049595235.1 Flavobacteriaceae bacterium
CAAGTCGGTTGCTTGCTGAAGGACCTATTGGAAAAGGGAGTTTTTTGGTCGGAGGAAGAGGAACCTATGCTCATTTGTTTCTGAAGGCAACGGACAACCCAAACAGCGCTTACTTCTATGATCTAAACACCAAAATCAGCTTTCCGATAAACAGCAATAACAAGTTGTTTCTTTCGGGATATTTTGGGAGGGATGTATTTGATGTTGACGGAAGTTTTGTCAATACTTATGGCAATGCCGTATTTAACTTGCGTTGGAATCATTTGTTCTCTGATCGATTATTTAGCAATCTATCGCTAATCTACAGCGACTACTACTACGGGTTATTGCTAGACTTTGCTGGTTTTGACTGGAAGTCGGGCATCCAAAACACCAACCTTAAGTATGATTTCAGTTATTTTGCCAATGCGAAAATCAAGATGGATTTTGGACTACAGTCCACCTATTACAGCTTTAACCCAGGATATATTGAGCCTGCACGCACAGACTCGGGGATTCTTAAAGAACAACTCGTCAAAAAATATGCTGCAGAACATGCCCTGTATATCGATGTGTCTCATAATTTCACAGATCAGCTAGCACTCCAATATGGACTTCGACTCAATCATTATGTGCGATTGGGTCAAGAAGCGTTAAACACCTACGAAAACAACCAGCCTACAATATACAACAGCAACCTAGGGCTTTACCAAAAAGGCATCGTATCGGGCACCTATGATAGTGGAAAAAGCTCGGCTACTTATACCCATTTGGAACCTCGCATCACACTTTCATATGCCTTTAACAACCGTGCTGTAAAACTTAGCTACAACCGACTCAACCAATACCTACACCTTATTTCAAACACCAGCTCACCTACCCCACTCGACGTGTGGGCGCCCAGCGGACCCCATCTCAAACCCCAACAACTCGATCAATGGGCGGCAGGTTATTTCACTTCCTATGAGAATGGCATTGATGTTCAAATCGAATCTTTTTACAAAAACGTAAGCAACCGTCTAGACTATATAGATGGGGCAGATTTGGTAGCCAATGATGCCGTGGAGCAAGTCACTTTGCCTGGTCAGGTGCGCGCCTATGGGGCTGAGATTTTATTGAAAAAATCTAGTGGAAGGCTTAAAAGTTGGCTGGCCTATACGTGGAGTAAATCGGAACAGCAAACCAAAGGGTTAGGTATGGGAGACCCCGGGATCAATCAAGGCGCATGGTATGCCAATGCCTACGACAAAAGACATGATTTGAGCATCAATGCGAGCTATACGCTTAACAGCAAATGGTCTTTTAACGCCAACCTGATTTACCAAAGCGGTCAACCCACCACGTATCCCGATGGGCAATACACATTTGCAGGACTGCGCGTACCCAACTATGGTTTGCGCAATGGCAGCAGACTGCCAGACTATCACAGACTAGACCTTTCGGCCACCCTGAAACCTACACCCAAAGAGGGTAAAATACGAAAAAGTCAGTGGATTTTTGGTGTTTACAATGTGTATAATCGCAAAAATGCGGCTGCCATAAGTTTTAGACAAAACAGGGAAACCCTACGCAACGAAGCGGTAAGGTTTTCCATCTTTGGCATCGTTCCTTCAGTAACCTATAGAATCGATTGGTAATGAAAAAATGGATATGGTCCATAGCGTTGATAATGATTAGTTGTGAGGATGTGGTAGACATCGATCTTGACCAAGGCCCTGTACAATTGGTGGTTGATGCCGAGCTCAGTAGGCCTGTTGGAGGCACAGCCGCAACCCTTGTTGTAGATCTTAGCTTGACAACTGATTTTTATGCCCAAGACATCACAAAAGTCACTAATGCCATAGTTGTACTTTATACAGATTCACAACAGATCTCAGTACCAGAAACAGATATTGGCGTGTATTCTACAGATTTGGCCAGCTTAAATAGCAATACTTCATATAAAATCGAAATCATATATGACAACCAAACCTACAGCGCTACAGAACAATTGGTTCTTTCAGGTACATTAGATGCTGTCGAACAAGGAGATGGCCAATTGTTTAGCGGAGATGAGACCGAGGTAGTGGTAACTTTTACAGATCTAGAAGGATTAGGCAACTACTATTTGTTCGATTTTGGCTACAACAATCTGTTTGTGACACGCGATCGTTTCTATGACGGCCAGCAGTTTTCATTTTCCTATTTCTATGATAAATTTTTTCCAAAAAATACGGAAGTGAATATTCGCATGGTCGGTATCGATGAAGCTTTTTACAACTACATGCAAATTTTGTTGAGCCATAGTGGGCAAAGTGGAGGTGGTCCATTTGCTACGGCAACATCTGCCTTAAAAGGCAATATTTCAAACATCACCGACCCCAACTCCCCTGCTTTGGGGTATTTTCGAGTGGTGGAACATAGCAACATTCCGTTTACAGCCGAATAGCTATTTTTGTGTATGGGGTTTACCAAAATCACAGAATCTTCTTCACATTATGACGACTTGGAAAAGTTGAGTGTTTCTGAGTTAGCGGTGATTATCAATCATGAGGACCAAAAGGTAGCTAGCGCTGTAGAAGCTGTTTTAGAGGATATTATTGCTATGGCAAATGCTATTCTGCCTCGTATGCAAAAAGGGGGTCGTTTGTTCTATGTAGGTGCTGGCACAAGTGGTCGTTTGGGCATACTTGATGCCTCCGAATGCCCACCCACATTTGGTGTTGACCCAGGCACAGTTGTAGGGCTCATTGCTGGTGGCGACGGAGCCATCCGCACAGCAGTCGAAGGAGCAGAGGACAATCCCCACCAAGGTTGGAAAGACTTAAAATCACACCGGATAACCTCAAAAGATAGTGTGGTAGGTATCGCCGCTTCCGGTACCACGCCCTATGTAGTTGGAGCGCTAGAAGCATGCAACAAAGTAGACATTCTCACAGCCTGCATATGCTGCAATCCTGATAGTCCGCTTACCAAAGTTGCTACTCACTCTATTGTTCCAGTAGTAGGTCCAGAAGTGGTTACTGGCAGTTCTCGTATGAAAGCGGGAACCGCTCAAAAAATGGTACTCAATACGCTTTCGACCATACTCATGATTCGGTTGGGGCATGTAAAAGGGAATCGAATGATCGATATGCAGTTGAGTAATCATAAACTCAGAGAAAGAGCCATTCGAATGGTAGTCTCATCGTTGGGGTTGAATGATGATAAAGCCCAAGAATTACTTGAACAATATGGTAGTGTACGCGCCGTACTTGAATCCCATAACAATGAATAAAGAACTTCTTTTTAAAGGACTACAACGTCTTTTTATGGCCTTGTTAATGGCTTTTACTGGACCTGTGATTTATTCCTCCGCACTCAAGAACCAGGAGCATCCGTTGTTTGTTCCAGTTTTGGTGGTGGGTATAGGCTTGTGTTTTGCTGCTATTTTTTTTGGATTCAAAGGAATAAGGTTGTTAGTTAAAGGCTTCTTCAATGAAAACTAAAGTTTGTACTTGTAGCTGCCTACATTCCTATTATCTTTGTCAGGATTATTTTCATATATGATCGAAGTACGATTACCCGATGGGGCTGTTAAGAAAGTGGCTAGTGGTACCAGCCCAATGCAGATTGCCGAATCTATCAGCAGCGGATTGGCGCGTAATGTGTTGTCTGCTGCCTACAACGGCCAGACCGTTGAAGCCCATAGTCCACTGACACAAAATGGTGACTTGGTTTTGTATACTTGGGATCAAAAAGAAGGGAAACAAGCTTTTTGGCATTCTTCTGCCCACATATTGGCGCAAGCTTTGGAAGAACAATACCCAGGGGTCCAACTGACCATAGGACCCGCTATTGATAACGGGTTTTACTACGATGTAGATTCAGGTGACAACACCATTACCGAAAAAGATTTTCCCTCTATAGAAAAACGCATGTTGGAAATCGCTCGAGAAAAACACCCTTTTGCCATGCGTTCGGTTTCCAAAGCCGATGCTTTGAGCCACTACAGCCAACAAAACAACAGCTATAAAGTCGAGCTTATTGAGAACCTAGAGGATGGCAACATCACCTTCTGCGATCATTCTAATTTTACAGATTTGTGTAGAGGAGGACATTTGCCGCACACAGGTTTTGTCAAAGCTGTAAAGCTAACCAACATCGCTGGCGCCTACTGGCGTGGAGACGAAAACAATACCCAACTCACTCGAATCTACGGTATTTCTTTTCCCAAACAGAAATTACTCACTGAGTACTTACAGATGCTAGAGGAAGCGAAAAAACGGGACCACCGAAAATTGGGTGCAGAGTTGGGGCTTTTTGCTTTTTCTAAAAAAGTCGGGCAAGGCTTGCCTTTGTGGTTGCCCAAGGGTGCAGCACTACGCGAACGTTTGGAACAGTTTTTAAAAGATGCCCAACGCAAAGCTGGCTATGAACAAGTGGTTTCTCCTCACATTGGACACAAAGACCTGTATGTGACATCGGGTCACTATGAAAAATACGGCGCTGACAGCTTCCAACCTATCCAAACCCCAGCGGTTGATGAGGAGTTTTTATTAAAACCGATGAACTGCCCACACCACTGTGAGATGTATGCGTCTGCCAATTGGAGTTATCGTGATCTGCCTATCCGATATGCAGAATTTGGAACTGTGTATAGGTATGAACAAAGTGGTGAACTGCATGGCCTAACCCGTGTACGAGGTTTTACTCAAGATGATGCCCATATTTTCTGTACTGCCGAACAACTAAATGACGAATTCAAATCCGTCATTGATTTGGTTTTATATGTGTTTGGGTCTTTAGGTTTTGAAGACTTTACGGCACAAGTATCACTCAGAGACCCTGAAAAACCAGAAAAATACATAGGGGATGCGGAGCACTGGGACAAGGCAGAACAAGCCATCCTTAATGCCGCCAAAGAAAAAGGTCTGAATTATGTGATAGAAACGGGTGAGGCAGCATTTTATGGACCCAAGTTAGATTTTATGGTCAAAGACGCCCTTGGAAGAAGTTGGCAGCTGGGAACCATACAAGTAGACTACAACCTACCTGAGCGATTTGATTTGAATTATAAAGGTAGTGACAACGAATTGCACAGGCCTGTGATGATACATCGTGCACCTTTTGGTAGCCTTGAACGATTTGTGGCGATTTTGCTTGAACACACCGCGGGAAACTTCCCTTTATGGCTTACACCAAATCAAGTTAACATCTTGTGCGTGAGTGAGAAGCACGAAAAATACGCGAAAAAAGTTTCAGATTTATTGGAAAATGACGAAATTCGCGCCCTCGTGGATAACCGAAACGAGACCATCGGTAAAAAAATCCGTGAATCTGAAGTGAGTAAAGTTCCCTATATGCTTATTGTAGGAGAACAAGAGGCAAGTCAGAACATGGTTTCGGTTCGAGAACACGGAGGTTTGGATCACGGCAGTATGTCGGTATCTGAATTTGCATCGCTAGTCAAAGGAGTAGTCGATCGAGAATTAAAAACATTTGAACCCTAAAACAACGCGTTATCGCTATACGTAGAAGAAGGAGCAGAGGTCCTGCCCGCATCATTAAAGAAGACCCACACAAAATCAATGATAAGATTTTGGCTCGTGAGGTACGTTTGGTGGGTGATAATGTTGAAATGGGTGTATACCCTTTGGCGAAAGCCAAAGAAATTGCCTCTGGACTGGAGTTGGATTTGGTCGAAATTTCACCCAATGCCAATCCACCAGTATGCAAGATTATTGATTATAAAAAATTCCTTTACGAGCAAAAGAAGCGCGAAAAGGTATTAAAGGCTAAAGCGGCGAAAATTGTTCTCAAAGAAATTAGGTTTGGACCACAAACCGATGAGCATGATTACGAATTCAAAAAAAAGCATGCTATCAAGTTCTTGGAAGAGGGCGCCAAACTCAAAGCTTTTGTCTTTTTTAAAGGTCGTTCTATTATTTTCAAGGAGCAAGGTCAAATTCTATTGTTACGACTGGCTCAAGAATTAGAGCCCTATGGAAAAGTAGAACAGTTGCCGAAATTGGAAGGAAAGCGGATGATTATGTTGATCAATCCGAAAAAATAAATAACATAAAGCGAGTCGAATGCCGAAACAAAAAACAAAATCGAGCGCAAAAAAGCGATTTAAGCTCACCGGTAGCGGAAAAATCAAACGCAAACATGCATTTAAGAGTCACATTTTGACCAAGAAGTCCAAAAAGCGTAAGCTAAAATTGACCCATGCTACTTTGGTACATGAATCTGATGCCGATAACGTAAAACAACAACTTCGATTGAAGTAAAAACTGGTGTATAACCCTGGGGCGGGTAAAGAAAGTGCTTTAAAAAAGCCACCTTCCTCAAAAACATTAAAACTAAATGCCTAGATCAGTAAATGCAGTGGCCTCAAGGGCCCGAAGAAAAAAGATTATCAAACAAGCCAAAGGCTATTTTGGTCGTCGTAAGAATGTCTGGACGGTAGCTAAAAATGCTGTCGAAAAAGGATTACAGTATGCCTATCGTGATCGTCGTGCCAAGAAACGTACGTTCCGTGCTTTGTGGATCACACGTATCAATGCAGGCGCTCGCCTACATGGCATGTCATACTCAGAGTTTATGGGTAAAGTAAAAGCCCAAAACATTGAACTCAATAGAAAGGTATTAGCCGATTTGGCTATGAATCATCCCGATGCCTTTAAGGCCGTGGTGGACAAGGTAAAATAACCAACCTTATTTTATTAAATAAAACCTGCATCACAGCAGGTTTTTTTTTTGCTTAAAACGGAACGCCATCGTCGTCTCCAAAGGCCTCGTTAGGATCTACACGAGGACCATCAAAAGGACTATCCTCTTCCCTATTGATTTTGGATTGAAATTCTATAGGAGCATCAAAGGTATCGAGGTTTTCGAATTTTCCTAATGCCCCAACAAACTTCAAACGAATATTACTCAACCCACCATTTCTATGTTTGGCGACAATAAATTCGGCCTGACCCGCAGAAGGCGTACGCTCCTCATCATCCCACTCATCAATCTTATAGTACTCGGGACGGTAAATAAAGGAAACGATATCCGCATCTTGTTCAATCGCACCAGACTCCCGCAAATCGGAAAGCAACGGGCGCTTGCTACCACCGCGCGTTTCTACAGCTCGTGACAATTGAGATAATGCTATCACAGGAATATCAAGTTCTTTTGCCAAGGCTTTTAGATTACGAGAAATCATAGAAATCTCTTGCTCTCTATTACCCGATTTGTTGGATGAAGAACCTGTGGTCATCAATTGCAGATAGTCAACCACAATAAGCTTAATCCCGTGTTGTGAAGAAAGCCGACGGGCTTTGGCACGTAAATCAAATATTGACAATGAAGGCGTATCATCTATAAAAAGAGGGGCACTTTCAAGTGCACTCACCTTCACATTGAGCTGTTTCCACTCGTGATCTTCCAGGTTACCAGTACGCAGTTTTTCTGAGGAAAGCCCTGTCTCGGAAGAGATGAGTCGGGTTATCAATTGTACAGAGGACATTTCCAATGAGAAAAAAGCCACGGGTGCTCCATGGTCGATACATATGTTACGAGCCATGGAGAGCGTAAAGGCAGTTTTCCCCATACCGGGCCGGGCAGCTACAATAACCAAATCACTGGGTTGCCAACCCGAGGTAAGCTTGTCTAAATCTGAAAATCCTGAGGGTACCCCACTCAATCCTTCTTTATTGGAAATTTCTTCAATTTTTTTCTTGGCCTGAATCACCAAGTTCTGTGCCGATTCAGTAGATTTCTTGATGTTACCTTGGGTGACGTCATAAAGTTTTGATTCTGCTTCATCAAGCATATCAAAAACATCCTTGGTGTCATCATAGGCTTTTTCTATTATTTCGTTTGAAATTTTGATCAGGCTACGCTGTATGTATTTTTGAAGAATAACTCTAGCGTGGTATTCTATGTGAGCTGAAGAAGAAACCTTTTGAGTAAGCTGAATCAGGTAGAAGTCTCCTCCAGCCTGATCAAGCTTGGCATTTTTTCGGAGTTGCGCGGAAACTGTTAACAAATCAATGGGACTCGAATCGTTGAACAGTTGAACCATGGACTCAAAAATAAATTGGTGAGACTGCTTGTAAAATGATTCAGGTCTAAGGATATCAATTACGGTATCAACCCCCTTTTTGTCAATCATCATTGCGCCAAGTACCACACCTTCTAAATCAAGAGCTTGTGGAGGGATTTTTCCTTGCTCCATACTGACTAACTGACCTGTACTAGGGGTGGTTTGACTTATAGGTTTTGGCTTTTCCATGAGCCTAAATTAGGATTTTTTTGGGCAATAAAAGCTAGCAAAAATGACTAAAAGACCAACATCTGTTTGTTGATAAGTCAGGTCATATTGTTTATAACCCCAACCCTACTCTTGGTAAACCCCCATTTGAAAAAACTTTTCTTGCCTGGAGGCAATCAACGCGTCTGGAGAGAGTTTTTTTAGCTCATCATAGGCTTTTAAGATGCATCTCTGGACCGTATTGAAAGTCTGCGTGCGGTCACGATGTGCACCCCCAAGTGGTTCTTTGATGATACTGTCAATTAGTTTAAGACGTTTCATGTCTTTGGCTGTGAGTTTTAGGGCGCTTGCGGCTTCTTCTTTGTGCTCCCAACTGCGCCATAAAATCGAAGAACAAGATTCTGGAGATATTACAGAATACCAAGTATTTTCTAACATCATCACTTTGTCACCTACACCAATACCCAAAGCACCTCCCGAAGCCCCTTCCCCAATGATAACCACTATAACAGGGGTTTTGAGACGGGACATTTCTAGAATGTTTCGAGCAATGGCTTCTCCTTGACCGCGTTCTTCAGCCTCTAAACCAGGATATGCACCAGGTGTGTCTACAAAACTCACCACAGGGATACCAAATTTTTCCGCTGATTTCATCAATCGCAAAGCCTTTCGATAACCCTCAGGATTGGCCATACCAAAGTTTCGGTATTGACGGGTTTTGGTATTAAACCCTTTTTGCTGACCTATAAATAAAAAACTTTGATCGCCAATCTTTCCAAAGCCACCTACCATCGCTTTGTCATCTTTGACAGTACGATCACCGTGTAGTTCTAAAAAACTCTCACCTGCTATGGCTTTGATATAATCCATAGTGTAAGGGCGGGAAGGATGGCGTGACATCTGCACCCTTTGCCAAGGTGTTAAATTACTGTAAATGTCTTTTTTGGTTGCTAGAAGTTTTTCTTCAATTTGAGCACAAGTTGTGGTAACATCTACCTCACTCTCGTCTCCTAAAATAGCACATTTTTCGAGTTGTGCTTCTAGCTCTTGGATCGGTTGTTCAAAGTCCAAATATTCCATGTGGTTTTCATTTGGTCAGACAAATATAGGTAATTTCAATTCCTCAGTTTTTATGATTTGAGCTGTTTTTTAGCTTTAAAATACCATTGGCCATAACAGCGATCAAAATCATTGCGGTACCTATGTAAAAAGAGCCGTGCATACGTTCTGAGTCACCAAAAATTGCTACTGCCAATAGAATACCATAAACAGGTTCCATATTGATTCCTAACATCACCGAAAAAGGGGTCATATGACGCATGACAGCGATTGACACAACAAAAGCATAAGCTGTACAGACTGTAGCCAAGACCATCAACCACAAAAAATCAGAGGGGTTGAGTAAAAAAAAATCAGTGTGGAATCCGTCTGAAAATCCAAGAAACAATGTGGTAAAAGCAGCCCCTGTAGAAAGCTGATAGAACGACATTACTGTTGCATCTGTCTTCTTCACGACAACTCCATTAATTAATGTGAAAGCAACTGAAAAAATAACGGCCAAAGAAGCGTAAATAATGCCTTGAATGTAACCGAACTCGGCGTCCAATATGATACCTAGCCCAAAGATTACCAGCAAACCTAAAATTATCTCATAATTCACAAATTTCCTTTTGTAAAATACCGGCTCAAGCAGGGCAGTTACAAAGGCACCTGAGGATAAAATCGCTAATGTTATGGAGACATTTGACACTTTGACCGCATGAAAGAAACAAATCCAATGTAAGGCGATTAACAGACCACAAATTGCCATCACACCCAACTGCTTGGGTTTCATTTTAATAGAAGTTTTTCTGAGCCAAAGCACCACAATCAAAACTACTGATGCCAAGGTCATTCGATACCAAACAAGGGGTAGGGCTTCGATAGAAATAAGCTTTCCCAGAATGGCTGTAAATCCAAATATAAAAACGATGAAATGAAAGTGCGCCGCGCTTTTGAGTCTATCTTTTTGCATAACGCAATAACAACAATGAAAGGATTCCAAAAACAATATTGGGCAACCATGCGGCTAAACCAGCTGTAAAGTTTGCTTTTTCGACCATAACCTCGAAAATTTTATCGAAAAAAACATATATAAAGGCCAGTACGATACCAAAAGCCAGGTTAAGACCGATACCGCCACGACGTTTAAAGGAGGCTACGGAAACACCGATGATGGTTAGTATAAAGGCCGAAATGGGTAGGGACCAACGCTTATGCCTTACCAAAAGATGGCTATTGATGAGTGGGCTGCCACTTTCTCTCTCTTGGGCAATAAACCGATTGAGCGCGCCCATGGTGAGGGTCTGAGCCTTGTACTCTAGAGGGGCCAAATCATCAAGAGTAAAAGCAAACAGGGTGTCTAATCGTGGGAGGCTTTCAATGCGTTCGTTTTCACCATCAAAACTGCGTTTGAAATAGTTTGTAAGTCTAAATATACTGTCCTTTTCGACCCAACGTATGTTTTGGGCGGTGATTTTATAAGTCAAGGTATTCTCATCAAAGCTTTCATAGCTAAAATTATAGCCCAATTCTCGTTTGGGGTTGTATTGACTGAGGTATACAAAATCGTTTTCACCAAATTGTTTGTAAAGAAGACGCGTTTGCCGATCATTGCGCGTCGATTTGTAGTACTTAAACTCGAACTCATTAAAGTTTTTACTAGTTACAGGCACTACAAACTGACCCGTCAAAAAAGCACCAACCGCAATAACAGAGGCGGCAATCATAAATGGACGCAAGTAGCGGTAGAACGAAATTCCAGAACTTAATACCGCAATCACTTCAGTATTAGAAGCCAATTTGGAAGTAAACCAAATCACTGATAAAAACAAAAAAATCGGAAAAAGTAGGTTTCCAAAAAACCAAACAAAATTGAAGTAATACCACAAAATCTCATCTGTGGGCACCTCGTATTGTTTGAATTTATCGATTTTTTGAGACAGATCTACCAAAATGCTGATGGGGACAAACAACACCAACATGGTAATAAAAGTACCGATGTATTTAAAAACAATATAACGATCCAAGATTTTCATCACCAGTCTACAGTCGTTTGTCCATTTGCATAACCATTTGATTTTTCCAAGTAATGAAGTCTCCAGCTAAGATATGTTTTCTCGCCTCGCGTACCAACCACAAATAAAAACTCAGGTTGTGAAGCGTGGCAATTTGCTTACCCAAAAACTCATTGGCTGCGAACAGATGACGCAAATAGGCTTTGGAATAAGCCGTATCGACATGTGAAGTCCCATGAGGGTCAATGGCAGAATAGTCATCTGCCCATTTTTTGTTTTTGATATTTATCGTGCCGTGAGCCGTAAACAACATCCCGTTGCGTGCATTTCGTGTGGGCATTACACAATCAAACATATCAATTCCAAGCGCAATATTCTCCAACAAATTGATCGGAGTGCCTACTCCCATCAGATATCTTGGCTTGTCTTTGGGCAGTTCTTCACATACCGCAGCCACCATTTCATACATCTCATCGGCTGGCTCCCCTACCGACAAACCACCAATAGCATTTCCGACCGCATCTGTATCTGCAATGTATTTGGCTGAATCCTTGCGAAGATCTGTATAAGTACTTCCTTGAACAATCGGAAACAAATATTGTTGATGCCCATATTTGGGTTCTGTGTGCGCCATGTGCTTGATACAGCGATCCAACCATCGATGTGTCAGTTGCATAGAATTCTTAGCGTAGTTGTAGTCACAAGGATAGGGCGTGCACTCATCGAAAGCCATGATGATGTCTGCTCCGATAGAACGCTGGATTTCTATGGCTTTTTCAGGTGTGAAAAAATGTTTTGAACCATCGATATGTGATCTAAAGGCCACCCCGTTTTCTTCAATTTTACGGTTGTCAGAAAGGGAATATACCTGATAACCTCCACTGTCGGTTAGTATATTTCGGTTCCAATTCATAAACTTATGTATGCCTCCAGCCCGTTCTAAAATATCCGTGCCAGGACGTAAATAAAGATGATAGGTGTTGGCTAAAATGATATCTGGATTGACATCATGTTCTAAATCACGTTGCAAAACCCCTTTCACGGTAGCCTGCGTGCCCACAGGCATGAAGATGGGGGTTTGTATCACACCATGGTCTGTTGTAAGGGTACCCGCACGGGCCTGAGAATCACTATCTGTATGTTCGCAAACAAATTGCATAAGTGCAAAGATAACCATACCATCACAGCTCTTTTTATTTCTTAACAAAATGTTGATTTCTATATTGAATTTAAAAGGAAAAAAGTTTTTTAGGGTTTACTGTTGTATTATTTTTACAAGCATCAATCAAACCCACAATGAATACAGTCGAAAAGCTTGAACACATGGTTCAGCAAGTACGCAGAGACATTTTGCGTATGGTTCACAAAGTCAACTCGGGTCACCCAGGAGGCTCCTTGGGATGTGCTGAGTTTTTTGTCGTTCTTTACCAAGAATTGATGCACTACCATACTGATTTTCAAATGGATGGACATGGAGAAGATCTATTTTTCTTGTCCAACGGTCACATCTCCCCAGTCTATTACAGTGTTTTAGCAAGAAGTGGTTTTTTTCCTGTAGAAGAACTCAACACTTTTCGTTTGCTAGACTCTCGTCTTCAGGGCCACCCCACAACACACGAGGGATTGCCTGGCGTACGTATTGCCTCTGGTTCCTTGGGACAAGGCATGTCGGTAGCGCTAGGGGCTGCGGCTGCCAAAAAACTCAACCAGGATAGTCGTTTGGTGTATAGTCTCCATGGTGACGGAGAGTTGCAGGAAGGACAAAACTGGGAAGCCATCATGTATGCAGCTGCTAAAAATGTTGACAACCTGATCGCTACCATTGATCTTAACGGAAAACAGATTGACGGAAGTACCGATGATGTATTGGCTATGGGTGATTTGGCAGAAAAATTTAAAGCCTTTGGTTGGGAAGTATTATCCATAGAAAATGGAAACGATGTATCCGCTATTTTGGAGGGTATGAACCAAGCGAAAAATACCGCTGGCAACGGCAAACCGGTCTGTGTTTTGCTCCATACAGAAATGGGCAATGGTGTCGACTTTATGATGCATACCCATGCATGGCACGGAAAAGCACCTAATGATGAACAACTTCAAATAGCACTTGAACAAAACCCAGCTACGCTTGGCGATTATTGATACCATTTCCATGAAAAAATATACATACACAGATAAAATTGACACCCGTTCTGGATTTGGAGCCGGACTGGAAGCCCTTGGCAAGTCGAACCCCAACGTGGTCGCGCTTTGTGCAGACCTCACAGGTTCTCTAAAAATGGATGCTTTTAAGAACAACCACCCTGAAAGATTTTTCCAAGTGGGCATAGCGGAAGCCAATATGATGGGTATGGCCGCTGGAATGACCATAGGTGGTAAAATTCCTTTTACGGGGACCTTTGCCAACTTTTCTACCGGTAGGGTGTATGACCAAATACGTCAGTCAATTGCGTATTCACACAAAAATGTGAAAATATGTGCTTCCCATGCAGGCGTAACACTAGGCGAAGACGGGGCTACCCATCAGATTTTGGAAGACATCGGATTGATGAAAATGCTTCCTGGAATGACAGTCATCAACACATGTGACTTCAACCAAACCAAAGCAGCTACCATTGCGATTGCCGAACATCATGGACCGGTTTATTTGCGTTTTGGGCGTCCCAAAGTACCTAATTTCACCCCTGAAAATCAGGTGTTTGAAATCGGAAAAGGTGTGCTGCTACAAGAAGGAGCTGATGTGAGCCTAATCGCCACTGGCCACTTGGTTTGGGAAGCATTGGAAGCGGCACAGGCTTTGGCAGCTTCTGGAATTTCGGCAGAGGTAATTAACATACACACTATCAAACCCTTAGATGAGGAATTGATTGTTGCATCGGCTCGAAAGACAGGAGCGGTGGTCAGTTGTGAGGAACACAACTTCTTGGGGGGCTTGGGCGAAAGTGTTGCACGTACTTTGTCAGAACATGTTCCGACTCCTCAAGAATATGTAGCTACTCAAGATACTTTTGGGGAATCAGGAACACCTGCTCAGTTGATGGACAAATACGGACTCAATGCAGATGCCATAGTTAAGGCAGCGCAGCGTGTGATTACAAGAAAATAAAATTATACCCTTTCAGTCGGCATCAAGGTAGTCTGGGGTGCCATCTCCATCCGTGTCGTCAGGGGTGCCATCCTGATTGGCATCATACTCTTCTCGAGTAGGAACGCCGTCGCCATCGTCGTCGTCATCTAAATAATTGGGAATACCATCTTGATCAGTATCATCTTCCTCTTCGCCAAAATAGTGATTGCTGTTTAGGTCTTCTTCTATGGTAGGCACCGAATCATCATCGTGATCCGTAACAGCAAAAGTATAGAGATCGACAGCAAAGATTAAAGGAGAGTACTCCCTGATAAGTCCGGGAGCTGAATTGTAATAACCCAATGCAGAAGGCATAAAAAAAGCAAGGGTTCCAAATCCATCATAATCAACCATACCCGTGTTGGGGTTTTCGGAAAAAGTACCACGTTCTAAAAAAGGCATCACAGCACTAAAACCACGGACAGAGGCAGTTCCATCTAGCCAAACATGATTAGTGGTTTTATCGAATTCAGTACCGTCTAGAAGCATTCCTTTGTAAGATATAAATACGGAGTCGGCAACAGTTGGAGACGCGCCTATACCATCTCTAATATTAAGGACGTACATGGTATGTTCAATAAAGTTTCCGTCAGGGTCTTTAACCTGAACAGGATGTTCGAACACTTGGTTTATTAAGGCTGTTTGATCATCGTTTGTAATCGTATCAATTTTGAACTCTATATACTGATCCGACGTAGCCGTCTGAAATTCATCGTAGTTATAAGAATGGGTTTGGAGAAATTCCAGCAAAGAATCGTTATCAACCGTGCGCTGTTCTACCAAATCTCTAGGGGGTTTGGTAGTAGTTCTGTTGTTGTCTTCACAGTAGATAAGTGTAAAACTGAGAAGAACAAGAAAAAAAATACTTGATTTTTTCATCTTTAATTTTAGGTTGGCAAGATACAATTTTCTTGTATTTTTAGGGTTTGAAATACCATTTTAACATTTCTTTTGCGTGTAGATAAATATTTGTGGTGCATTCGCTTTTACAAGAGTCGCAGTTTGGCGGCACAGGCTTGTAAAAAAGGGCAGGTTAGGATTGATGGCAAGAGTCTCAAATCCTCTAGAGAAGTATATGGAGGAGACCAACTTCAGATTCGAAAGAACCAGATGGAGCATGTGATTCAAATTCTAGGACTGCCATCATCGCGGTTGGGTGCCAAGCTCGTTGAGCAGTATGCAAAAGACATCACACCTGATGAGGTTCGTGAGGCTCGAGATCAAATTGCACAACAACAAGCCATGTCGCGTGTAGATGGTGGCGGGCGACCTCGCAAAAAAAACCGAAGAGATCTGCTGGATTTTTTAGAAGACAACGAAGCATAATTCCTATATTTGGGTATGGCAAAAAACACCATTTTAACTACCGAACAATCGGCCCTGCGTATTCGAAGAATTGCCTTTCAAATACACGAATCCAATACAGATGTGGATGAAATAGTGGTAGCAGGCATTATGTCTAATGGGTTCAAGCTCGCAGAGGAAATTGCGAAAGTGCTCACCGAAATATCTTCACTAAAAGTGGTTTGTTGTGAGGTGCACATTGATAAAAAATCCCCTTTAGACCCCATTACCACATCTTTAGAAGCTTCTCAATACAGTCAAAAATCTCTTGTGCTTATTGATGATGTCCTCAGTTCTGGAAGTACGCTTATGTATGGAGTGCGACACTTTTTGTCGGTGCCTTTGCTTCGGTTTAAGACCGCGGTGCTTATCAACAGGAACCACAAAAAATTTCCTGTTAAGGCAGACTTTAAAGGCGTTTCTTTATCCACCAGCATGCATGAGCACATAGAGGTGGTGTGCACCAAGACGGGTTTTGAAGCTTTCTTAACTTAACTTTTCCAAAATCAGCTCAACAACATCCTCTGGCTTTTCGGCATCCACTCGAAGCGTGTGCTGGGCTTTTTCGTAGAAGGGGCTTCGTTCAAAAATATGTTTGGCAATAAATTCGGACATTTCGTCCATGGATTGAATGTGGGCAATCAATGGGCGTTTTGGTCGCTTTGGAAACAAACGATTGGCAAGCTCTGGCACTGTGGGCGCCAAGTAAAAAGTATTCTTAGTGGTGCGATTGATAAGCGCCATGTTGTTGTGATAACAAGGTGCCCCTCCACCCAAAGACAACACCATCGAGGCATCTGAGTCTAAAATGAGGTTTAAATGTTTGTGCTCCTCTTGCCGAAAAAAAAGGGCACCTCTTTGAGCGAAAATTTCGGGAACACTAACACCCAAGTCTTTTTCTATATATTGATCTAAATCAATAAAAGGAATCTTCAATTGATCTGCCAGAAGTCTTCCGACGGTAGATTTTCCGCATCCCATATAACCTAGCAATACGATTAAACCCTTGAATGATACGGCATTATGTGATTTTTCGCTCATAAACAGTAGTGCAAATTTAAGAGAATTTAAACTTTGAATAATCGTACAAATGCGCCTATATTTGCACCTTCAAAAACCGACTTGGTAGCTCAGCTGGTAGAGCATCTCCCTTTTAAGG
>JBMYKI010000026.1:0-14727 GCA_049595235.1 Flavobacteriaceae bacterium
TATTCGAGTCTGTTAAATCCTATGTTGAGATGCCATTGGCTTCCAAAGGCTTGGTTAGCGGCGGCGTTTTCGACCATGGCGGTTCCTGCACTGTGTAGGATTTTGGCAGGCCAGAGGTAGGCATAGTCACCACTGCGGCTAAATCGGCGTACCATACGTTTGCCTTCAAACATCAGGTATCCACCCAACGCACCTTCTTTGGCGCCTTTCCACAGGGCTTGTCCGGTGGTTTGTTGGGGTGTTTTATTGATTATGGCGCCCACCCCGCCCAACACACCACCTAGCGCGATGTTGTAGAGTCCGGCTTGAAAGTCGTTGTCGAACTGTGCGTGTATCGAAGAGAACATGCCAAAGGCAAGTAGAGTTAAATAGGTTTGTAGGCCATAGCGCATACGAAAGATTTGTGGTGGGCAATTCTAAAACAATTTGGTTTTGGCATTCCAAAAATGATGCCACCTAAACAGAATCCAAATAGCCCATGGATTGTGCGGTATATACAAGTTTGCAATCATTTTCTAAAGGTATACCAAAAAGCTCTTTAAGACGGCTTTTGTGTCTATGGATACTAGAGGATGACCATGGAAGTAAGTCACATAGCTGTTGGTGGCTTTTTCCTAGATATATCTCTTTTAAAAGTTCGAGTTCGAATTTTGAAATCTGTAGAAATGGTTTTTTAAATAAGTTCTGTAAAGACGGACTTAAATGGCAGCAGCCTAAGGGCTGGTTTGAGAAAAAGTAATAAAAGTCAAGATGAAGTATGTCGCCTATCCACCAAATTGCTTTAGGGCTTACCCAACTTTGCCATTTGTAAATGAGCCTGATGCTTTTCTGTTTACATATAACAATCCAGTTTAATTCCGTGTAGTGTTTGTGTATCAAACGAATTTGTGCTTCTTTATTTTGTGCTTCTTGTATCCATACTAAATAACGGACTGAAAATTGTTTCAATACCTTCCATATCTGCTCTTCATTTGTGGCGAAGTGAAATGTAGCCAGTTCACCATCTTGGCAAAACTTAAACCCATCTAGCTTAATTTCTGCTTCTTTTACAACGAGAAAAATAGAACCGTTCTTAGGCGCAGTGTTCATTTCAGCTTGGGGCTTAGAGGATTATAAACGTTTCAAAGTTAAAAAAAATAACTTTTTTAGAACAAATATTTTAAAAGACTCCCAACCCTACCTTCGGTAGTTAAACCTTCCTACGGTAGGTAAATCTGTAGGCCTGTCTCCCAAAGGTAGAAGTGACAGCTTAAATCAAATCAATAATTACCAAAAAAAAATAGCGCAATCATTGCGCCATTTTTTGGTCAGGTTGTTAGTCTTTTGTTAGTCGTGGTGTCCCAAGGCGTATTGCAGACCTACTGTTGCAATAAAGCTATGTTTCATTTGGATGCCTGTGGCATCCTGAACAAGCGGGAAACTCAACTCTGCTGCCAAGCGCAGATTTTTCCAGCTACCACGGGGCACATAGAAATTGGCACCTACCCCCAAGTCCATTTGGCTTCTTCCCGAGTTGGCCGCATTGAACAGGGGCATCATCATCGGATTGAGGTCCGCATCAACCCCATCGATACTTTGCAAGTGGGTGTAATAAAGCCCTGTTGACACACTCCAAGTTTCAGAGACTTTTAGGGCGGCCCACGCGTTGACGCTCGTTTTGTCGCCTAAACTATAGTCTTCCTCATTTTCACCCAACCTAAATAGGTAATTTACCTGTGCTCCCCACGAAAAGCCATCGGATTGAGCTAGATAGGTAAGTCCCAGACTGGGGTCCCATGTGCCACTTCCCAACTGCATTGGGTAAGCGAGGGGTGTATTGGTTGCCATAGGAGTGTCATCACGTTGATTGATATTTCCTGTAGGAATAGAGACACCTACTTTGGCATGCCACGACTGTTGGTTGGTATTGTGTAATTTGATCAGCCCTCCCAATGTGATGTCCCCAAAGCCCGAGGATTCTGTTGTAAAGTCTGCCCCCATTTTGGTTCGCAGATTCATAGCGTTAGAAATAAAATTCCCCATAACCATTAGGGTGAGTCTATCTGTGGGTGCATACATGGCACCCAACATATGCATATTCATCACCATTTTCTGAGGTGCAGCCATGTAGTTTTGGTAAATGTTCTCATTATCTATGTATTTGGAACCTTGAAGATTGCCGTCCATCCACATAGGCATAAAACGATACGAGAACATGACTTCTCCTTTTTGGTGATAGTGATCTCCCATGACACGAATGGGTGCGTGCCCATCGGGGCGAGCTGAACTCCAAAGGTTTTCTTGTGCAATGGCGGAGCCAAACCATAGCACGACCGTACTCACTAGGAGCATTATTTTTTTGTACATGATTTACTTATATAAAATTTTTAAAAAAGTTGTTCGGAAATCCGAAAAGCGACGGGAAGGCTACACTCTGGGAGGGGGTATGGGCGGAGTTTCTGAATTTTCTTGTATAGAAAATAGGTAAGTGATGTTTTGCTTAGAATGGTTGGTTAACAATGTGTTTTTGTTTTCGAAGGTATGGTACTCAAAAAATAACAGATTGGTTTTTGTCCATTCGTTAACAGATTTGTTTTGATTTTTGGGTGATTTTTGTTGTGTTTCTTGGATTTGGTCTTTTAGATAGCAAGTCCCTTGACAACTTGTTTGAGGTTTGTCTTTGTTGATACATAACACTTCTGTGATGTAGTCAAAATTGATATAATAATCCACAAACGGAAAGAAATGACTCAGCTCAGTGCCGCAAAATGCCAACAACATGCCTATGGCAATCTTTTTTCTGAGAGATACAAGCAGCGACAATCTCATGTAGGTAAGTGGGGGGGTCTTCTTATAAAAGTATGAAAAACAGACTTAGGACACCACAACTGGCTGATGAAATTCCAGCTCCACTTGGTTGCGTAACAAGTCGTCAAAAGTTTCGGATTTTCGAATGAGTTTGGCTTCGCCCTCATGCCAAAGCACTTCTGCCGGGCGGTAGCGCGCGTTGTAGTTGCTCGCCATCGTAAAGCAATAGGCACCCGCATTGTGAAAACACAGCACATCACCTTCTGATATCTCCGCAATACGGCGGTTGTTGGCAAAGGTGTCGGTTTCGCAGATATAACCTACTACAGAGTAAAAACGCTCACGCCCTTCAGGGTTTGAGATGTTTTCAATATGGTGTTGTGAACCATAAAGCATGGGGCGAATCAGGTGGTTAAAACCACTATTCACTTGTGCAAAAACGGTCGAAGTGGTTTGTTTGACCACATTGACCTGGGTTAAGAAATAGCCTGCCTGACTTACCAAAAACTTTCCTGGTTCAAAAGCCAAAGTCAAGGGTTTGCCATACTCCTCACAAAATGCTTGAAAGCGTGCGCCCAACTTTTCACCCAATTCTTCTATGTTGGTTTCAATATCGTTGGGGTGGTAGGGAACCTTAAAACCGCTGCCAAAATCTAAAAATTCTAAGTCATTAAAAGCACGTGCTGTATCAAATAAGATTTCTGCGGCGTGCAAAAACACATCAATATCCAGAATATCACTGCCCGTGTGCATATGAATGCCGTTGATATGCATGCCTGTGTTTTCCACAATACGCAAAATATGGGGGAGTTGGTGAATACTGATCCCAAATTTGGAGTCGATATGTCCCACAGAAATATTGGCATTTCCACCAGCCATCACATGGGGATTGATGCGAATACATACAGGTGTTTTGGGGTGTTTGCTACCAAATTGCTCCAACACAGACAAGTTGTCAATATTGATCTGAGCGCCTAAAGTGGCAACCTCTTCGATTTCTTGTAAGGAAACCCCGTTGGGTGTAAAAATAATTTTGTCCGCAGGCACACCGGCTTTGAGTCCCAGTTGAACTTCCTGAATGGATACTGTGTCCAGCCCGGCTCCCAGTCCATGCATGTATTTGAGGATACTGATGTTGGACAAAGCCTTTACAGCATAATTGACGCGCAAATGAGGTACTTGTGCAAAGGCTTGGGTTAGTCGGCGGTATTGAGATGCAATCTTTTCAGCATCATATACATATACCGGACTCCCGTGGGTGTTTGCAATCTGAATTAGGGCGGACTGATCCATAAAAATATTTTTGCAAATCTATGTTTTCAGAACTGAAGACTCAAATATTTTCTGCTTTAATTATAAAAATACAACAAATTGTTACAAATAAAACAAAATGAAGTGTCTTTTATTTAGGGTATAATGAGGGTCGTTTTCTATTTTTGCAGGGCAAAATCAACATCATGAATCTACACGAATACCAAGCCAAGGACATACTCGCATCATTTGGCGTTCGCATCCAACGCGGCAAAGTTGCCCAAACCCCCATAGAAGCTCAAGAAGTAGCCCAGGCGCTTCAAGAAGAAACGGGTACAGACTGGTTTGTGGTCAAAGCCCAAATCCATGCGGGTGGGCGTGGAAAAGGTGGTGGCGTAAAGCTGGCCAAAGGCTTGGACAAGGTAGAAGGTGTGGCAGACAGCATCATTGGCATGGACTTGGTGACGCCCCAAACCCCGCCTGAAGGTAAACCGGTACATCAAGTATTAGTTGCCGAAGACGTCTATTATCCAGGCGACGAGGAGTCAGATGAGTTTTATGTCTCTGTGCTTTTAAATCGCGCTACGGGTCGTAATATGATCATGTATTCCACAGAAGGCGGTATGGATATTGAAACCGTAGCTGAGGAAACCCCGCATCTGATTTTTACCGAAGAAATTGACCCTGCCGTGGGTCTGATGCCTTTTCAGGCACGTCGAGTAGCTTTTAATTTGGGCCTGAGTGGTGCCGCTTTTAAAGATATGACACGTTTTGTGACCGCTTTGTACAAAGCCTATGTAAAGTCCGACGCTTCTTTGTTTGAAATCAACCCTGTTTTAAAAACTTCGGATAGTAAGATTTTGGCTGTTGATGCCAAGGTCACACTCGATGAAAACGCCTTGTTTCGCCACAAAGACTACGAAGCCTTGCGCGACCTGCGCGAAGAAAACCCGGTCGAGGTTGAGGCCAAGGCAGTTGGACTCAATTATGTGGCGCTTGATGGGAATGTGGGTTGTATGGTCAATGGTGCTGGACTGGCCATGGCGACCATGGACCTTATCAAACAAGCGGGTGGCTCGCCTGCCAACTTTTTGGATGTGGGTGGAACCGCCGATGCGGCGCGTGTTGAAACAGCATTTAGATTGATCTTAAAAGACCCCAATGTTAAGGCTATTTTGGTCAATATTTTTGGTGGTATCGTCCGATGTGATCGTGTGGCACAAGGGATTGTCGACGCCTACAAAAACATGGGTGATGCCATTCAGGTACCTATTATTGTGCGTCTACAAGGCACCAACGCCGACATCGCCAAAGACCTAATTGACAACTCCGGATTGGAAGTACACAGTGCCGTACGCTTCCAAGAAGCAGCCGATAAGGTGCAGGAAGTCCTTCGATAAAGTGTCATATTGACACCCATTACGCTTGTTTTTATGACATATTGGCATTAAAATCTTTTTGGTTTGTGTTTTGCAAAGGGTGTGGTATAAAACATTAAATACCACAATTATGAACTTAGTACGTAAAACAACCCCTTGGTTTCCATCTTTATTAGATGAATTTATTACTCGTGATTTAGGCGTAGATTTTGCACCACGTCGTCAGGCAGTACCTGCGGTCAATATTAGCGAAACTGATACCGCATTCACTTTGGCCTTGGCCGCTCCTGGAAAGACCCGAAAAGATTTTCAGATCGAGCTTGATGAACATATTTTGTCCATCTCCAGCGATGCACAGACCGAAAACGAAAGCACCCAAGAAAACTACTCACGCAAAGAGTTTTCTTACGAGTCTTTTCAACGCAGTTTTCGATTGCCCGATACGGTAAACACACATGACATCCAAGCCAACTATAAAGAAGGCATACTTACGGTAACACTTCCGAAACACAAGGAAGCCATTCCGGAACCTAAGAAACTTATTCAGGTTAAATAATCATAAAACCGGCCAACAGGTCGGTTTTTTTTATTTCTTTAACTGTTTCTGGTATTTTTGAATTAAATCCCTAAGTCGGGCGGCTTCCATAAAATCCAAAGCCTTGGCAGCGGTTTCCATGGCTTTGCGGCTTTCGCGTATCTTGGTTTGCAGTTGTTCTATACTAAGGTATTCTAAATCTGGTTCGGCAGCTTGTGCCAACGGTTTGGGCGCTTCCTCATAGTCAAAAGCCGTTTCTACACTTTTGTTAAGTGGTTGGGGAGTGATGTTGTGTTTGGCGTTGTAGGCCAATTGCTTTTCACGTCTGTATTGAGTTTCGTCTATGGTTTTTTGCATGCTTTTGGTGACTTTATCGGCATACATAATGGCTTTGCCGTTAAGATGACGCGCCGCTCGACCAACGGTTTGGGTTAGTGATCGTGCCGAACGCAAAAATCCTTCTTTGTCAGCATCAATAATAGCCACCAATGACACTTCGGGTAAGTCTAGCCCTTCTCGCAACAAGTTGACCCCAATCAGCACATCGAAGAGTCCACGTCGCAAATCTTGCATGATCTCAACCCGCTCCAAGGTGTCGATGTCACTGTGGATATACCGACAACGGATCGAAATTCGAGATAGATATTTGGTGAGTTCTTCAGCCATCCGCTTGGTGAGGGTGGTAACCAATACCCTTTCATCTTTTTCTGCTCGAAGCTGAATTTCTTCCACTAAGTCATCGATTTGGTTGAGGCTTGGGCGTATTTCAATCACAGGATCCAACAAGCCCGTGGGACGAATGATTTGTTCTACATAGATGCCCTCAGTTTGTTGTAATTCATAATCAGAGGGCGTAGCACTTACATAGACCACTTGGTTCTGTAGGGCTTCAAACTCCTCGTATTTTAGGGGGCGGTTGTCCATGGCCGCTGGCAGGCGAAAGCCGTACTCAACCAGGTTTTCTTTGCGACTGCGGTCTCCACCATACATAGCATGCACTTGCGAAAGGGTCACGTGGCTTTCGTCTACCATCATCAGAAAATCCTCTGGAAAATAATCCAATAGACAGAAGGGTCTTGTGCCTGGTGCGCGTCCGTCTATGTAACGAGAGTAGTTTTCAATTCCCGAGCAATAGCCCAACTCTCGTATCATTTCCAGATCAAAATTGGTGCGTTCTTCCAGTCGGGTAGCCTCGAGATGTTTGCCAATATCTTTAAAATAGGCTACCTGAGCCACCAAATCATCTTGAATTTGATGAATGGCATTTTGCAATACTTCTGGGGAGGTGGCAAACATATTGGCTGGATAGATGGTGAGCTTTTCAAAAGTTTCTTTGATCTCATTGGTGATAGGGTCAAAGACTTCTATAGCTTCAATTTCGTCACCAAAAAAATGGATTTTAAAAGCATGGTCTGCATAGCTTGGATACACATCGACCACATCGCCTTTGACTCGAAAAGTACCATGCAAGAAATCGGCTGTGGTACGGGCATAGAGGCTTTGTACCAATTGGTGTAAAAACTGAGTGCGTGGTATCAGTTGGTCAACTTCTAGAGAGATTACATTTTTCTTAAACTCCACTGGGTTACCGATGCCATACAAACAAGAGACCGAGGCGACTACCAACACATCGCGCCGTCCCGATAACAAAGAAGAAGTAGTGCTGAGGCGCAATTTTTCAATTTCTTCATTGATAGACAAATCTTTTTCTATGTAAGTACCTGTGGTTGGGATATAGGCTTCAGGTTGATAATAATCATAGTAAGACACAAAATACTCCACTGCATTGTTAGGGAAGAATTGTTTAAATTCCGAATACAACTGGGCTGCCAAGGTTTTGTTGTGTGCCAAAACGAGGGTGGGGCGTTGCACACGCTCTACCACATTGGCCATGGTAAAAGTCTTTCCCGATCCTGTAACACCCAATAGGGTTTGAAACTTATCTCCGCTTTCAATCCCTTTGACCAGTTGGTCAATGGCTTGGGGTTGGTCACCTGTGGGTGTAAAATCCGAAACGACTCGAAAATCCATAGTTTGGCAAAATTACCACATTTCTGAGCAAATAACTGTTTGGATATACTTGGTGTTTCACTACAAATCGCGCCGCTTCAGCAAACGATAGCTACCCCACAAGAAGAGCGTAGTCCACAACAACACGATGATGATGTTTAGCAATGATACTTCGTGGTTGATGCCGATTGGCTCTCCGATTTGCCCCATGACATTTTTAACTGCGGAGAGGCGTGTAAAAGGTTCAGGAATCAGAGTTGACATGCTATTGAGAGGAAAAAAAGCGTGTACTTGTTCGGCCGATAGAGATGGCACGTAGTCTGAAAGTTTCCATTTCATAAGTCCAAATGTGATGCCCTCTGCCATCTGCCAAACAGCCAAAAACCCCAATGCAAAAGCAGATCGTTTGACTAGTATACTCAAAAACAAACAGAAGCTAAAAAACCCCAACAGTTTGACGAAATAAGCCACCAGATATTCTAAATCACTAAATACAATTCTAATTTCATTGTAGTCCGAAAACCCATAACCCAACCCTAAGGAGAGGAGAAAAACAAAGCACGTGGAACACAACGAAAGCCCCACAATCATTAACATCTTGGATTTGACGAGTTCATATTTGCTAAGCCCGTCTATCAGATTTTGTTTGAGTGTTTTATAGCTGTATTCGTTGGCCATCATAGACACGATAACCACTGCCAAAAAAAGTTTGAATATGGCAGCGATATAAGTGTTAAAATGCCATATGTAGGGAAAATTAAAAATCCCTTGTTCAGCCAAATGAAACTCAATCGGTCCGACATCAAACTTGATGGCTGCGATGCTCGCTATCAAGCTGAGCAATACAAAATAGGCCACGATCAGCACCCTACTTGATCGGTTGGCCATCATTTTGTGATATTCGATTAGTAGCAGTCGCTTCATGAGTTATTGTTTTGGGTAAGGGCTAAAAACTGGGTCTCCAAACGTTCCTGCTTTTTTACCAAATGGGTCGGAATGCATTGATGTTCTATCAACCAACGGCTCATAGCCTCTGCATCGACTTCTTTGTTGAGGTAGGCCCATACCAACTCTTCTTTGTGTTTTATCTCTGACACATCGGGGTGATTTTCTAGCAATTTGGTTAGCTGTTCCGTGTCTGACGAGGCAAGTTCAAAATAGCCGTGACTGGCAGTAAGCGCATCGACACTTCCTGCATAGCGGCGTACGCCTTCTTGTAGTACAATCACGTGTGTACATACCTTTTCGACCTCGTCTAGCAGGTGAGAGGCCAGCAGTATGGTTGTGCCTTGTGCGGCTACTTTTTGTATGATTTCCCTGATTTGGTAAATCCCCTGCGGGTCAAGACCGTTGGTGGGTTCATCCAGAATCAGGATTTCTGGGTTGTTGAGTAGGGCGGAGGCAATGGCCAGGCGTTGCTTCATTCCCAATGAAAAGGTTTTAAACGTATCGTTTTTTCGTTCTAAAAGACCTACTAAATTTAGTTTTTCCTCGATTACCTCTGGGTCAATTTCTTTTATCAGACATACCAGTTTCAGGTTTTGGATGGCTGTCATATAGGGATAAAAATTGGGTCTTTCTATGATGGCACCAATGCGTTTGAGGGCTTGATGGGCATCTGTAGTTCCGTCAAACCAATGGTAGCTACCCGATGTGGGGTTGACCACATTGAGAATCATACCCAAAGTGGTAGATTTTCCGCTTCCATTGGGACCCAATATTCCGTAAATATGACCCTTTTTGATAGAGAAACTCAAGTCGCTTACGGCTTGTACACGACCGTATTTTTTGGACAATTTATCAACGTGTAGAATGGTAGTCAATGGCTTATTTTCGGTTTGTTAAAAATATCAATTCTATTATTATCAAAACGCTTTATGACAACTTATGTTACAAAACCCTGTACATTTGTGTTATGGCCACTGAGGAAAAACTGATTTCCAAGAAAAAACCCACCTATCCGATAAGTCCATTTTTAAGAGACTATTTGGATCACTACAACCGTACCATCCAATTGCCGATCAATTACGAGGATTTGTTGCGTTTTTCAGGTTCTGTAGCTGTGATGGACAAACACGACAATGACAGTCTGTGGGTGCGTGTTTTTTATAATGATTCGGAGCGAGTGGAGATTGATGAAAACCTCAAACGTATTTATACATTGCTGCTTTCCGATGGTAGCACCCATAATTTTGGATTTCTCAATGTGGATGCCATTGACTATTGCACCTTTGGAAACTCCAAGCCTTTTCGCATTAAAATTAGAAATATACTCAACGACAATTTCACCTATTTCTATGTCAAAAAAGCCGATGCGTCTCGCGCATACGGATTGGAAGTGGAGCATATGTTGTCTCCCTACAACTTAAACTTTTTGGTGTGCGAAAACACTTTGATAGAGGAACATATTGCGGGTATTCCGGGTGATGAGTTTATCAAAGATCATTTGCCAAAGTGTAGTAAGAGTGAAAAAAGTCAAATTGCCAAGGAGTTTGTCAAATTCAATGAACGCTGTATGATTCGTTTGCTAGGCGATATGCGTGCCTACAACTATGTGATCGTGCCCACCCATGATTTTGATCAGGTGGTGTATAAAATTCGGGCGATCGACTTCGATCAGCAGTCTTATGAAGCCAAATTAAAAGTATATCGTCCACAGTTTTTTAAGGAGAATTTCCCTATGGTGGAGTTGGTTCGTAACCATCTTGACAAAAATGCGGTAGATCAGTATAAAATTGAGGAGCGCTCTATTGTAGCCAAGCGAATATTGAGTACCGAGGGTCGCCTGACCCAACTTTTAAAGTGCATGCTAAAAGATGAGCTTTCAAGTCCTGAAAATGTGAGTCAGCTTAAGGCTGAAATACATGCATATATTCCAGACAAAAACTTTAAAAATAGTTACAATATGGGCGGAATTATGCGCGCCGCTTTTGAATTTGTCAAGCGCAATTACGAGCACCACGAGATGTTGCGAAGTAGCTGACTAATACCACTCCTCATTCACGTCATCTCCCCAGGCTTCATCCCATTCATCAGAATCTTCCTCTTGTTCATTATCTGAGTTGTCCTCAAAACGTTTTGGAGGTGGCTCGGCAGGTAGCTGTCCATGACTGAAGACCAAATTCGGATATGAAGTACCAACTACCGACTCGGCCTCTTCCATGCACTCCACGAAAAAAGTCCACATGTTTAGAAAATCATAGATATAAAGGGCATTTTTTTGTTCCTCTGAAAAGACATCCTGCAGTAGGGTGTCTGCCATCAATCTACAAGGTTCATCAAACAGGTCGGCTTGGGCAATGGCTTCTCCTTGGTTCCAGTCTTCATCGCTCAGATAAAAGGTAGCCATTTCGTGGCCGTCGATGCCAAAAGACTGCAGAATGACATTGTGTAGGTCTTCAAAAGTATTGTCTTGTTCCAATTCGATATCCCTGAAAACATCTTCCTCGGCATCAAGGATCATTCTAAATCGATAGATCATATTTTTTTGTATTTATTCGTAGTATCCAATAGGCTTGTACGCCAAACAACAGCGTAGCAATCAGTAAGTGTAAGGGTTGGCTGCCCCACGGAAAGTCAATGTAAAACATAGCAATCCCCAATAGAATTTCGACCAATACAAAACCCAATATCCAGCGAATATATTTCTCAGCCAATCCTTCTTGTCGTACTTTAAAAAAGATCCAGCCATTGACCAACACCACGAGAATCGATAACGAGCGATGGATATAGAAATCCAATTTTGGGTGTTGTAGCCAAAGCGCTGCTTGTTCATAGCCCCATTTTTGGATTTGTACATCGACAAACTGTCTGACTTGGACACCCAAGACAAACTGGGCAATGGTTAAAACGAAAGCAAATCCTATCAAATACATCAATACTGAGGAAGGCTTTTTGGCCAAGCCCATGGGCTTACAAAGTGCACGTACAATCAATAAAAGCCCAATAATGACCAATGCCATCGCCATATGGATTGAAATTTTTGTAGGTAATAGATTAGAGTCTACAACTGTTTTGCCCAACCATGCCTGAAACCCCATACCGGCTACGGCTAGAAAACATAACAAGGACACAATAGGTTTTTGTCTGATAAGTGCCAAACTCTGTACAAATAGCCCTAAAACGAACAATCCCGATAAGGCCCCCAATAAGCGATTGATAAACTCAATCCAAGTGTGGGCCGCGTCAAACTTGGCGTAATCGTGTTTGGTGTAGGGTTCCCATAGGTCTGGCTCGTACACAAGACCACTTTCAAAGTCTTTGACAGCCACACGCAAACTTTCATCTACAATGATAACGTTGCCTTTTTTGTAGTCTGTGCTGGGTTTCCAGTCGAGTTGGCTGCGCTCGGTAGGAGGAATTAGATATCCAAAACATTTGGGCCAGTCGGGACATCCCATACCGCTTCCGGTCATTCGAACCACAGAGCCGGCCAGTATCACCAGATACACTGATATAAGCGCCCATTTGTTCCAGTTGAGAATCCTTTGGTTCATGATGATGTGGTTTGAAGTCCTAGTTCAGCGGCTTTTTCGAGCATCAAAGCGTGTGCTGCCTTGTATTCGTTGGGGATTTTTCCCTCTAGAATAGCTTCTTTGATGTATTCTTTCAAAATGCCAATCTCTCGGCATGGTTGTAGACCAAAAGTACGCATGATTTCAGCACCATCGACAGGGGGTTGGAAGTTGCGTATGCGATCTCTTTCTTCAACATCTATGATTTTTTGGCGCACCTTTTCGAAGTTTTCATGGTATTTTTTAAAACGACGCGGGTTTTTGGTGGTAATGTCTGCCTGGCATAGGGTGAGTAAGTCATCGATGTGATCACCGGCATCAAAAACCAATCTACGCACAGCGGCATCTGTGGCCATGTCTTCAGAAACAGCAATAGGTCGGGAACTCATAAATACCAACTTTTGAACATATTTCATCTTATCATTAAGGGGCATTTTTAGGCGCTTAAAGAGTTTATATACCATCTTGGCACCTACAAATTCATGCCCGTGAAAAGTCCACCCCACTTTTTTGCTAAATTTTTTGGTGGGTGCCTTGCCGATGTCATGCAACAAAGCGGCCCAACGAAGCCATAGGTTGTCAGTGGTTTTACAGATGTTGTCAACCACCTCTAGTGTATGGTAAAAATTGTCTTTGTGACGCTGCCCCTCTACTTCTTCAATCCCCTTTAGGGCGATGAGTTCGGGTAAAATAGGCTTTAGCAGTCCTGTTTTTTCTAACAACAAAAAGCCTATTGATGGCTTTTGCGTCTTCATGAGTTTGTGCAACTCGTCTACGATCCGTTCTTTGGATAAAATATCCAAACGGTCATTGAGTTTACTTATGGCCTTGAGTGAGGTACTTTCGATTTTGAAATTCAGTTGTGCGGCAAACCGAACGGCGCGCAACATCCGTAAAGGATCATCTGTATAGGTTTGTTCGGGCTCTAATGGTGTGCGCAACAATTGATTTTCCATGTCTTTAAGCCCGTTGAAAGGATCGATAAAATGCCCAAATTCATCGGGATTAAGCGCCACGGCAAGTGCATTGACGGTAAAGTCACGCCGCTTTTGATCGTCTTCCAAAGTACCGTTTTCTACGATAGGTTTTCGACTGTCACTTCGGTAGCTCTCTTTTCTGGCGCCTACAAACTCGAGTTCCCATTCGCCTACCTTAAGCATGGCGGTTCCGAAATTTTTGAACACCTGTACCTTACTGGTGTTGTCAAGGCTTTTTGAAACCGCTTTGGCGAGTGCAATTCCACTGCCCTCACATACAATATCCACGTCTTTGGGGGCTTTGCGTTTAAGAATCACATCGCGTACATAGCCGCCAATGACATAAGCTCGGGTGTCCAATTTCTCGGCGACCTCTCCAATTTGTTTGAAGATAGGAGGTTTGAGCGCTTTTTGTATGTCTAAGTCAGGTGTCACGATCTTACTATCTGTGTTTCTCCGTTGGGTTTGATCAACACCAATTTGGAGGGTTGGGTACTGTTTGATGCTGCACACAAAGGTACAACATAGTCAACCTGTGCCAAAAGCTCGGACTCAACATCATCCAATGATTCTGGAATGGGTGCGCCGCTCAAGTTTGCGGAAGTACTGATGATGGGCTTTGCAAAACCTCGGACCAAATCCAAGGCAAAGCCGGGCTGAGGGATTCGAAAGGCCATAGACCCATCTTTGCCAATAGCCGATGGGGCCATGTTTTTTACAGCAGGATAAATGATGGTTGTAGGTTCTGTAGTATTTGCCAGTAAGGTCTTGGCAGCTTGAGGGATTGTTTCTACATAGATAGACAACATGTCCATATCAGCCACCAAAGCAATGAGTGCCTTTCCAAGGGGTCTTTTTTTTATCCTAAAAATTTGCTTTACAGCGGATTCATCAGTTGCATCGCATCCTAGTCCCAATACCGTATCGGACGGATAGAGCAAACTGCCTTTCTGTTGCAAAACTTTGATGGCGTGGTCTAGTTCCATAGATGGAACAAAAATAAGCTATTTACAGCCTTAATTTTTCCTTTTAGACAGAAACATCATAGGTGCGAAGGGCATCGTTCAAAGACGTTTTTTTGTTGGTACTTTCTTTGCGTTTACCTATAATGAGCGCACAAGGCACTTGAAAGTCCCCAGCGGGGAATCTTTTGGTGTAGCTACCCGGAATGACTACCGAGCGCGCAGGAACTACTCCTTTGGTTTCGACAGGATCATCTCCTGTAACATCAATAATTTTAGTAGATGCGGTTAGTACCACATTGGCACCTAATA
>JBMYKI010000027.1:0-14460 GCA_049595235.1 Flavobacteriaceae bacterium
GCCATGGAAGAACGTAAAAAAGTGGGATATTTTTAATTATGGAACTCATCAAAATAGCAACCGCAGGAAGTGTCGACGACGGAAAAAGTACGCTTATTGGGCGCTTACTTTACGAAACCAAGTCTTTAAAAACCGATCAATTGGCGCACATTCGTCAAAAAAGTAAAGCACGGGGTTTTGACTATCTAGATCTTTCATTGGCTACAGACGGTTTGTTAACAGAAAGAGAGCAAGGCATCACCATAGATGTATCAAATATATTTTTCTCAACCCCTAAAAGAAGGTTTATCATTGCTGACTCCCCAGGGCACGTGGAATACACCCGTAATATGGTTACGGGGGCATCCACCGCACAGGCTGCCATTTTGCTTCTTGATGGTCGTAAGGGTATGATAGAGCAGACCAAGAGGCATCTCTATATCACCCAAATGCTAGGTATTCAACACTTGGTGTTTGCCATCAACAAAATGGATTTGGTTGATTTTGACCAAAAAAGATTTGAGGAAATCAGACAAGACATCACACGTTGGATGGAAGCTGCAGAAGCCCAACCTACCACACGCACTTTTGTGCCTATTTCAGCACTCAAAGGGGACAATGTAGCACAACCGTCATCCAACATGGACTGGTATGAGGGGAAAAGTTTACTCCAAGTACTTGAAGAGCTACCCACAGACAGCAAAAAAGAAGCGGAAAATGTCTTGCAAGTACAATATGTAATTCGGCCCAAAACAGAAACCCACCATGATTACAGAGGGTTTGCCGGAAAGGTAAACTCAGGTGGTTTCCAGGTGGGAGATGCTGTTGTTGTACAGCCCAGTGGCAGGGTAAGCAAAATTAAATCCATAGAGAAGTATGGTGTTCCTGTCGCATCCGTACAACAAGGTGAAGGCGCAACCTTGTTGCTTGAAGATGAGGTAGATGCTTCTAGAGGTAATACCATATGTGGGACTGACAATACCAGTACACCATCCAAAGAGCTCAAGGCCAACGTGTGCTGGATGCAAAATACAGACTTGGTTCCAGGAAGTAAATATTGGGTACAACTGGGTGTTCAACGCACACAAGCCAAAATTCGAAGTGTCCAATCTCGTGTAGACTTAGATGCAATTGTAGAGAATGAGGCGTCCTCATTGGGACTCAACGATATTGGAGGGGTCGAGCTAGTTACTGCCCAGCCCTTGGTACACACATCTTATAAAACAAATCAAAAATTAGGTGCATTTATCTTGATTGATGCACAAACCAACAATACCGCTGGTGTTGGTTTTATAAAATAAGTTATGAAAAGTTTTCGTACAGAAATAGAAAACCCTGTCGTTGAACAGGATATCATAGAATTAGAAAAAAAAATATTTCAATTCAAAAACAACACCATAGACGAAGAGAAGTTTAGAAGTCTCAGACTGGCAAGAGGTGTTTATGGGCAACGCCAACAAGGAGTACAGATGGTTCGCATCAAAATTCCTTACGGGAAATTTTCAGCTGCCCAACTGCGACGCATCGCAGCCGTATCCGACGAATACTCCAATGGCAATTTGCATATTACCACGCGTCAAGATGTCCAAATCCACTATGTAGATCTGGACAGAACTCCTGAACTATGGGCCGAGTTGGAGAAAGACCATATTACCATGCGTGAAGCCTGTGGGAATACAGTTCGCAATATCACTGCATCTATTTATGCGGGAATTGATTTAGACGAACCTTTCGATGTCACCCCTTATGCACATGCCTTTCACACCTATTTTTTACGAAATCCCATCTGCCAAGATATGGGACGTAAGTTTAAGGTGGCTTTTTCGAGTTCGGACAAAGACCATGCATTGACATTTGTTCATGATTTGGGCTTTATACCCAAAATTAAAGACGGAAGATATGGATTCAAAGTCCTTGTTGGTGGCGGGATTGGATCCCAGCCCAAAGCAGCAGATTGCCTACGCGATTTTATACCTGCAGAGCAGCTCATCCCATTGAGCGAGGCTGTGATTCGTGTTTTTGACCGTTATGGAGAACGCAACCGAAGGAACAAAGCAAGACTGAAATTTCTGATCAAAGAAATGGGGTATGATGTTTTTGTGAATCATGTTGAGAACACCCTAAAAGAATTACCAAACACCGTTTATCCTATCCAATACCGTCTACACAAAATTGACAGCACAGATGTGTATGCGCCCAATAATGACGTAGAAAGTAAAGCTTATGGTTTGTGGTACAAAACCAATGTACAAGCTCAAAAACAAAACGGACTTGTGTCGGTGGGATTGTGTATAAAAACCGGGGATATATCTTCTGAAACCGCTCGTGCCTTGGCTGACATAATGGAACATTTTTGTGGTGAAGAAGGCAGATTTACCCCCAACCAAGGGGTTTTACTTCGATCTGTTAGAAAAGAAAATGTAGCTGCGCTTTACGAAACCCTAGATAAAATAGGATTGAACCGTCCCGGGTTCGAGCGCATCAACGACATCGTAGCTTGCCCAGGCACAGACACATGCAACCTTGGCATTGCCAGCAGTATGGGGTTGGCCAATAAACTCCAAGAAATGATTGAAAATGAATATGCATCCGTTATAGAAGCGCACCAAATTTCTATCAAAATAAGCGGCTGTATGAATGCCTGTGGCCAACACACGATTGCTGACATCGGCTTTCAGGGCATGACAGTTAAATCTAACGGAAAAATAGCCCCTGCAACCCAAATCCTCTTAGGAGGTGGATTACTTGGTGACGGAGATGGATTGTTTGCTGATAAGGTGCTCAAAGTTCCCTCTAAAAGAACACCCGATGTGTTGCGGTGGCTGCTCAATGATTTTCAAGAACATCACCTCGAAAACGAAACTTTCCGTACTTATTATCAACGCAAAGGCTCTGACTATTTCTATCAACACCTCAAACATTTAAGTGATGCAACCCACTTAAATCCATCTGATTTTATCGATTGGGGCAATGAAAATCAATATCAGAAAGCTATAGGGATTGGAGAGTGTGCAGGCGTAGCGATTGATTTGGTACAAACCCTCTTGTTTGATGCGGAGGAACATTTGGAAAAAGCCATAACAAACTTTGATTCCCAACTGTGGTCAAACAGCGTCTATTATGCTTATGCAGCTCAGATTCGTGCGGCAAAAGCCTTACTGACCACCGTACAGGCGAAAATCAACTCACATCAGTCTATCATAGAAGCATTTGATACACATTTTTCTGATTTTAAAACCGCATATGGTCAACGTTTTGAAATGGCAGTGCAAGCGATCAACCAGCAAAGCCCTAACAAAGCATTTGCGGAAACCTATCTAGCCCAAGCCAAACAAGTGCTGATATGGATTAAATCGAAAAGCAATGCATAACAAAGGAAGTCTTGTTCTTGTAGGTGCAGGTCCCGGAGACCCAGATTTACTAACACTCAAAGGTCTGCAGGCCTTACAAACCGCGGATGTCATTTTGTATGACGCGTTGGTAAACTCGGCATTGTTAGATCATAGTGATAGGGCTAAAAAAATATTCGTAGGAAAGCGAAAAGGGCATCATTCTTACAATCAAACCGAAATCAACACCCTTGCCGTAGGCTTTGCCAAAGAGGGCAACAAAGTCGTACGGCTCAAGGGAGGCGATGTGGGTATTTTTGCGCGTTCGGCTGAGGAAATTGAATACGCACAACTCATGGGTGTTGAAACAGAAATGATTCCTGGTATTTCCTCTTATTCAGGAATCTCTGCAGCACATCAAATACCACTTACACGCCGCTGTGCCTATGAAAGTCTTTGGATTACCACGGGGCACACCTGTGATGGTAGTGTTTCTGAAGATATTGCACTAGCTGCGCAATCGAGCGCAACGGTAATAATTTTTATGGGTATGACTCACCTAGAGGAGATCATTCATGCTTTTAAAATACACAAACCCGCTCACCATCCTGTAGCGATTGTTCAAAATGGCACCATGTCCAATGAACGACATATCGTATCTGATTTGGGTCATGTAGTTCAAGACGTAGCAGAGGCGGGCTTGGGCAGTCCTGCACTAATTATTGTAGGAAATGCAGTCAAAGACGGTGTGTGCAAACTCATGGATCAAATTAAGAAAAAAGAAGCGATGTTATGAGCAACGAGTTGTACCCCATATTCTTAAAAACACAACAATTGCGCATTCTTATAGTCGGAGGTGGCTATGTGGCATTAGAAAAGCTGACATTTTTGTTTAAGTCCTCCCCAAACAGTCAGGTGACGGTCTTGAGCCCCATGTTAAGACCCGAAACCGAAACATGCATGAATGCCCACGGTGTAAAATATATTTCGGGGGTGTATGACCAGAATTTTTTATCTGGTTTTCATCTTGCAATTGCCACTACAGACCAGCCCAAAGTAAACCAACAAGTGTTTGAAGATTGTCGCAAACGTAACATACTTGTCAACGTGGCAGATAATCCGCCCTTGTGTGATTTTTACATGGGTAGTATTGTCACCAAAGGCAATCTAAAGGTGGGCATATCCACCAATGGAAAGTCTCCTACATTTGCAAAAAGATTCCGTCAATGGCTGGAAGCTTTTTTGCCTGAAGAAATCGATGAAATGCTCAATAAATTATACATTTACCGCGGCCAATTAAAAGGTGACTTTCAGTACAAATTGGACGCGATGAACAAAGCCACTGAAAAATTGATTCAACAAAATGATTAAAACCGATATAATTATTGTGGGAGCAGGTCCGGTAGGACTTTTTGCTGTTTTTGAAGCTGGACTAATGAAGTTGCATTGTCACCTAATTGATGCCATTCCACAGCCAGGAGGTCAGTTGTCTGAAATATACCCTAAGAAACCTATATATGACATTCCTGGATACCCGAGTGTACTGGCAGGTGAATTGGTAGACAAGCTGATGGAACAAGCAGCACCGTTCAAACCTGGGTTTACTCTCGGTGAGCGCGCAGAAACCATCGAAAAACAAAATGATGGGACTTTTTTGGTTACCACCTCTAGAGGCACCCAACACCAAGCCCCAGTGGTCATGATCGCTGGTGGATTGGGAAGTTTTGAGCCCAGAAAACCTCTGATTGAAAATCTTACTGACTATGAAGATAGCGGCGTCCATTACATAGTAAAAGACCCAGATCAATACGAAGGTCAAGAAATGGTAATTTCTGGTGGTGGTGACTCTGCACTCGATTGGGCGATTTATTTTGCTGAAAAAAACGGTTTTGTTCATTTGGTGCACCGCAGCGATCGCTTTAGGGCCCACAAAGACTCTGTGAGCAGGGCCTATGAACTTGAAAAAGCAGGTAAGCTTAAAATGTATACTTTTTCAGAAGTCAAACATCTCAAAGGCAACAACGCTTTGGAGCGCGTGGTTGTCGAAGGCAAAACCGAAACTATTTCCATAGACACCAAACTATGGTTTCCTTTGTTTGGGCTCTCACCTAAGTTAGGACCCATCGGTGATTGGGGGCTTGATATCGACAAAAATGCCATCGTGGTAGATACTTTTGATTATCAAACCAAT
Source organism: Flavobacteriaceae bacterium (assembly GCA_049595235.1). Classification (GTDB taxonomy): domain Bacteria; phylum Bacteroidota; class Bacteroidia; order Flavobacteriales; family Flavobacteriaceae; genus UBA724. The sequence goes on from JBMYKI010000027.1 coordinate 5,500, forward strand.
AGAGCTGGTATTTTCGCCATAGGAGACGTTAATACCTATCCCGGCAAACTCAAGTTGATTTTATGTGGGTTTCACGAAGCCACGCTAGCAGTCCAGACTGCCTACAAAATCATAAACCCTGACAAAAAGTTTACATTAAAATATACTACTGTACAAGGCGTACAAGGTTTTGACTAAATCCAATAAGACCAAAAGCATTGAGTGACATTACCATAAAAGTAACAGACCGATTGGGAACAGATCATGAACTACTAGCACCCACAGACATGAATATGAATCTGATGGAGCTTTGTAAAAGTTATGAACTTCCCGTAGAAGGCGTGTGTGGAGGGATGGCTATGTGTGCCTCTTGTCAGGTTTATGTGCATACCCATCAACATTTTGGTGAACGCAATGAAGACGAAGAAGCCATGCTGGACGAAGCCTATTTTGTACAAGAAAACTCACGTTTGGGATGTCAAATACACCTTACCCCTGATTTAGAGGGTATGCACGTTGAATTGGCACCTGAAAGCCCTTAATTTTTTTTCAAATAGCTATCGATTCTAAGCTGAGTGTTTTGACGAATGTCCTCCCAAAAAAGGTTGATGTCTGCAAAATGGTAATTAGAGACAAAAGAAAGCCAAAATCTGTTTGGAATTTTTGGCAGGCTAACCCATAACATCCCATCATTTACGGTCACTTCCAGACTTTTTGGATAGACATTCAAGTCCGAGTAAAAAACACCTTTGTGATCTTCAAAATCAGAGGTTAGACCGTCATCCCATGTGACAGGATTTGTAGTAGCCTTCCCTTTGTACCAGGTATCATAGCGTTTTGGTAATTTTCCTTTCTTGTAGGCGTTCCAAGACACAAAACCACCTGTTTGGTCAGGGCGCTCCATTAGCGGAATGTTTGAAAACGCATCCTTTGGAATGCCAATACCCACCAAATAAGCGGCAACCAGCTGGTCTTGCAAAGGCTTGCCATCAAAAAATTCTTGAATCAAACGTGCTGTATGTAGCGTTCCCTGACTATGAGAAGCCAATACAATCGGTCGACCATTGTTTAGGTGTTTTAAATAGTATTCAAAAGCATTTTTTACATCCTGATATGCATAGTCTAAAGCTGCATCGCCGCCCTGATTTTTAAAGTTCTCACGAAAAGATCGAATATGCGCCTGCCGATAAAAGGGCACATACAAATTACCCAAGCCCAACCAAGCCGATGCTTGGTACTTTATCGTGGTATTTAAAACTTCATTTAAGTGCGCTGCATCTTGAAGTGATGCATTCCAACGGTTGTCTTTTTTGTCATCAAAAATGGTAGGATACACAAAAAATATATCTACAGGGTTTTTAACCTTTATAGGCCCGAAAGTATCCAAAACCTTAGGGGGTAACTCTGGAAGCACTGCCCAATGTTTTTTGATGGTGTAATCCAGTGGATTGGGGTCTGGCTTAAAGACAGTTGTTTGGTAACGCACCCCACAAGAACCTAGCAATAGCCCAAAGGGTAATAACAGATAAAGGAATCGTTTCAATATTTTTCTTTTTCAAAGTCAAATATCAGCAATTTAAATTATAGTGGTAAATTTAGCGTATCATATACATGTTTATTGATCATATTTATACCGCTATGAAATCTTTATTGTATTCTCTAATTTTTTTAATTACCCTCGTTGGTTGTAGCAACTTGCCTGTTTTGATTTTGGAGGTTGACCCCAAAAGCAACTCTAATGTTTCAGGCACAATCGTCTTTACGCAAATCAACAACCGTGTCTATATGGAAGCTGAGTTAGAAGGTCTTACGCCCGGCACACATGCCATTCATCTTCACGAGAAAGCAGACTGTTCTGCTGAAGACGGCACTTCAACAGGAGGCCACTGGAACCCCACCTTTGCCCCTCATGGTGCTTGGGGAGACGAGACGGGCTACCACAAAGGAGATATAGGTAATTTTGAAGTGGGGGCTGATAGCCTGGGAAGTATTTCTTTTGATACAGATGAATGGTGTATAGGTTGTGAAGATGAAACCAAAAACATCTTAGGTAAAGCTGTAATAGTGCATCAAGGTGCTGATGATTTTGTGTCACAACCCTCAGGGGCTGCTGGCGCCCGCATTAGCTGCGCCGCTGTGATTGAATAGCTAAGACCATTCTCTGTTTTTATTATTGGCCTCGTAGGCATTGAGTTCTTTTTCAGGAATGACTTTCAAAAAGGAAGGGTGCTGTTCTATCGCAAACTCAATTTTCTCGATGATTTCATCTATGCTTTCGTTGTCATAATCAATTTCCAAAGGAGCTTTGATTTCCATAGACTGGAGAATCCCTCTTTTTTTTATAAACAATCCTTTTTTGTCAAAAGAACGTCTAAAGCCATCTATAACAATAGGAACTACGACGGGTTTGAATGTTTTAATCAGGTGTGCTGTTCCTTTTCTGATGGGTTTAAATGGTGTGGTGGTTCCCTGAGGAAAGGTAATGACCCATCCATCATCCAGTGCGATGCCAATCTTGGAAATGTCACTCAACTTCACTTGACGATTGATATCTTGGCCTTTACTACGCCAAGTACGTTCAATAGAAATTGAACCCGCATAGGCCAATATTCTGGGTAAGAGACCTGATTTCATCGTTTCTTTGGCTGCAACAAAATATATATTCAATTTGGGCTTCCATAAATAACCGAAATTTTTGAGCGTGTCTACCCTACCCGACAAACTGGCATTAAACACATGAAACATAGCCACCACATCCGCAAAATAGGTCTGATGGTTAGAAACAAACAATACATTTTTATCGGGGAGATTTTTTATGATTTCCGAACCTTCTATCTTCAATCTGTTAAAACCTTGATAACGTCTATGACTTAGTGCGCCCAAAGAGCGAATCAACCAAGTTTTCACAATATCATAATGGCCAAAAGGGTTTTTTCTTAGCAAGAATAATTTTTTTGCTAATGTAATGAACATATACGATTTCATGCACCCTTTAAAAGCGCTTTGACCTCTGCCAACATCATGGCCGTAGCGCCCCACACCTTATAACCTTCTAAAGGATATACAGGTACATCATCAACAGTGCGGCCAGAGGACTCTATTAGCGTAGTGACAGGATCTACATCATACAAAAAAGAATGTAGCGGAACCTCAATAACTTGACTGACTTCTTCGGGGTCTGGCATCCACACGGGTTTTTTTTTAAACAAACCCAAAAAAGGTTGTACCCAAAAATTACTTGGAGGAATATATAGCGGGCTTAATTTTTTGACCTGAAACACATCTGCCGAAACCAAACCCAACTCTTCGTGCAATTCACGCAATGCTGCTTCCCAAAGGGATTTGTCCGAATCATCGAGCTGACCACCGGGAAAACCTACCTGATTAGAATGTACACCAGGATAGGGAGCGCGTTTTATTAAGCAAAAGTGAACACGCTGATCTTTATCTGGATACAACAAACAAATTACCGCTGCTTTTCGAGGAGTTTCGGAGGTTTGCCTCAATAGTTGAGCCCTGCCAGGTGGTGCCATTTTGAGCTGCGCTTTTAATCCAGGAAGTTTGATTTCTTGTATTTTTGGAATGAGATTTATTAACTCATGAAACTGCATCTGCTCTTTTATAGTATCTTAATTGTGGGGTTGGCTTTGGGATGTACCTCCAAACCCCGTTCCCAAGTGGTTGAAAAGCCCCAAAATACCGAAAAACCAACACCTATTCAACCTGCTCCAAAAAAAGAATTTGTATTAACCGACGACAATGCCATACCCTTCTTCTTTGATTACGCTCAAAAAGATGCTGCTGACAAGGTCCGTATCGAAACCCAATATGGCAACATCATTATCAAACTACACCAGCAAACGCCCTACCACCGCGCCAATTTTATTTACCTCACAAGAAAGGGCTATTTCGACGGTACTTTTTTTCATAGAATTGTCAAAGATTTTATCATTCAAGGTGGTAATTCGGACCAATTGAGTACTTCAAAAAAGAGAAGGGCAATTGGCAAATACCTATTGCCTCCAGACACCAAAAATGGCCTACGACACCACCGAGGAGCAGTATCTATGCCGAGTAGTGAAATCGAGAATCCGCACCGCCTGGCGTCTCCCTACGAGTTTTTTATTGTACAAAAAACACCTGGTGCCTATCATCTGGACGGAAACTATACTGTCTTTGGCCAAGTGGTTGAAGGAATGGATGTGGTTGATATCATCGCCAACCTGCCTGCTGACAAACGTGAATGGCCCAAAGACAACGTTCGAATGAAGGTAGTTGTCATTCCAAACTAATTTGCGCATATTTATAAACAGATAATGTTCATACTGATATGACCATCACCCAACTAAAATATTGTATTGCTTTGGCAGAACATAAAAATTTTACGGTAGCAGCCGAAAAATGTTTTGTCACCCAGCCTACCTTGAGCATGCAAGTTCAAAAACTTGAAGAAGAATTGGATATTCTCATTTTTGATCGAAGCCAAAAACCCATTGCGCTCACCGCTGTTGGTGAAAAAATCATTCAACAGGCTATGCAAGTGGTTGCCGAATCTGAACGTATGCAAGATATTGTGGAACAGGAAAAAGGCCATATTGGTGGTGTCTTTCGTTTGGGTATCATTCCTACTGTAATGCCCACCCTACTACCCATGTTTTTGCGCAATATCACTAATAAATACCCTGACTTACAGCTACAAATACAAGAACTCAATACCAAACAATTATTAGAGCGTATTCGTGAAGGCACATTGGACGCAGCCATTGCGGCAACCCCTTTAAATGAAGATAAGGTACTGGAACGCGTGTTGTATTATGAACCCTTTATGGCCTATATAACACCTGCTTCAGAATTGCACCTAAAGCACGAGATTACCCCTGAAGATTTATCCAATGAAAATATACTTCTGTTGGAAGACGGGCATTGTTTTCGGAATAATGTACTCAACCTCTGTCCTAATAAATCAGAAAAAGAGGATAAAAACTTTACCATAGAAAGCGGAAGCTTTGAAACCTTGGTACATCTATCAAATGAAGGAATGGGTATTACTTTACTTCCCTATCTGCATAGCAAAACCATGTCAGGAAATGATCAAAAGAACTTACGAAATTTTGTAGCGCCAGCACCCGCACGCGCTATCAGTATGGTCTATCACGAAAACAAACTCAAGCTACAAATTATAGATGCTTTGCATCAACTCATTAACGGGATTGTACGGGCCGCTATCGCCTTTGAAGACATAAAAATTGTCAGTCCAAAAAATACATCAGCGCGTTAGGGTTTTGTACCTGTTTGGCCAATTCATTCTTTATCCATTTTTTTAAAGCAATATATTCATGCGGCAATAGGTAAAGGGTGGCTTTTTGCAACTCTTTCCTAAACAAATAGGGGTCAAAACTGACCTTTTGGAGTAAGGTCTTAGCGTAGGACAACATAGAGGACGACATAGGACTTAATTACCCATCAAATTAAAGAAAAAAAGGGAGCTAAAAATGTTGTAAAAATGTTAATTCTTACACTTTACGGACCAATAAAATTTAAAATGACAAACCTGCTGCCCTTTGGCATCAACGCCTGAACATTCTAACCAAGCTGCTTCTCCCTGAAGGCTCTGCATGGCCGTATCGATCAAGGCAGTTGCTTCGCGACCTTGGGAACATGTAAAAACAATACGTCCTGTGGCCTTTTTGGAAAAGGTTGCTTCGGTTTTTGTGAGCAACATTGAAATGCGTGCTTTTCTTTGCTCAATAGCATCTAACAGTAAAACACCTGAAGCCAACTCAGCAGCCATCCCCTGCACAGCCCAAAACATAGACCGGAAGGGATTTTGGTTGATCCAACGATGTTTCACTACTACAATAGAAGTACCATTTTGAATGCTTTTCAAACGGATACCACTCAAAAAAACCAAGGGCAATTTCAAAAGGCTAAACCAGGAAACTGTACTGGGTGTAATTTTCATCATTTCAAATATATCATTAAAAATTTTTAGTACTATGTTATACATAATACCTTTTTAAACATTATATTTGAAAAACAATGAATCCAGAAAACACAAAAGCGCAAATGCGCAAAGGCGTTTTAGAATATTGCATTTTGGCTGTATTGGCCAAAGAGCGTAAATATGCTACAGAAATTCTGAATCACCTTAAAGAGTCCAAAATGATTGTAGTCGAAGGCACACTTTATCCGCTTTTGGCACGGTTGAGAACTGCTGGTTTTTTAGAATATGAATGGGAGGAATCTGCTAGTGGTCCACCTAGAAAATACTATCAGATAACCAACGAGGGCAGGTTGTTTCTGGATGCATTGGGCACAGGCTGGGAAGAGCTTCAACAAGCGGTTGCGCTATTAACAAATAACCAAAAATCATCATGAACACAACCCTAAATATTAACCTTGGTGGGCAACATTTTATCATTGATAAAGCTGCACACGAGCACCTACACCAATATCTTGAGGCAATTAAAAACCATTTTCAAGATCAGAACATACGAGATGAAATTCTTTCAGATATCGAATCACGAATTGCAGAGCTTTTTAACGAAAGAGCCATACATGAACGTCAAGTCATCTCAATTGAAGATGTGAGGTATATTATAGAAATTATGGGGCAACCCAGTGCCTTTAAAATGGACGCTGAGGAGCCAAGTCAAGAAGAAACCAACACTCACAAACGCAAATTGTTTAGAGATCCCGATGACAAGATACTTAGCGGTGTAGCGGCGGGTGTAGCTCATTATTTTGGGTTGGAGGTCAAGTGGGTACGATTGATATGGCTGTTACTGGGCTTGTTCTCGTGGGGTGGTTTTGTATTAATTTACCTCATTTTATGGATTGCACTTTCAAAGGCTAATACAGCCGCGGAAAAATTAAAGATGCGCGGGGAGCCCATTAACGTGTCGAACTTGGAAAAAAAAATTAAAGAAGGAATAGATGAGGTTACTCAACGGGTAAAAAACACTGATTTTGAGGCTGCAGAACAAAAAATACGCTCCAAATCAAAGAGATTTTATGATGTACTTTCCAAGTCATTTCACAAACTTATCAGGTATATAACAAAATTTTTCGGGGTCATCCTGGTGGTGATCAGCTTGGCAGCTCTTTTTTCTTTGTTTATATCGTTCTTTACCATAGGGCTTTACGAATTATTCAACATTTCTTGGGGCGATCCAAACTGGCCGCCCATTGACATCGTTCATATGGGCATTCCGCTTTGGTGGGCGGTGGTTCCAACGCTTATTGTATGTGCCGTTCCAATGATTTATGTACTCATGTTTGGCAAATGGCTTATTAACCCAAAAAGAGTCTATACAACCAGATGGCATCTTTTGCTGTTGGGTGTTTGGATGCTATCTATTATGCTCACCATTGGGGTGGGCTTGCGATATGTATCAGGGTTTATTTAAACCTGCAGGGTAGCAAGATAGCGCTCTGCATCCAAAGCAGCCATACAGCCCGTTCCCGCAGCTGTCACAGCCTGCCGGTATTCTTTGTCTTGTACGTCTCCAGAAGCGAAAACACCTGGTATGTTGGTGTGGGTTGTTTTTCCTTTAGTAATAAGGTATCCTGCATCATCCATTTCGAGCTGGCCTTTGAAAATGTCAGTGTTGGGCTTGTGTCCTATAGCAATAAAGAGACCTGTAATGGCGATTTCTTCTTTTTCACCAGTCTGGTTATTAACCATACGTAATCCTTCAACAACCTGCCCGCCCAACACTTCATCGATTTCGGTGTTGTAGCGCAAATCTATATTGGGTGTTGAGGTGACTCTATGTTGCATAGCTTTAGAGGCACGCATGTGGTCTTTCCTAACCAACATGGTTACTTTGGTACAAATGTTGGCCAAATAAGTAGCTTCCTCACAAGCCGTATCTCCACCTCCAACAATAGCAACTTCTTGACCTTTGTAAAAAAAGCCATCACAAACCGCACAAGCTGACACGCCTCCTCCACGCAAACGTTGCTCACTAGGCAAACCTAAATATTTAGCAGTAGCCCCAGTAGCTATGATGATTGTCTTTGTTTCAATCACTTTATCGTTGTCGATTGTCACACGATGTATTCCTCCAACTTCATGGGCAAGCTCAACGGAAGTAGCCATTCCGATTCGAACATCTGTACCAAAACGTTCGGCTTGTTGTTGCAGCTCTACCATCATGGTAGGTCCATCTACGCCATTTGGATAGCCCGGAAAATTATCAACCTCGGTGGTTGTTGTAAGCTGCCCACCAGGTTCCATACCTGTATATAGAATAGGTTTTAAATCAGCTCTTGAGGCATAAATAGCGGCCGTATATCCTGCGGGGCCTGAACCTATAATAAGTGTCTTTAAGGGTTGGGTTTGCATTGTGTTTTTTAATTTGAAAGGGGTAAAATTAGGGCATATACGTTTAAATGTGATGTAAATCTTATCAAAAGTTATAAAACAAGGATTGTTATTTCTTATGAATTTACATTTCTGTTTTTAAAGTCACAAAACAACTTCTTTGTAAACATATGCAACCAAGCCAAAAAACCATTTGCAATTCGTGTGTAATGGTCTATATTTGCAGACCGTTTTACGGAAATAAAACAGCATTTTGCTGTCATATTGAAATATTGTTCACGGTTTAAATTCCGTTTCGGGGTGTAGCGTAGCCCGGTTATCGCGCCTGCTTTGGGAGCAGGAGGTCGCAGGTTCGAATCCTGCCACCCCGACTAAAAGGTTTTATAAACCATTGATAATGAGGAACTTACGAGTTCCTCTTTTCTTTTAGTCCCCATATCAGTCCCCAATTTCATTTTTTTTATTTAATTTTGAGTCAATGAAAACTTCATTGAAACTCAATAAAAGACAATCTAATTCAGATGGATTACACCCTCTTTATGTTAGAATTAGAGGGAAGAGTTCAAAGGGAAAGGATAGTGAAGTTTCCATCTATTCAGGAATAGATTTATCTCCTAAACAATTTAGTGGTGGAGGTATATCCAACAAAACCC
>JBMYKI010000028.1:0-14151 GCA_049595235.1 Flavobacteriaceae bacterium
TAAAAATCGGAGATAATATTAGCCTATTGGGAAGTGTAGTTTTTAACACAAGAAGTAATGGTACTAAAAGTATCATTTATCAATTTTGTGATGGTTGTAATAGCTTTATATATATTCACTTTGATCAAAGCACCAATAGAATAACCAGAATAGGTTTTGCTGAACCTATTTAGATGATAATTGATAATGAACACAGCCCCTCTGGTGCGCGTCTGCCTTGTCGGCAGACAGGTCTAAGACGCGTACCTATTTTAAACAAGGTTCGTCACGCGTTGCAAACGCGCGCCAGAGATTTTAAACATAAGCTATAACAATTTCTTAAAACCATTAAACCCAAATTCCATGAAAAAAACCTTATATCTAATAACCTCTATCACACTATTTTGTAATGGCCTTATTTCATTTGCCCAGACCGAAAAAGGAAAGTTTTTAGTTGGTGCTTCAACAAGACTTAATGCTGGAGTCATAGAACATTCTAGTGTTGTAGATAATGTGAGTATTTTAGAGGAACGCATTACGAGATTTTCCGTGAACCCCTATGCAGGATACTTTATTAGAGACAACCTTGTATTAGGATCAGAACTTGTTGTATCGCTTACTAACTCAGAATACTACGATTATGAAAGCGAGCTTAAGGAAACAACCCTTTCTTTTTCACTATTTATACGGCATTATTTTGGCACCAAAAAAATAAAACCCTTTTTGCATGCTGGTGGTGGCATTGGTAGCTACAAAGAAAAATACACCTCAACATATTCTGACGATGAGTCAACCCTAACAATATTTAATTACAGTGTACGTGCTGGTGTAGGGTTTTTCCTAAATGATAATACAAGCATTAACCTAGAATTAGGATATGGAAGATTATCCACTAAGACAGAAGATGACTCAAAAGCAATTCAAAACTCCTTTGGGTTAAGCGCTGGTTTTTCTTTATTCCTATAGACACACCCCCGCTGGCGCGAAAGTCCACTCTCGTGCCAAAAAACTATTAAAAAATAGCACAAGACAGAGCCCTGTCTGCCAGACAGGCAGGCTTGCGCTAGCGGGGGGCGCGTCTATCTCTCCTAATTTACATAGCTTACCGACAAGCCAAATCCAGTTTGGGTTTCTGTAAATTCAGGAGTGCTGATTTGAATTGAAGGCATAATCAACATATTGTTTACACGGAAACGAACAAACGCACCAAAGGTGCCTTCCTCATAGTTGATGTCATCAAAATCCACATTCGAGTAATACCAAACAGCTCCCAATGTCAATTGTTGGTTATTGAGCCAGTTGAAATGATAAGAGGCTTGTGGGCCTACGCTGATGGCATTGAGATTGGGAATCGAATCGCTAAAAAATATGCTTTCGTATTGGGTGTTCAGAGCAAAACTTAATACTTTTCTATTGTTCTCAAGATTCCAAAAGCGATAGCTAACAAAGGGAGCCAACGAATAACCATCAGAAAAAATCGTGTCTGTATTGTACAACCCCAGTCGCATTCCTGTGGAGAAGTTGTCGTTCCACGTATAGGCAGCCTTACCACCAATAAAACTGGTGTTACTAGAATAAAAACCTGTTCCTGAAAAACTCCAACCATCTTTAAAAATGGTATAGCCATAGTTTTGAGCAATGAGTGTTGTCGAAAAAAACAAAAGAATCAGGGGTAAGTAACATTTGAGGTTCATGATAATCAGATTTGAGCTCTTTAAAGATATAAAATAAAGACGCAACAAAAGCATCGGGAATAACAATTCTATATATCTCGCTATTAGCCTGGTTTACAACGTTTGTACAAACCCCTCAAAAGCCGTCAGGGTCTTGTCCAAATCCTCATAGCTGATCGCGTCGTTTAGGAAATAGCTTTCAAACGCGCTGGGCGGTAAGTACACCCCATGGTCGAGCATATGGTGGAAATAGCGTGTAAAGGTATCGTTGTTGCCTTTGGCGGCGGTGTCAAAGTCCACCACGGGGGTGTCGGTAAAATGCAATGACAACATAGAACCCACCCGGTTGATCTGATAGGCAACCGAGGTTTTGGACAACACAGCCTCCATGCCCTTATGCAAATAGGCGGTTTTTTTGGCAAGGCTGTCAAACACTTCGGGTTGCTCGTCCAGGGCAGTCAACATAGCAAGTCCTGCCGCCATGGCCAACGGGTTTCCGCTCAGGGTTCCTGCCTGATAGACAGGCCCTTCGGGTGCCAACTGTGCCATGATTTCGGATCGGGCGGCAAAGGCCCCTACAGGCAGTCCGCCACCAATGACTTTTCCATAGGCCACTATGTCGGCATCTACACCCAATAGTTCTTGGGCACCGCCTTTGGCCAAGCGGAATCCGGTCATCACCTCATCAAAGACCAGCATGGCACCGTGGGTGGTACACAAATGGCGCACACTCTCCAAAAAACCAGCTTGGGGCGGCACACAGCCCATATTGCCAGCCACAGGCTCCAAAATCACCGCGGCGATTTGGTCGGGGTTGGCTTTAAAAATTTCTTCCAATTGAGACACGTTGTTGTAGGGTGCCAACAGCGTGTCTTGGGCAGTTCCTTTGGTCACACCTGGTGAGTTGGGACTGCCAAAAGTTACGGCGCCACTTCCCGCCTGAATCAAAAACGCATCGGAATGCCCGTGATAGCAACCCGAAAACTTAATGATCTTCTCACGGCCTGTAAACCCGCGTGCCAATCGGATGGCGCTCATACAGGCCTCTGTCCCCGAATTGACAAAACGAATCTTGTCCATATTGGGTGCCATCGACAAAGCACGCTCCGCAATCTCGGTTTCGAGTGCGGTAGGAATGCCGTAAGAAGTGCCTTTTTTGGCTTGTTCCCGAACTGCCTCCACCACAGGCGCATAGGCATGTCCTAAAATCAAAGGTCCCCAAGAGGAAATAAAATCGATGTACTGATTTCCGTCTACATCATGTAGGTAGGCACCCTGGGCTTTTTCGATAAAAATCGGTGTGCCTCCAACCGATTTAAAAGCGCGCACGGGGGAGTTGACCCCACCTGGGATGACTTCTTGTGCATGTTGAAAGAGCTGGCTGCTGCGTGTGTACCTCATTGTTGGATGCGTAATCGTTGTCCGACTTGAATTTCGGACGAAGTTAAACCATTTGATTTTTTAAGTTGGGTCACGGAGACTTTAAATTTTTTGGACAAGCTATAGAGTGTATCCCCTTTTTGAACCACATAGGTATTGGTGTCAACTGTTTGGGGTTTGGGTGCTTTCCGACCATCATAACGCCACAGCGAAAAACGCTCTATCAAGGATATCAACTTGTAGGCATAACGCGGATCGGTGGCATAGCCTGCTTTTTTAAGTCCGTGTGCCCAGCCTTTGTAATCGTCTTGTTTGAGACGAAACAAATCGGCGTAGCGCTCCCGATCGACCAAGAAGAGCGAATGGTCTCGAAAAGAGTCTTTGGGATGCTTGTAGGCACGAAAACATTCTTGAGGTGCATCGTCGTCGTGATACACACGTTGGCCCTTCCATTCGCGTTTGCACTTGATACCGAAATGATTGTTGGACTTAAGTGCCAATTCACCCTGACCCGACTGAGACTCTAGCAAGCCTTGCGCCAGTGTGATACTGGCAGGAATCTTAAATTTTTTCATCTCCTCTCGGGCAATATCAGCATATTGGGCGATATAGCGTTCGTTGGGGTCCGCAGTCAACTCAGAGGCTTGTTTTGGGGGGGTGTTTTTTGTTGATTTTCGGGATTTTTCTGTGGACTTTTCAGAGGGAGCTTGGTCGTAGTACACGATTTTTTTTGTCCCACAAGAGCAAAGCAAGCTCAACAAGGCCAACGCAGCATACTGCCTTGCCTGGCCAAGCGCGCGTTGATACCCGCGATGGCTTGAAGTCCGCCCGTGTGAATGACCAAAATGCGGGTTCCGTGTGTCCAAGTATTCGATTTTAGTTGTTGCACCATACGCCAAACCATAGGACCTGTGTAGAGCGGATCAAGAACGATGCCTGTCTGCTGTGCTACCTCTATGGCAAATCGCACCAACTCGGGTGGGGTTTTGGCATAGCCCAACACTTTGTGGGTGGGGTCCAAAGTCCAGCGATCGTGCCCTGCAAAAGTACGAATCTGCTGCGGGATAGCCACATCGTTTACCACCTGATAACCCACCACGGCTTGGTGTGGCTTGGCAGAGGCCACCAGCCCAGCCATGGTACCTCCCGTACCTACTGCTATGGCTATGGTGTCAAAAACGTCATCCTTGTCTTGTAGGATCTCCTGACAACCTGCAACTGCCCACGGGTTGCTGCCGCCCTCTGGGATGACAAAAAAAGTGGGGTTTGTTTCTAGCAGAGAGACAATGCCTTTTTCTTTTTGTTTGTATACATCGCGGGACACAAAATGCAATTGCATGCCTTGGGATTGGCAATAAGCCAAAGTGGTATTGAGGGGTTTGTTGGCCAACTCATCGCCCCGAACTACTCCCACAGACGCCATACCACAAGCTTGCGCGGCGGCGGCGGTGGCGGCCAAATGATTGGAAAAAGCACCTCCGAAAGTGAGCAGTCCCTCACAACCTTCTTTTTGTGCCTCTTGCAAATTGTACTTCAACTTTCTGAATTTATTGCCAGAGACTTCGGGATGCAACAGATCTTCTCTTTTGACAAATACTTCTATTCCCATTTTTAAAAAAATGGGCAGGGCCAATGATTGGTTGGGAATGGGTTTGTCCGAAAAAAGCATGCCTAAAAGTACGGGTTCGTAGGAAAACCTGTATTTTTAGTTCATGAAAAAGAAAAACCTCCCTCTCGAGGCGGGTGATTATTATTTGTCCCCCGAAGGGTATAAGGTATTTACGGCCCAATACCACCTCAAAAGAGGCTACTGCTGTAAAAGTAACTGTAGGCATTGCCCCTACGGATACGATCCCAAAACGGCATGATATTTGGATTTAAAAAGAGAAAATAAATTCCAATGAAAAAAGCTGCCTACCTCCTTGTATTTATCACTCTGATGTCATGTGGTTCACTCCGCGTGAGTAGCGACTATGATCAAAAGGCTGATTTTTCGAACTATGGTTCTTATGCATTTTTTAAACCTGGCATAGACAAGGTCGAAATCTCTGACCTTGACAAACGCCGCATCTTGCAAGCACTGGAAGATGCCCTAGGGTCTAAAGGTTTTCAGGCCTCTGATACACCAGATTTGTTGGTCAGTTTTCAAACCCAAGCCAAAGAAAATGTCAACGTACACCACAACTATTCTTACTACGGATGGGGCTGGGGCTGGTGGCATCCTTTTGGTGCCTATTCCCACCCTTATGTCAGCACCCAAACCCAAGGAATCTTGTATATAGACCTGATTGATGCCCAAACCAAACATTTGGTCTGGCAAGGCAAAGGGGTTGGCGTACTGCGTGATGGCAGCGTAGCCGAACGCAAGGCCCGTATCCGTGAGTTTGTCCAAGAAATCCTGAACCAATACCCGCCCGGTATGCAATAAGAATACCATTGTTAAGACCCGCCCCCATGCAAAACAATCTCCCCTCCAACCCCATCATTGATAGGTTGCCCAAATACCTACACGCCTACATCCATCCCCAACACTACGAGCAATACTCCGCTGTTGACCAAGCGGTTTGGCGCTATGTGATGCGTCTGAACAGACATGTACTCCCCAAAATTGCGCATAGCAGCTATTTGGAAGGGTTGGAGAAAACAGGAATAGAAACCGGTCAGATTCCCAATATGTATGGAATGAACCGCATCCTAAAAGACATCGGTTGGGCAGCGGTAGCCGTGCATGGATTTATACCTCCACAAGCCTTTATGGCCTTCCAGGCCTACCAAGTATTGGTGATTGCCTCAGACATACGTACGCTTGAGCACATTGGTTATACGCCCGCACCCGATATACTACACGAAGGCGCTGGGCACGCACCCATCATCGCCAATGCAGAGTATGCGGAATACCTCCGACGATTTGGTGAAATTGGCAGCAAAGCGATTGGCAACTCCTATGACAAAGCGCTTTATACAGCGGTGCGTAGGCTTTCTGACATCAAAGAAAACCCCGCTACACCCCTCTCAAAAATCAAAGAGGCAGAAGAGGTGGTGATAGAATTGCAACAAAGAGAAACTTCGCCAAGTGAGCTGGCACAAATTCGAAACCTTCACTGGTGGACGGTAGAATATGGGCTGATAGGCGCTATAGAAAATCCAAAAATTTACGGAGCCGGACTGCTGTCTTCCATTTCAGAAAGTCAGTCATGTCTCGGGAAGCAGGTAAAGAAAATTCCATATACCCTAGCAGCCGCCCAACAGAGTTTTGATATCACGCAACCACAACCACAGCTCTATGTGACACCCGATTTTGCCCATTTGTCGATGGTATTGGAAGAATTTGCCCAAACCATGGCTTTGCGAAATGGCGGTTTGGAAGGCATACATCAGCTTATTGAGTCTGAAGAGAATGGCACCATTACATTGAGTACGGGACTTCAAGTCTCGGGGCGGTTTACAAATTGTCTAAAAGACAAAGGAAAGCCGATCTATATACAGACACAAGGACCCACCGCTTTGGCCTTTCAAAACAGCGAACTTATCGGTCAGGGAGTAGCCCAACATCCCGACGGTTTTGGCAGCCCAATCGGAAAACTAAAATACTCGAACTTGGCCATCGAAGACATGACACCTCATGACCTACGAATCCATGGGATTTACGAGGGCAAACGTGCCCAACTGCAGTTCGAAGGGGGCATTTGTGTGGAAGGAGAAGTGGTTACTGGCACTCGGAACATTCAAGGCAAAATCATGGTGGTAAAGTTTAAAAATTGTAAGGTAACGCACGGTGACAAAGTTTTGTTTCATCCCGACTGGGGCGTCTATGACATGGCCGTAGGCAAAGAGGTGGTTGCCGCCTTTTCAGGAGTGGCAGACCCCAATCGCTTTCCTTTGGTTTCTCCTACCGAGGTAAAGCAGCCCGAAAAACCCTTACCTCCACTCAATGAGGTCTATGCAGCCATACGCCAATTGCGCAGTCAAAACCAAGCCAAAGAAGAACAACTGGCTTCCTTTTTGGAGTTGTTACAAACCGATGGCAAAGCCGATGGCTGGTTGGCGGTGTTGGAAATATGCGAATGGGCCGCGCTTTCGGGCTACGACCAAGTGACCAAAAAAAGCCTTGATTATTTACAACAACTCAAAGAAAAGTATCCTGAGTTGCAGGTGCCCATTGATGATGGGTTGGCGGTTATGTGAACTAGCCTAACACATCCTTTGCGGCCGCAAGTGCCTCAGCAACACCCTCGGGGTTTTTACCGCCAGCAGTAGCGAAAAAGGGTTGACCACCGCCGCCGCCTTGAATGTAGGAGCCCAACTGGCGTACGATGGCATTGGCGTTCAGATCCTTTGTTTCCACCAAGTTTTTGGCCACATAGCAAGCCAATAAAGGTTTGCCGTTGTGTACGCTCCCCAACACCAGTACCAAGTTGTCCACTTCGGCACCAAGGGCAAACGCCATGTCTTTGAGTCCGGCAGCGTCTGTATCCAAAGCGTAGGCCAAGAAATTGACCCCTTTGTGGGATTGTACTTGGGCTTTGAGTTCGTTTTTTTGATACCCTACCAATCTCTTTCGCAGTGCCTCTACTTGTTTTTTGTAGTGGTTGTTCTCTTCGAGCAAACCATCAACGGCCTTGGATAAGTCTTGAGGGTTTTTGAGTTGGGCTTTAACCTCAGACAAAGTATTGGCTTGAGATTGAAAATGTTTTTTGGCAGCCTCAGCGGTGATGGCTTCTATACGTCGTATTCCAGAGGCAACGGCCGTTTCGGTGGTTATAGTAAAATGCCAAATCTCGGCGGTGTTCCTCACATGCGTACCTCCACACAGTTCAACAGATTCTCCAAAGCGAATCGTACGAACGGTGTCGCCATATTTTTCACCAAACAAAGCCATGGCACCACTATCAATGGCAGCCTGGTAGGGTGTATTGCGGTTTTCTTCCAAAGGCAACTGCTCGCGGATACGTGCATTGACAAAGGCCTCTACCTCGGACAACTGATCGGTTGTGAGTTTGGCAAAATGCGAAAAGTCAAATCGTAAATACCCACTGTGAACCATGGAACCTTTTTGTTCTACATGGGCACCCAATACCTCACGCAATGCCTGATGCAACAAATGGGTGGCTGTATGGTTGCCAGCAGCCGCTTGGCGTTGGCGCGCATCTACCACCGCCTTAAAACGGCCTTCGGGTTGACGAGGCATTTCTTTGGCAATATGAACGATAAGGTTGTTTTCTTTCTTGGTGTCAATGATATAGGTCACGTCTCCGTTGGTAGCCTCCAAATAGCCTTTGTCGCCCACTTGACCTCCACTCTCTGGGTAAAAAGGAGTCATAGAGAAAACCAGTTGGTAGAAATCTTCTTTTTTGGATTGTACTTTTCGGTATTTGGTGATTTGTACGGGCACCTCTAGGTTGTCATAACCCACAAACTCTTCTTCATCGTCTTCTTTAAGCACCACCCAATCGTCGGTAGTGATTTTGGTGGCAGCTCGCGATCGCGCTTTTTGGGCGGCCATTTCGGTTTCAAAGCCCTCTTGGTCGAGTTGCATGCCTCGCTCGCGAAGGATGAGGGCAGTAAGGTCTAGTGGAAAACCAAAAGTATCATATAGCTCAAAAGCTTTGGCACCCGACAAGGTTTTGTCATGGGCGCTTTCTATTAGGTTATCGAGCAATATTAAGCCTTGAGCCAAGGTTTTTTGAAAAGCTTGTTCTTCTTCTTTGATGACATTGACTATCAAATTGTTTTGAGAGACCAACTCTGGAAACGCCTCACCCATCTGGCGAGTCAGGGTGGCTACCAATTGATAGATAAAAGGGGTGTCTTGCCCCAAAAAGGTATATCCATAGCGAATGGCGCGGCGCAATATACGTCGGATGACATAGCCAGCACCTGTATTGCTGGGCAGTTGACCATCAGCAATAGAAAAGGCCACCGCTCGAATGTGATCTGCTACTACACGGATGGCAATGTCTGTCTGTTCGGTTTTGCCATAAGGGTGTTGGGTAAGGGTTTCGATCTCTCGGATAAGAGGCGTAAAAACATCGGTGTCGTAGTTGGACTGTACGCCTTGGGCTACCATACACAAGCGCTCAAAGCCCATGCCTGTATCCACATGTTTTTCGGGTAGTGGCTGCAGGCTGCCGTCAGCCATGCGGTTGAACTGTATAAAAACCAGATTCCAAACCTCTACCACTTGGGGATGGTCTTGGTTGACCAAACTGGCACCAGAGACTTTGGCTTTGTCTTCATCTGACCGGATATCGACATGAATTTCTGAGCAGGGGCCACACGGGCCTTGGTCGCCCATTTCCCAAAAATTGTCCTTTTTGGAGCCCATCAAGATGCGGTCAGCATTGATGTGTTGCTTCCATAGCTCTATGGCTTCTTGATCGACTTCTAAACCATCTTCTTCAGCCCCTTCAAAAACGGTCACATAGAGATCGTTTTTGTCGATTTTCATTATTTCTGTCAAGAACTCCCATGCCCAATCTATGGCCTCTTTTTTGAAATAATCACCAAAACTCCAGTTGCCCAACATCTCAAAAAGGGTGTGGTGGTAAGTGTCTATTCCTACCTCTTCCAAATCATTGTGCTTGCCAGAAACACGCAGACATTTTTGGGTGTCGGCCACACGTTTGTCTTTGGCTGTCTTGTTGCCCAAAAAATAATCCTTAAATGGATTCATCCCCGCATTGACGAACATCAAAGTAGGATCGTCTTTGTTTACCATGGGTGCAGAGGGCACAATCTTATGGGCTTTGGACTGAAAAAAGTCTAAGAATTGTTGACGAACCTGTTGAGATTTCATAGGATAAGTTTAGGAAGTAGGTCTTAGCCGAGCGAACATTTTTCTATATTTGCGTGTATGACCACTTCGAGTGGCGTAAAATTAGTACATTTTAACGAATGGCAAAGTCAAAGTACTACTACGACCAGGAGACCCTCTCCTATCGAAAGATTGAAACCAAAAACAGTGTACGTGTTCGCAATGTGCTTGTTTTTTTTACTGTTTCAGCCTTGTTTGGGCTAGGTATGTTGTTTGCGCTTTTGTCTTCATCTGTAATCCAGACGCCCAAAGAAATTACGCAAGCGCGTGAAATAGAACAATACCGTTTTCAGATTGACCAACTCAATCGAAAAATGGCCCAAGTGGAAGATGTTTTAGAAAATATTCAAGAGCGTGACAATCAAATCTATCGTGTCATATTTGAGGCCAACCCCATCCCAGACGATGTGCGTAAAGCCGGTTTTGGGGGTGTGAATCGATACAAAAACCTAGAAGGTTACAACAATTCAGAACTGGTAATTGGTACCACAAGACGGTTGGATGTGTTATCCAAACAAATAGTGGTGCAGTCCAAATCATTGGATGAGATCCAGCGTTTGGCACTCGACAAAGAGAAATTGTTGGCTGCCATTCCCTCCATACAACCTATCAAAAACGATGACCTCAAACGCATGGCATCAGGATTTGGATGGCGTACCGACCCTTTTACAAAAGCAAGGAGACGTCATAAGGGGATGGACTTTTCTGCACCTACAGGCACCCCCATATTTGCTACTTCTGACGGTAGGGTGACACGTGCCGATGGCCGGTCAGCAGGTTATGGCAAGCATATCCGCATCGACCACGGGTTTGGCTATCAGACTTTATATGGGCATTTGAGTGATTACAATGTGCGGCGAGGTCAACGGGTCAAACGGGGTGATGTGATTGGGTATGTAGGCAACACGGGAAGATCGGTTGCGCCACATCTGCACTACGAGGTCAGAAAAGATGGTGTCGCGGTCAATCCAATTAATTTCTACTATGGAGATCTGGATTCTGAGGAGTTCAACGCGATGCTCGACGCTGCCAACCGTGAGAACCAATCGCTTGACTGATGCAAACCCAACTGCCCGAAAAACTGTACTACAGCATAGGAGAAATCGCTGAAGCCTTTGATGTCAATCCTTCTCTGATTCGTTACTGGGAGAAAGAATTTGACATATTGTCCCCCAAAAAAAATCCGCGTGGCACCCGAAAGTTTACTGTACAGGATGTCGAAAAGCTGGAGCTTATTCACTATTTGGTGCGTGAGCGTGGATTTACCCTAGAAGGTGCTAAGAAACAATTAGAATCAGGTGGTAAGGGTGAACTTGAAATTGTACGCAGGCTAAAAGCCATCAGAGAGGCTTTGGTGCGAATCCGCGCTTCTTTATAACTACTTTTTTCGTATAAAAATATCGATGGTTACGCCCTTAAAATCATAGTGTTCACGGAGCTTGTTTTCTAAAAAACGCTTGTAAGGATCCTTTACATATTGGGGTAAGTTGCAGAAAAAAGCAAACTGCGGGTGTTGCCCGTGCAGCTGCACACAAAATTTAATCTTTACGTATTTTCCTTTAATAGCAGGCGGTGGAAATTTTTGAATGATGGGCAATAAAAAATCGTTTAGCTCTCGAGTTGGAATGCGGAGTGAGCGCTTTTTATAAACAGAGACCGCGGTTTCTATGGCTTTAAAAACGCGCTGCTTGGTCAAACTGGAAATAAAAATTATCGGCACATCGACAAAGGGTTCAATCTCTTTGCGTATTTGGTCGGCAAAGGTTTTGGTGGTGTTGGTTTCTTTGTTTACCAAATCCCATTTGTTAACCAAAATCACAATGCCTTTGTGGTTGCGCGCGGCCAACCAAAAAATATTTTTTACTTGACTATCAAAGGTGCGGGTCGCATCGAAAAGCAACAGACATACGTCGGCATGTTCAATGGTACGTAGCGCCCGCATAACAGAATAGAACTCGATGTTTTCTTTGACTTTGGATTTTTTTCGTATTCCAGCTGTATCGACGAGTGTAAACTCAAATCCAAACTGATTGTAGGTAGTATCAATACTGTCTCGAGTGGTTCCTGCCAAGTCTGTCACAATGTTGCGCTCTTCGCCCAAAAGGGCGTTGATAAAAGACGATTTGCCTGCATTGGGTCGGCCTACTACCGCAAACCTTGGCAAGCTATTGTCTTGGGGTGGAGTATTTTCGGGCAAAGTGAGTACCAAGGCGTCGAGTATCTCGCCTGTTCCACTCCCGTTGATGGCAGACAGGTGGAAAGTGCGCTCTATGCCCAAAGCAAAAAACTCTACCGTGTCGGCGATGCGCATGGCGTTGTCTACCTTGTTGATGGCCAAAAAAACAGGTTTTTGGGTGCGGCGAAGCAACCGCGCTACCTCTTCGTCCATGAGGGTAACTCCCGTTTCTACGTCGACCACAAAAATGATGGCATCAGCTTCTTCGATGGCAATTTCTACTTGCTTGTCAATTTCGGATTCAAAGTCGTCGTCTCCTCCTACCACGTATCCACCGGTATCAATCAGGGTAATCTCTCGCCCATTCCAGTCCGACTTTCCATAGTGACGATCTCGAGTCACCCCACTAACTGCATCTACAATAGCTTCACGACGCTGAATCAGGCGGTTGAATAAGGTAGATTTTCCGACGTTGGGCCGGCCGACGATGGCTACAAAATTGCTCATGGGCTGAAATTACGGTTGCAAAATTAACCCTTTTGGGAAGAAGAATAGCCAAAACGTTGTAATTGGCGTTCGTTGGTACGCCAATTCTTAGCCACTTTGACAAAAAGTTCGAGGTGGATTTTTTTACTGAAAAAGGCTTCCAAGTTTTTTCGGGCAGCCATCCCCACGGCTTTGATCGCAGCGCCTTTTCTGCCTACAATGATGCCTTTCTGAGAATCGCGCTCTACCAAAATCAGACTGCGCATGCGAATGATGTTTTCGTCTTCATGAAATTGCTCCGTAACCACCTCCACGGCATAGGGAATTTCTTGTTGATAATGAAGCAGTATTTGTTCTCTAACGGCCTCATTGACAAAAAAGCGTTCGGGCTTGTCTGTGAGTTGGTCTTTGGGGAAATAAGGTGGGTGTTCGGGTAATAAAGAAACAATGCGGTCACGAAGTTCGATGATTTTAAAGTTTTCAAGAGCTGAAATGGGCCATATTTCTGCTTTGGGGAACATGTTTTGCCATTGGGTCACTTGTTCCTCTAGGGTGTTTTGATCTGTTAGATCAATTTTGTTAATGGCCAACAACAACTGACCTTTGTGTTTTTGCACTCTTTGGAAGGTGTTTTCGTCTTGATTGTCAGTTTCATCTGTTGAGACTACAAAGACCATGACGTCGGCATCGTCGAAAGCCGAGTTGGCAGCATCCATCATGCGTTCTTGTAAGGTATACTGGGGTTTGATAATCCCCGGGGTGTCGGAGAAAATGGCCTGTACTTCGGGGGTGTTGTACATGCCCAATATGCGGTGACGTGTGGTTTGGGCTTTGGCGGTGATGATGGATAGTTTTTCCTCCAAAAGGGCGTTGATTAGGGTTGATTTGCCCACATTGGGGTTCCCGATGATATTGACAAAACCGGCTTTATGCATAGGTGCAAAGGTACAAAACCCTTGTTGGGTATGGTGATTTTTTGTATATTTGGCGTCCTTATCGCGGGATAGAGCAGTAGGTAGCTCGTCGGGCTCATAACCCGAAGGTCGCTGGTTCGAGTCCAGCTCCCGCTACAAAGAAGCTCCTTGAGAAATCAAGGAGCTTTTATTTTGGAATCAAATGATGCTTGCATCTATTTGATGAAAAAATACAAGTTATCATTATGAAATAATGAGAGCTTCTTTGTAAAGCACCTCTATTGTGGTTCAACGAGCAAAGCGAGTTACTCCAACTCCCGCTACCAAAACAATAAAACGGTTATACTATTATATAGATAACCGTTTTTTTTATTTTTGAATATGGCTAAATCATGGGAAGAAAAAAATTTTTCAAAAAAGAATTTTGAAATAAAGACGATTCAAAAGAATTTTTGGGGTCATGTTGCTGGTTCGAAAATGTTAATACCCACACCTTTAATTATTCAAGAATACATCAATCATATTGAATCAGGTAATATTTCAGAAGTTGAAACTATGAGAAATGACTTGGTAATTGAATATGGTGCAGATTTTACTTGCCCAATGACTACTGGAATTTTTTTGAGAATAGTGGCTGAATATAATTATGAAAATTTGAGCAAGAAGGGAACTGAAATATCTCCATTCTGGAGAATTATAGATCCTGATAGTAAACTATCTGATAAACTC
>JBMYKI010000029.1:0-14087 GCA_049595235.1 Flavobacteriaceae bacterium
ATATGGGGTCACAGCAAATATGTTGCCCATTCTGGACTGATAGTTGCTCCTGAGTATAGGGGCAAAGGTTTGGCCAAAGCTATCAAGACTAAAATATTTGAGTATTCTAGAGAAAAATATCCTGATGCCAAAGTGTTTGGCATCACTACGGGCCTACCTGTAATGAAAATCAATTATGAACTGGGTTATAAGCCAGTAACCTTTTCTGAGCTTACAGACGATCCTGAATTCTGGAAAGGTTGTCAAACTTGCAAAAACTATGATGTGCTCACGCGAACTGAACGTAAAATGTGTTTGTGTACGGGAATGTTATATGACCCCGATTCAAATAATGAATCCAAAGAACACCCCTATGACAACACGGTTTTGGCACGACTCAAAAAAATTAAACAATCCCTATTTCTAAAAAGTAAAAAAGCATGAAATATCCAAGACTGGTTTTTAATAAATACAATGCTATGATAGTTAGGATGTCACATCTGACCTTTGAAAAACAAAAAATATAAAGAGATGAAAAAGTTAGTTCTTGCCTACAGCGGCGGCCTTGACACTTCTTTTTGTATCAAATCATTAAGTCAAAGTGGTTATGAGGTACATGCGGTGAGCGTCAACACGGGTGGTTTTGACAAAAAAGAAACCGAAAAACTTGCCGAAAAAGCCCATGCGCTGGGCGCAGCCAGCTATACCCCCATTGATGCCGTTTCTGATTTTTATGATAAGATTGTTAAATACCTTGTCTTTGGAAACGTACTCAAAAACAACACGTACCCACTTTCTGTAAGTGCCGAGCGTGTCATACAAGCAGTAGCCATCGCTGAACATGCTCAAAAAATTGATGCGCAATATATTGCCCACGGCAGTACTGGTGCTGGAAATGACCAAGTACGATTTGATATGATTTTTCAGATCATGTGTCCCCACATCGAAATCATCACGCCTATTCGTGATCAACAATTATCTAGAGAGGCAGAAATTGAGTATTTACAGTCACACGGAGTCAATTGGTCATGGGAGAAAGCTCAATATTCTATCAACAAAGGCTTGTGGGGCACCAGTGTAGGCGGAAGCGAAACACTAACATCACGCAAACCCCTACCCGATTCGGCCTATCCCAGTCAGCTAACGGCTACTGAACCAAAAACCATCAGTTTGCAGTTTGAAAAAGGGGAGTTGGTTGGAATCAATGGTAACAAGCATGAATGTGTAGAAGCCATTCAAAAACTACAAGAGTTTGCATCTGCTTACGCTATTGGTAGAGACATTCATGTAGGTGATACCATCATCGGTATCAAAGGTCGTGTAGGATTCGAAGCTGCCGCTCCGATGCTTATCATAAAGGCTCACCATCTATTGGAAAAACACACCCTGAGCAAATGGCAACAGTTTCAAAAGGATCAAATGGCTAATTTTTATGGAATGCAGCTACACGAAGGACAATATTTAGACCCTGTGATGCGTGATATCGAAGCCTTTTTGGAGAGCACACAGAAAACTGTAAGCGGAACTGTTTTTGTGACCCTTCACCCCTATCATTTCACTTTGGACGGTATAGAGTCTCCTTTTGATTTGATGGACAGCTCTTTTGGAAGCTATGGAGAAATGAACTTAGGCTGGACGGCTGAAGAAGCCAAAGGTTTTATCAAAATAAGTGCAAACGCCAATAAAATACACCAACATGTCAACCAAAAGTAAAAAAACAGTAGGCGTAGTCGGAGGCTCTGGCTACACAGGCGGCGAGTTGTTGCGATTGTTGCTCAACCACCCCCATGTACTTCTTGATTTTGTCTACAGTACCACCCGAGGCGGAAAGCCGATCACCAGTGCCCACCCTGATTTGTTAGGGCAAACTGAATTGGCATTCACTAACGAAATCAACCCACATGTAGATATCTTGTTTTTGTGTTTGGGACATGGGCTGTCGGGAACATTTTTGCACGAAAACCCTGTAAACGACAACACCAAGGTCATAGACCTAAGTAATGATTTTAGACTCCATGAAGATCGACACTTTATGGGGAAATCTTTTGTGTATGGTCTCCCCGAATTTCAAAAAGCAGCCATACAATCTGCACAAGCCATCGCCAATCCAGGTTGTTTTGCCACCGCCATTCAATTGGCGCTTTTACCGTTGGCCGATGCAGGCTTGTTGACCAACGATGTGCATATCCATGCACTTACAGGAAGTACAGGTGCAGGAATCAAACCATCAGACACCGGACACTTCAGTTGGCGCAACAACAACGTATCGTGGTACAAACCTTTCACCCACCAACATTTGGGTGAAATTGGAGAGACTCTTACGGAAGCTCAAGGAAAACTTCCAGAACTGCATTTTTTACCCATTCGAGGTAATTTCACAAGGGGTATTTTCGTTACTGCCTACACCTCTTTTTCAGGAACTGAAGCAGAGGCAAAGCAATTGTATCAAAAATTTTATGCTGGTCATCCATTTACACATGTTTCAGAATCGCCCGTACACCTCAAACAGGTAGTTAACACCAACAACTGTGTGGTACACCTCCACAAACACGGAAACCAACTGTTGATTACCAGCGTAATAGACAACTTGCTAAAAGGTGCCTCAGGACAAGCGGTTGAAAACATGAATCTCATCTGCGGCTGGGATCAACAAACAGGACTACATCTCAAACCAAGCGTATTTTAAAAACATAAGATTATGAAAATAGCCATTTTAGGGGCTGGAAATTTAGGCCTAAGCATCGCCAAAGGACTCATCACCAACAACAGCATCACCCAACTCTACTTGACACGTCGCAATCCATCAAGCATTTCAGAATGGGAAGAATACAAAAACACTCGTGTGACAGATGACAACCGCAAAGCAGTTGCTGAGTCAGACATCATCATTTTGGCAGTTCAGCCCGCCCAACTCGATGGGGTTTTAAATTCCATCGCTGATATGTTAACTGAAAATCATGTGTTGATTTCTACTGTAACGGGATATTCAATTGCCAAAATCGAAGGCATTGTAGGTACCAACCAACATGTTGTGCGTAGCATGCCCAACACAGCGATTTCTGTAGGTAAATCTATGACTTGCTTATGTGCAAACGCCAAGGGCAAATCCAGACTTCCTTTGGCAGAGGCCATTTTTAACGGATTAGGTACGAGCATTGTCATAGAAGAGAAACACATGCGTGCGGCTACCGTAATTTGTGCTTCCGGAATCGCCTTTTGGATGCGATTGATTCGGGCCACCACCCAAGGAGGTGTGCAATTGGGATTTGATGCTGAAGAAGCCATGAAGATGTCGATGTATACCGCACTGGGTGCAGCCAGTTTGCTCATAGAAACCGACTCACATCCCGAACAAGAAATTGATAAGGTGACCACTCCACAAGGTTGCACTATCGAAGGGCTAAACGAAATGGAGCATCAAGGGCTTAGCTCATCTTTAATCAGAGGTATTGTAGCTTCTTTCAACAAAATAAACACCATCGCAAAAGGATAAGTATGCCACTATTCGACGTATATCCATTTTATGAAGTAGAGCCTGTCAAAGCCAAAGGCGTGTATGTATATGATAAAAACAAACGCAAATATTTGGATTTGTACGGAGGGCATGCCGTAATTTCAATCGGTCACGGACATCCTACCTACAAAAAGGCACTAAAACAGCAGCTCAACCGTATTGGGTTTTACTCAAACGCCATCCAAAACCCGCTACAGAATCAACTTTCAGAGGAAATCAACATGCAGTCTTGTTGTGAAGGATATCAGTTGTTTTTGTGCAGTACGGGCGCAGAAGCAAATGAAAATGCCCTCAAACTGGCCTCTTTCCATACTGGTAAATCACGTATAGTTGCTTTTAAAAATGCCTTTCATGGACGTACAAGCGCGGCTGTAGCAGCCACAGATAACCCCAACATCAACGCACCTCTAAATACCCAACAGCAAGTTACTTTTTTGGATTTTAACGATCTCAAAGGATTGGAGGAAACCCTCAAAAAAGGAGATGTCTGTGCTGTGATATTTGAAGCGATTCAAGGAGTTGGTGGCTTGGACGAACCCGCAGAAGATTTTGTGGTTGGAATGGAAAGGCTTTGTGACCAATATGGCGCCTGTCTGATTGCTGATGAGGTACAATCCGGATTTGGACGAACAGGTACTTTCTTTGCTTATCAAAAGTATCCCATTCGACCCCATGTGATTTCTATGGCCAAAGGGATGGGGAATGGTTTTCCGATTGGTGGTGTGTTGGTACGCCCTGATATCGAAGCCAAGTACGGTATGTTGGGAACCACTTTTGGAGGTAATCATTTGGCTTGTCGGGCTTCATTGGCCGTATTGGAGGTGTTGAAAAAAAACAAACTGCAAGCCCATGCCCAACAAATAGGTGATTATTTTAAGCAACAAGCTGCCCTTATTCCATCGATAAAAAACATCAAAGGAAGAGGCTTGATGCTCGGCTTAGAATTTGAACATGAGGTGGGGGATTTACGAAAAAAACTCATCTATGAGCATCGTATTTTTACAGGGGGAAGTAGCAACAAAAAACTGCTACGTATACTACCACCCTTGAATATAGAGAAAAAACACATCGACCTATTTTTCGATGCATTAAAAAAATGTTTGTCATGAAACAGTTGCTTACCCTCGAAGATGTGCCCAATTTGGGACAAATGATTCAACTGGCATCTAAGCTAAAATCAAATCCCCATGCGTATTCGCAATTGGGAGCTAGAAAAACCA
Organism: Flavobacteriaceae bacterium; assembly: GCA_049595235.1. Classification (GTDB taxonomy): domain Bacteria; phylum Bacteroidota; class Bacteroidia; order Flavobacteriales; family Flavobacteriaceae; genus UBA724. The sequence goes on from JBMYKI010000029.1 coordinate 4,714, forward strand.
TCGGTTTGCTATTCTTTAACCCCAGCCTACGCACACGTCTTAGCACCCAAAAAGCAGCCAGGTTGCTAGGATTGGATGTCATGGTGATGAACTTCAGCAATGAAGCCTGGGCCATTGAATATGAAGATGGCACCATCATGAGCGGTTTGCGTTCCGAGCACATCAAAGAAGCGGCACAAGTGGTCTCTCAATATTGTGATTTGGTGGCCATACGTGCTTTTGCCACACTGACAGACAAGGAAAAAGACGAATCAGAACAAGTGCTGAACAGTTTTATAAAATATGCTTCCGTACCAATTGTAAACATGGAGAGTGCCACAGCACATCCTTTGCAAGCGCTGGCGGATGCCTTGACTCTGAAAGAACAAGTTCAGAAAAAAAGGCCCAAAGTTGTTTTGAGTTGGGCTCCCCACCCCAAAGCGCTACCCCATGCGGTAGCCAATTCTTTTATTCGAATGATGGCGCATCAGGATGCTGACTTTGTCATCACGCACCCTGAAGGCTATGAGCTAGACCCTGGAATAGCAGGAAAAAATAAAGTTATTTACAATCAGGACGAAGCCTTAAAAGATGCAGATGTAGTCTATGTGAAAAACTGGTGTGCTTATAATGATTACGGCAAAATATTGCGTACGGACGATGCTTGGATGTTAACAGCCAAGAAAATGAAAAACACCCAAGATGCAAACTTTATGCATTGCCTGCCTATTAGGAGAAATGTAGTGGTTTCAGATGCCGTCATTGATCACCCAAAATCTTTGGTGATAGAGCAAGCCAATAACAGAACGTATGCCGCACAAGCGGTTCTAAAAACCCTTTTGGATCATGCCTAAACTAAACATTGTTAAAATAGGAGGCAATCTGATTGAAAGTCCTGACAAATTGAGTCTTGCATTGGAAGCTTTTGCAGCTATGGATGGGCACAAGATTTTGGTTCATGGCGGCGGCAAACGTGCTTCAGAGGTTTGTGAAAAACTAGGGATTCCTGCCAAAATGCACAACGGTCGTCGCATTACAGACGATGCGTCTTTGGAAGTAGCCATAATGGTCTATGCGGGTCTGGCCAACAAAAAAATCGTGTCTGAGCTTCAAAAAAATAAAATCCAAGCACTTGGGGTTACTGGAGCCGATCTAAACCTCGTTCAAGCCACAAAAAGGCCAGTAACTGATATTGATTACGGATGGGCAGGCGATGTGAAAGCCATAAACAGCACAACGATAGAAAGATTGGTAAATGACAACATCTCTTTGGTCTTTTGTGCGATTACACACGATTGCAATGGGCAATTGCTCAACACCAACGCCGATACCATAGCTGCCGAAATTGCCACCGCTATGGCACCACATTTTGAGGTACATTTGTATTATTGTTTCGAAAAAAATGGCGTACTCATGGATGTGAATGATCCAAATTCCGTAATCGAACACATACATAAAGAAGAGGTAAGCTTGCTTCAAACAAAAGGAATCATTGCCGATGGAATGCTACCCAAGCTACACAACTGCTTTTATGCCCTTGAAAATGGAGTTACAAAAGTGTTTATTGGGCAGGCAGCTATGCTACAAAACAAACAAGCTATCAAAACAAGTTTGAGCCTATGAACCAAGCAGAACTGACAAAAGACGCCATACAGTTGCTCTGTGATTTGATAGAAATCCCCTCTTTTTCAGGAGAAGAATCGGACACTGCAGATTGTATACAAGCTTGGTTGGCCAAATATGGGATTGAAACACAGCGAAGTCAAAACAATGTGTTTGCGTTTAACAAACATCAAGACCCCAACAAACCCTATTTGCTCCTTAATTCTCATCACGACACCGTAAAACCCAATAAGGCCTACACACGCAATCCTCACAAAGCCGAAATCCATCAAGGAAGACTCTATGGTTTAGGAAGCAATGATGCTGGAGGTGCGTTGGTCTCGCTCATTGCTTTGTTTACCAATTTCTATGACAAAGAAGACCTACAGTACAATTTAGTTTTGGCTGCTACTGCAGAAGAGGAAAGTTCGGGTCCAAATGGGCTGAATAGTTTGTTAGAAATATTGCCCAAAATAGATGTGGCTATTGTAGGAGAACCTACCCAAATGCAGTTGGCCATTGCAGAAAAGGGACTGGTAGTATTTGATGCTGTTGTGAAAGGGACACCCGGCCATGCTGCACACCCCAACAATGACAACCCGATTGTGAAGTCTGTAGAGGTCATCCGTTGGTTTGAAGAATTGCAGTTCGAGAAAGTATCAGAAACCTTGGGCCCTGTAAAACTCACAGTTACCCAAATCGCTGCTGGCAGCCAGCATAATGTCGTGCCAGCGCAAGTACAGATGGTGTTGGATGTACGTGTCAACGACTGCTATACCAACCAAGAAATTGCAAAAATTGTCAGTCAGGCACCTTGCCAAGTGACCGCACGATCGCTGAGATTGGGCTCATCATCTATCGATAAAAATCATGATTTGGTACAAGCGGGGATTGCTTTGGGAAGAAACACCTATGGCTCTCCTACCCTTTCAGACCAAGCAGCCCTCTCGTGCCCGTCGCTTAAATTGGGGCCCGGTGATTCCACACGCTCCCATACAGCAGATGAATATATTTATGTACACGAAATAGAGGAAGCTGTAAAATTGTACATTCAACTTTTAGAAAAAGTCCTTTAAAACAAGCGTATGAAAATCTGGCAAAAATCCACGACTCAAACACATCATGACATCGACAGGTTTACAGTTGGCGAGGATCGTCACTGGGATTTGCGATTGGCGCCCTATGACATCATAGCATCCAAGGCCCATGCACAAATGCTTGGAAAGGTGGGTTTGCTGAAAAAAGAGGAAGTGGCTTTGCTCGAAAAAGGCTTGGACAAGTTGATGAATGACATCGAAAAAGGTGTTTTTTCAATCGAGGACAATTTTGAGGATATGCACTCAAAAATTGAATACGAACTCACTCAAAAATTAGGTGATGTAGGTAAAAAGATACATACAGCTCGATCTAGAAACGATCAAGTACTGGTTGCACTTCAGCTCTATTTTAAAGATGAAATCAAGGCAATCAAAGAACTATCTAAAGCGTTGTTTGATGTTTTGCTTAAACTAGCCAGCACACACAAGGATATCATGTTGCCAGGCTACACCCATCTGCAAATTGCCATGCCTTCTTCTTTTGGTTTGTGGTTTTCTGCCTATGCAGAATCATTAACTGATGATTTGGTCATGCTCAATGCAGCCTATACCCTATGCGACCAAAATCCTTTGGGAAGTGCTGCCGGATACGGAAGTGCCTTCCCCATTGACAGAGAAACGACTACTAAAGCATTGGATTTTTCAGATTTAAAGATTAATGTGGTGGCTGCCCAGATGGCCAGAGGAAAAATTGAAAAAAACCTGGCTTTTGGAATAGCCAACCTAGCCAGTACATTAAGTAGGTTTTCTATGGATGTGTGTTTATACATGAGTCAAAACTTTGATTTTCTGACTTTCCCCCAAGAACTCACCACGGGGTCTAGCATCATGCCTCACAAGAAAAACCCGGATGTTTTTGAATTGATTCGAGGCAAATGCAACGCCCTACAAGCTTTACCTAATCAAATGGCGATGATGATGACCAACCTGCCCAGTGGATATCACAGAGAAATGCAATTATTTAAAGGGCCTATTCTACAAGCGATAGACGAAATCAAGGATTGCTTGCAAATGATGACTTTTAGCATCAAACAAGTTGAGGTCAAAAAAAACATACTCGACGACCCAAAATACGATTATCTGTTTAGTGTTGACACCCTCAATGAGATGGTACAGCAAGGTGTTCCATTTAGGGATGCCTATAAAAAAATCGGCGATGCGATTGAAGAAGGAAATTTTGCCCCTTCCAAAACAGCCAAACATAGCCATGTAGGAAGTTTGGGTAATTTGCAGCTCGACGCTATTCGTAAAAAATTTGACAGTCAGTTCTGAAATATCACCCAAAATTAGGCTCCACTTTTTGGATGCCGTACGTGCTTTTGCCATTTTGATGATGTTGCAAGGGCATTTTATAAGTGGACTTCTTGATCCAACCTATAAGACCTATCCTGATTTTGGCTATCGATTTTGGTTGTATTGCAGAGGGTTTACGGCTCCATTGTTTTTTACCATCACTGGCTGGGTATTTGCTTTTTTACTTTTTAGAAACCCTGTACAGGGGCTTCAAAACCCTCGTATAGGAAAAGGCATTCGCCGTGCTATTGAACTGCTTCTGTGGGGTTACGCATTACGACTCAATCTTCCCACGCTGTTTAAGGGAAAACTTAATCCCTCATTTATTCAGCCCGATGTGTTGCACATCATTGCGTTGGGATTGGTGTTTGTAATCTTAGTATACGGATTTTTACACCTCCATAAAAAGGCGATGTTTCTGTTTTTTTTGGTTTTTGGAGTGGTTGTGTTTATCACACAGCCCATTTACACAGGCTATCTCTTTGAAAGGCTTCCTCGCTTCGTTGCAGGATATTTGACCAAAGCCAACGGAGGGGTTTTTTACATATTTCCCTGGTTAGGATACGTCAGTATAGGGGCGGCCATCGCATGTGTATTTAAGTCTGGGCACAAAACTTCCAAACGTTGGATGGCTGGATTTTGGACGATTGGTCTTTTGTTGATTTATATTTCCTCCTGGGCCTTGAACACCGTTGGAAATCTTCTAAACATTACACTATTGAATGCCGTAGCAAACAACAACTTTTTGTTTATCCGTTTAGGAGATGTATTTGTGATTTTTGGAGTTTTTATGCTGTTGCAACCCCTACTAAAACACAGCTTATGGCAACAAATTGGGACAAAAACATTGTCACTTTATATTGTGCACTATTTTGTTCTCTACGGGAGTCTTACAGGCTTGGGCCTATATAAATTCTTAAAATACAGTTTGGATTGGCCCACAGCCATAATGGGTGCGATAGCCTTTGTGATTGGTGTCACTGGGGTGGTGCTTATTTGTTTTAAGAAAGAAAAAAAGCTTACACGTGAAGCGCTCGGTTTTCTGTGGCGGCTAAAGCAGCTTCTTTTACCGCCTCGGCATAGGTAGGATGCGCATGGCTCATTCGAGCGATGTCCTCAGCCGATGCCCGAAATTCCATAGCGGTTACCGCTTCAGTAATCAAATCTGCTGCACGAGCACCGATGATATGAACCCCTAAAACTTCGTCTGTGGCACTGTCTGCCAAAATCTTAACAAAACCATCTGTGTCCATACTTGCACGGGCACGCCCCAAAGCACGCATAGAAAACTGTCCGGATTTGTAAGAGACACCCGCAGCCTTAAGCTGTTCTTCTGTCTTACCGACAGATGCAACTTCAGGCCAGGTATAAATAACGTTTGGAATCAAATTGTGATCAATATGCGGTTTTTGACCAGCCAAAATTTCGGCTACCATCACCCCTTCTTCCTCTGCTTTGTGAGCCAGCATGGCACCACGCACCACATCTCCAATAGCGTAGATATTGGCGGCAGAGGTCTGAAGATTTCCGTTGACCTCAACCTGTCCCTTTTCGTTGAGCACCACACCAGCGGCTTCGGTATTCAACCCATCGGTGTAGGGCTTTCTACCTACAGAAACCAAACAATAGTCCCCATCAAATTGCACTTCAGCTCCTTTTTTGTCCAAAGCTGTAATCTGTACCTGATCGCCTTTACGTAGCACTTTGTTTACTTGATGTGATACATAAAACTTAATACCCTGTTTTTTCAACACCTTGGTCAATTCTTTGGAGAGCGCTGTATCCATGGCAGGCGTAATGCGATCTGCATATTCAATCACAGATACTTCTGCGCCCAACCTTCGATACACTTGCCCCAATTCAAGCCCTATCACACCCCCTCCAATAACGACCATATGTTTAGGGATTTCAGTAAGCGACAAGGCCTCTGTAGAGGTGATAATTCGTTCTTTGTCAATTTCTATAAATGGTAAAGAAGCTGGTTTGGAGCCTGTGGCTATGATACTGTATTTGGCTTCTATGGTTTCGGTCTTTTCTCCAATGATTTGGATATGGGTGGCGTCTACAAAACTTCCCACACCTTGAAAGACGGTGATGTTGTTTTTATCCATCAAATAGTTGATGCCTTTGGTGGTTTGTTCTACCACACTGCTTTTGCGTCGCATCATCTGCTCCAAATTGACCTTTACCTCACCATCAATATCGATGCCATGCGTAGCAAAATGCTTCACTGCATCTTCGTAGTGATGTGAAGAATCCAAAAGTGATTTTGATGGAATGCAACCCACATTAAGACACGTACCTCCAAGGGTACTGTATTTTTCAATCAAGGCAGTTTTCATGCCCAACTGAGCACAACGAATGGCGGCTACATAGCCTCCTGGTCCCGAACCAACAACGGCAACGTCAAAAACAGACATAGAAACATTTTTAATAGCACAAAATTAAGGCGAAAGTGTTTATAAAACTTTATAAATCAATAAAAATAAAGGCTACCAGTCAAACACCCTGCTGATGTTGAATCCAAAATACACATCCCCCTCTGACCAGTCTCCAGTGGCTTGTCCAAAAAATCCATTTTCAAACATCGATTGTGCATTGGTAAAATGGAGCTGAAACACATGACCACCTGTTTCGATATCCAAACCTACAGAGAAAGGGTTTCTGTAAGGTGCATCTTCACTGCGGTTGGTATGAAATCCATAATCCATATTAAGGCTCACACGCTTATTGAGCTTGTATCGACCTCCCATGGCTAGGATAAATTGGCCATTGTCTTGGGTGTTAATCGTGGTGAGATTTTCATGCAAGTAGGTAGGTGACAGCTGCAATGAGAGTTTTTCATTCCATTTCCGAGAAATCAATAACTGAGCGGTATGCGTGAGTCTATTATTGAATTCTAAATCCGGAAGAAAAGCTTTGTCTAAGGCTGTGTTGACTGTAGTAAGGGCATACAAGCCTACCGTAAATGGCATAACCTCCTGTTGCTGGCGCAATAGCCTAAACTTGGTGTGCAAACCATAGGTTTTTTGGAGAGACGAACGTGCCAAACCGACATTTAACCCATCAGTGATCCCGTAGATCAATTGAAGTTTTGTGATGGCCATGTCCAGACCAAAAAAATCAGTTAAGCCGTTTTTTATGCTTCCAAATCGGTGGGCCACAATAAAATAGAGCGCCCCTTGCTCGGCCATTTTAGTCGATTCTATGTTGATGATTTTAAGCCCTTTAAATGCCGCCTCTGTGTAATTCTTTTCAAGAGGAAGTTCAGCTTCTAATTCTGCCAATAAATCGTTCTGAGCATAAGCAGCCAAACTAAAAGTGAGAAAAAGAAGTACCAGTCTATAAATTTTCATGCTTACCCATTTTTTCAAATATAAGCTCTTTAAATAAAAACAAGATCAAATGCGACCTTTCATCGTATATGAATACCAAGTGGCCATTATTATCATAAATATATATAGCCTTTATTGGCTTTCATCAATGGGAATCGCTTGATCGAGTTTGACCCATTCTAGTAATTCATCGTAACCAATACAGCGTCCTTTAATGACCACAATAGCGCCGATACCCAGTGATGAGTCTAAAGGGGTTTCTGAAGTCACATACACCCGGTTGTCAAGGATTAGGGCTTGAGGTTCTACTTCAGTAACGCTACCACGAACCAAGATAGTTTGGTTAAGGTATTTTTGAGTAGCATTCTGATAATCTTCTTCAAAAGCTGTTGAAAGAGCAGCTGATGTCAAGTTGTAACGCGCATTTTCTTGAGAAATATCTCTGTGGTCTTTATAGATGTAGGAGTATGCCACAAAGGCAATGGCTAGTACTGCAGAAAACAGAAAGAAAATTTTGCGTTTACTCATTGAGATAGGGTTTTATCAAATCTATGTAATTTATTTTTCATAATAAGTTTATTACCCTTATTTGCTAGGGTAAAGATTCTCATCAATAGGTTATAAACCAAAACGAACCCTTATATTTAAAACATGAATAAACTTTTGCATTTAAAAAATACTTTTTTTGTAATCTGTTTTATACTTTGGAGCCTACCTCAATGTTTGTGGAGCCAAAAATATATGACCCGCACGGGTCAAATCACTTTCCAAGCTTCTGTGCCTACATTCGAGCCTATCAAAGCTACTAACCAAGGTACAACTGCTATTCTTGACACCCAAAACGGGGAACTGGCTGTTTTGGCATTGGTACGCGGATTTCGTTTTCGGGTGGCACTTATGGAAGAACATTTTAATGAGAATTATATCGAAAGTGACACCTATCCAAAAACAAGCTTTAGGGGAAAAATAGTTGATTTTGATGTTTCCAAACTGATGGATAATCTTCAAAAATTTACACTGCAAGGTGTACTGAGCCTACATGGGGTAAATCAAAATATTGAAATTCCAGTATTGGTCGGTACTCAAGGAGAACAAATCAAGATTATGACAGATTTTTCAGTTCGGTCAGAGGAATACGAAATTGAAATTCCAAAATTAGTTCGTAAACAGATTGCAGAGGTTGTGAAAATATCAGTCGATTTGTCAATGAACCCTAAATAAACCTACCATGCACCCCATTATTTACACCTTATTTTCCTTCTTATTACTCAACTGTACATCCAGCCCTAAAGCGCCAACCTCCTCTGTTCGATTGGTTGTACTGGGTGTTGCCCAAGACGGAGGCGCACCTCATGCGGGTTGTCAAAAAGATTGTTGTTCAACATTGTTTAAGGACCCGTCAAAGTTTCACAGAGTGGTGTCATTGGGTTTGATAGACAATTTAAACAAGAAAAAATATTTGTTAGAAGCTACACCCGATATCGCTTCCCAACTTTACGACTTGCATAACCAAAGTGACTTTAGCACCCAGCACCAACCCGATGGTGTGTTTTTGACTCACGCCCACATGGGGCATTATGTTGGTCTTTTACAATTAGGTAGAGAAGTGATGTCCACAGACCGCGTGCCTGTGTATGTGATGCCAATATTTCGTCAGTTTTTAGAACAAAATGGCCCATGGAATCAATTGGTGACGCTTAATAATGTGACACTTAACACACTGACTGCTAGCCAAAAGCTGAGTATAACAACCCAACTGAGCATAACACCCATTGAGGTACCTCACAGAGAAGAGTTTTCCGAAACAGTTGGTTTTCTTATTGAAGGTCCTAAAAAATCGGCCTTATTTATACCCGACATCGATAAATGGGAATATTGGGCACAAGACATCAATCAATGGGTTAAAAAGGTTGATTATGCCTTGCTAGATGCTACTTTTTATGATGATGCAGAGGTCAATCACAGAGATATTTCGGAAATCCCCCACCCTTTTGTAATAGAAAGTATGGAGCGATTTAGTACACTTTCTGAGTACGACAAGGCCAAAATCATTTTTATCCACCTCAAT
>JBMYKI010000030.1:0-13148 GCA_049595235.1 Flavobacteriaceae bacterium
CGGGCCTGAAATACCCACACCGGCATTATTGACCAGTATATCTAATCGTCCATAATCTGAAACTACGTTGGCAACAGCTCTGCGAATACTGTCTGTGTCGGTTAGTTCCATTTCGATCATCGGAAAAGAAAAATCTTTGCAACGGTCTGGATTGCGACTGGTGCCCACTACCAAATAACCCTTATTGCTAAGGTATTCAGCAGTAGCTTTCCCGATGCCAGAAGAAGCGCCTGTAATTAAAACAACTGATTGAAAACCCATAAAGAAAAAAAATGGGTAAGCGACCCACATCACACCGCTACGACCGCCTACCCTTGCTGCGTTCCCGCCCTGGGGGATTCAGCAGGAGCTGGTTGTGTAGAACTTACCCATTGCAAATATAATCTGATTTCCATTTTTACGTTCGATAATTAATGAATAATTTAGTTTTCTCATTTTTTAGTATGAAATACGTGATTATTTTCATGGCTCTATGGTTTGTAGGATGCAGCTCTGTAGGACCCCAAAATTTTAGACTAAAAATCAATGAAAACACAAACTCACTTGGAGATACGGTTTTTTTTGAAATAGTCAATCCGAAAAATTATTCTATAAATCAGCTCACGTATACAGTCAACGGCAAAATAATCCCTGAAGACTATTTGGTTCTTTCAGATCTTGGAAAACACCTTGTATCAGCCTCATTTTTTTCAAAAGACACCAAAATAACCTTGGAACAACAAATAGATGTTTTTTCGGATAAAGCGCCTATAATCTACACCTATGAACTCGTTAATACATACCCTCATGATGCCAATGCCTATACCCAAGGACTAGAGTTCCACAAGGGTGCTTTGTATGAAAGTACGGGGCAATATGGAGCTTCAACACTTAGAAAGGTAGACTTCACTTCAGGGGAAGTACTAAACGAACTCAAACTCGATGCCTCCTATTTTGGAGAGGGTCTCAGTTTTTATAACGACCAACTTATACAACTGACATGGAAAGAAAACATGGGGTTTGTGTATGATCCCAAAGACTTTACGCTCTTACGCTCTTTTCAGTACAACAAAAGTAAAGAAGGTTGGGGGCTCTGTTCGGATGAGAACGTATTTTACAAAACAGATGGTACTGAAAAACTTTGGACCCTTGACCCCGAAACCTTTGAAGAGTTACATTCAGTAGACATACTTACCAATAACAAATACATCAGCAAGGTCAATGAAATGGAATATGTAGATGGCCTGATCTACGCCAATACCTATCAATTCAACAAAGAAGTGGTGGTGATGATTGACCCACAAACAGGCGTGGTCAAAGGGGTAGTTGATTTCTCAGGACTCAAAGATAAAGTAACCAAACACTCACGCTTGGATGTTTTTAATGGAATTGCCTACCACCCAGAAAGAAAAACTTTTTTTGTAACTGGAAAATATTGGGATAAGTTATTCGAAGTCAAAATTGTCAATAAAAACAAATCTTAAATGAGATTTCTCACCCGTTTTTTTGTGGTGTTGATTGCTGCTTTATTGTGGACTGCATGCGAGCGCGAACTCGATTTTGTACCCGCCCAACCCCAAGACCTCAGTTTTAGTAGGGACACGGTATACCTTGATACGATTTTTAGCAATATTGGATCGGCTACCTACAATTTGCGTGTCTACAACAATTCTTCTAACAATGTGCTTATAGACCGTGTTCGATTGGGTCAAGGAACCGATTCAAAATTTCGTCTCAATGTAGATGGCATGAGTGGACAAAACTTTCAAAATGTTGAACTTCTGGCCAAAGACAGCATGTATGTTTTTGTGGAAACCACAGTTGACATTAAACAATTTGCCCAAAACACCAAGGAGTTTTTGTACCATGATCAACTGTTTTTCGATAGCCAATCGGTGGATTTGGTGACTTTGGTCAAAGATGCCGTATTCCTATACCCTGAGAGAGATGATGAAGGCATCAAAGAAGTTTTGCCTATTGGCGAAGACGAAGACGGAAACATAATAGGAATAGAAGGTTTTTATTTAGAGGATGATGAATTGACTTTTACCAATGAACTCCCTTACGTGATCTATGGATATGCAGGTGTTCCTTCGGGCAAGACGGCTGTTTTTGAAGCAGGTGCAAGAGTGCATTTTCACGAAAACTCAGGTTTGATCGCAGCTTCTGAAAGCAGTGTTCATGTGATGGGAGCTGCTAGCAGTGATCCAATAGCTTTGGAAAATGAAGTGGTTTTTGAAGGAGACCGACTCGAGCCCTTTTTTGAGGATATTCCTGGACAATGGGGCACTATATGGCTCACCGCAGGAAGTACCAATCATATTTTAAAACATGCAACCATTAAGAATGCAACCGTAGGTATTTTGATGGATTATAATGATGAAAGCGACCAACCCACGCTTGTGTTGGAACAAACCCAAATCCATAACAGCAGTTCTGTAGGATTGTGGGCAAAAACGGCACATATAGAGGCCAAAAATTCCGTGTTTGGTAACGCAGGAAACCTGTCATTCTATGGGAATATAGGGGGGCAATATGAGTTTATACACTGTACTTTTGCAAACTACTGGAACCGCAGTTTCAGAAACACACCCGCCGTCGCACTGGACGATTATGTTCCTATTTCTGAAACTGAAATTTTTGTTCAACCCTTACAAAAAGCCCATTTTAAAAATTGCATTATCGATGGCAACCAAAGAATAGAGTTTATCGTCGATCAACAGGGGGAACAAGCCCTTAATTTTAAACTCGAACACACCAGTTTGCGTTTTGACAGCACGGATCAAAGCATACTTTCAAACCCTTATTTTGACTTTGAAAACAGCACCTTTTACAGCTCTTTATTCAGCAACATCAATGTATCTTTAAAAGATCCTCAACAACAAGATTTTCGTCCCACCCAAGACAGTGAGGTCATCAACAAAGGCAACAAGACAATTGCTGAAGAAGTACCATCAGATTTGGCAGGAACATTACGAACTGAAGCTCCAGACTTAGGCGCCTATCAGCATCAGGTCTTTGAAGAGGATTAGGCCACAAATAAAGGGCGATCTACCATCATTTGATGTACACGCTCCCCTACAGAAGTAAGTACATTCTCGTCAGTATGGTTTTGGATAACCTCGTCAATCAATGCCACAATAGGCTCCATGTCAGAGGCAACCAGTCCGCGAGTGGTAATCGCGGCCGTTCCAAAACGAATCCCTGAAGTAACAAAAGGAGATTTGTCATCGAAAGGCACCATGTTTTTGTTGGCAGTAATATGGGCCTTTACCAAAGCTTGTTCGGCTTCTTTTCCACTAATGTTTTTGTTCCGTAGATCCAACAACATCATATGGTTGTCTGTGCCACCAGAAATAATATGATAATCACGATTAACCAAGGCTTGGGCCATAGCTTGGGCATTTTTGCGAACTTGAACAATGTAGTGCATGTATTCATCAGTAAGGGCTTCACCAAAAGCCACCGCTTTGGCGGCGACGACATGCTCCAAAGGTCCACCTTGATTACCCGGAAAAACTGCAGCATCCAGTAAAGAAGACATCATACGTTTTTTACCACTCTTAAGTGTAATACCAAACGGGTTTTCAAAGTCCTTGCCCATCAATATCAAACCACCACGAGGACCACGAAGGGTTTTGTGGGTAGTGGTAGTGATTACATGACAGTGAGGAACAGGATCGTTTAAAACACCTTTGGCAATAAGTCCTGAGGGATGCGAAATATCTGCCAGCAAAAAAGCCCCTACCGAATCGGCTATTTCACGAAAACGTTTAAAGTCAATATCTCTGGAATAAGCAGAAGCCCCCGCAATAATCATCTGAGGCTTTTCACGTTCTGCGATTTCGGCGATGTTGTCATAGTTTAAGCGCCCTGTTTCTTTTTCAACGCCGTAAAATACAGGGTTATAGAGACGTCCAGAGAAGTTTACTGGCGAACCATGTGTAAGGTGTCCCCCATGAGACAAATCAAAGCCCATGATTTTATCACCAGGTTTTAGAAAAGCATGATATACAGCCGTATTGGCTTGAGAGCCAGAGTGGGGTTGTACGTTGGCATAAGCAGCTCCAAACAGCGCCTTGGCACGGTCAATGGCCAATTGTTCTACTTCGTCAACCACCTCACAGCCTCCATAATAGCGTTTGCCCGGATAGCCCTCGGCGTATTTGTTGGTCAACACAGAACCGGTAGCTTCCATCACTTGGTCACTCGTAAAATTCTCCGAAGCAATAAGCTCAATCCCACCCAACTGACGTTGGTGTTCAGCTTCAATAAGTTCAAATAGTTGTTGGTCGCGATCTAAAGACATAGCTAATTTATTGAAAAAGCAAATGTATGTATCCACCATAGGCTTTGCAACGAATTTTAGAAGAATAGTAGAAAGTTTTTAAAAATGTAATCAACATGTCTGAAGGGTCAAAACGACACATAGTCAGTTAGTTATGTAATATTAGCGTCATTTTGTCATTTTTTTGGTTTGGTACTAATATTGACGTTTATAGAAAAAAATAAAAAATGAACCCCAATAAACTCACAACAAAAGCCCAAGCGGTCATACAAGAGACTCAATTGTTGGCCCAACAAGCTGGTCATGCGCAAATCGACAACGATCACTTAATCAAAGTGTTACTCGATGTGGACTCATTGTCTTTTGTTTACAAAAAACTCGGCCTCAACTTGGGTCTTATCAAGCAAATGGCTGAAAAGAATTTGGCTTCTAAACCCACAGTTCAAGGAGGGCAGCTAGCTCTTTCAAATGAGACCAACCGAGTGTTTACAGATGCATGGACAGAGGCTCAAAAAATGAAAGATGAGTTCATCGCCGTAGAGCATTTATTGTTGGCTTTGGTTAAAAACAAATCTACCGCCTCAAAAATGTTAAAGGATCAAGGTGTTAACGAAAAAGATATCCTGAGTGCTATTGAACAATTGCGCCAAGGTGCACGGGTGACTTCAGTCTCGGCTGAAGAAACCTACCAGGCACTGGAAAAATATGCACGCAACCTTAATCAAATGGCTCAAGAGGGCAAACTGGATCCTGTAATCGGTCGTGATGATGAGATTCGACGTATTCTTCAAATCCTTACCCGACGCACCAAAAACAACCCCATATTGGTTGGCGAACCTGGAACAGGAAAAACTGCTATAGCCGAGGGACTTGCCCACCGGATTGTCGCTGGGGATGTGCCTGAAAACCTAAAAGACAAACGCGTGTTTGCTTTGGACATGGGCGCATTGATAGCCGGAGCCAAATACAAAGGGGAGTTCGAAGAACGTCTCAAAAGCGTTGTCAAAGAAGTGACCCAAAGCGCGGGCAATATCGTGTTATTTATAGATGAAATTCACACACTTGTGGGTGCAGGTGGTGGTGAGGGTGCTATGGACGCCGCTAACATTCTTAAACCTGCCCTGGCACGAGGAGAGTTGCGCGCTGTGGGTGCCACTACACTTGACGAATACCAAAAATATTTTGAGAAAGACAAAGCACTGGAACGTCGTTTTCAAAAAGTAGTGGTCGATGAGCCCGATACCGAAAGTGCCATTTCTATCCTTCGTGGAATCAAAGAAAAATATGAAAACCATCATAAGGTTTTGATCAAAGATGAGGCCATTATTGGAGCTGTCAAGCTATCTCAGCGCTATATTAGTAATCGTTTTTTGCCCGACAAAGCCATTGACCTTATTGATGAATCAGCATCCAAATTGCGTATGGAAATCAACTCTAAACCTGAAGAACTCGATGTATTGGATCGCAAAATCATGCAATTAGAGATCGAAGTAGAAGCCATAAAGCGAGAGGATGACAAACAAAAACTCAAAACCCTGCACAGCGAATTGGGCAACCTTAAAGAAGAAAGATCAGGATTGTTTGGCAAGTGGAATACCGAGCGCGAATTGATTGATGGCATCCAGCAACACAAAACAGAAATCGAGGAATTAAAAGCCGAAGCAGAACGTGCTGAGCGCGATGGAGCTTATGCCAAGGTAGCCGAAATACGCTATGGAAAAATCAAAGAACTTCAGGAACTGTTGACCAACGAACAAGCTCAGTTAGCCGAGCAACAAGATGCCCTTATAAAAGAAGAAGTTACCTATGATGATATTGCTGAGGTAGTCGCCAAATGGACGGGCATTCCTGTGAGTAAAATGCTCCAAAGCGAAAAAGAGCGTTTGTTAGAACTGGAAAATGAACTTCATAAACGTGTGGTGGGGCAAGATGAGGCCATAAAGGCGGTGAGCGATGCCGTACGTCGTAGCCGTGCTGGCCTGCAAGATCCCAACAAACCCGTAGGTAGTTTTTTGTTTTTAGGCATGACAGGAGTTGGGAAAACCGAGCTGGCCAAAGCTTTGGCAGAACTGTTGTTTGACGATGAAAATGCGATGACGCGCATAGATATGAGTGAATACCAAGAACGACACGCTGTAAGCCGGTTGGTAGGTGCGCCTCCAGGGTATGTAGGTTATGATGAGGGTGGACAACTCACCGAAGCTGTACGCAGAAAACCCTATGCGGTGGTTTTATTAGATGAGATTGAAAAAGCCCATCCAGACGCTTTTAATGTGTTATTGCAAGTGCTAGATGAAGGTCGGCTGACCGACAACAAAGGCAGGGTGGCTGACTTTAAAAACAGCATCATCATCATGACCAGCAATTTAGGCAGCGAACAGATTCAGGACACATACACCAAAGAATCGGATATGGAAAAAGCAGCTGTCCTGGCTAAAGATGCGGTTTTAGACATTTTGCGCAAAAATGTACGTCCGGAATTTATCAACCGCATCGATGACATTGTGCTGTTTAGTCCGTTGACCAAAGACGATATTGTCTCCATCGCTCGTTTACAAATCGACTTGCTAAACAAGCGTTTGACCGATCAAAATATTGTCCTTGAAATCACAGATGATGCCCTAGAAATGCTAGCCCATAAAGGCTTTGACCCACAATATGGAGCCCGACCTGTTAAAAGGGTGGTGCAAAACTTGGTTTTGAATTCTCTGGCCAAGCGCCTTCTCAGTGGAGAAATCAATAAAGAAAAGGCGATTGTTCTGGATGCTTTTGATCAAGAATTGATCTTCCGAAATGCCTAAAAGGATAGTTGCTACCTTTGCAAGATGCAAAAGCAGGTCAACATCAAAAACAAACGTGCGCGGTTCGAGTATGACTTACTCGATCAATATACCGCCGGATTGGTATTGACCGGAACCGAGATCAAATCAATTCGTGCAGGAAAAGCTTCGATCGGGGAAAGTTTTTGTGAGTTTAATGACAGAGGGGAATTGTTTGTCATAAACATGTATGTAGACGAGTACAGCCATGGTGGCTATGTAAACCACCGCACTCGTGGTGATCGCAAGCTTTTGCTTAACAAACGTGAATTGCGCAAGCTGCACAAAGAAGTAAAAAACGTAGGACTTACTATAGTACCACTCAATCTTTTTATCAGCGACAAAGGATACGCCAAACTACGCATCGCTTTAGCCAAAGGAAAAAAGCTACATGACAAAAGAGAAACGCTAAAAGACAGAGATAATAAAAGGCAATTGGATCGTGTTAAGAAACATTTCTCCAACCGATAGTTTATTATTTTATAACCGTTTTTGTCTTGCTTATTCATGATGTTTCTTCTATAAATCCTTATATTTGGATATACCCAAATCGCTTTATCCATGAATCATCTTATCGTCTATGCTCACTTTGATTCTCACAGTTTTTCAAACAAGCTTAAATCACAAATCCTAAAAAGCCTAGAATCTAAACAAAACCATCTAAAAGTTATTGATTTATACAAAGATGGTTTCAATCCCATTTTGGCGGGAGATACTATAATAACCTATACAATTAAAAAATACCAAGACCAACTACTATGGGCCGATCATTACAACTTTATTTTTCCATTATGGTGGGGGCAAATGCCTGCTATTCTTAAGGGCTTTTTTGATCGGGTTTTTACACCAGGGTTTGCATTTACCGATTGGTCAGATAATGCGCAAGGTTTGTTAAGTCAAAAAACCGCAACAATCCATATTTCTACAGGACATTCAGATGACCACTACAAGACCACCGGCATACAAGATGCCTTGCGATGTATCATAGATAAAGCTGTTTTTGGTCAATGTGGCATTGATTCTAATGTGATATTTTATGGAGGTGTTAGTGAAAAATCAAAAACTGCCGATTAAAACACAGGGGCTTAAAAATTATTAGCTTTTAGTTTTTATTCTCAAGCATGGGGACAAATCGAAAAGAGCCGTGTTTTTGTTTGTCAAAGTTCAAGGCAGAAGTCCTTACGAACAATAACATTTCCTGTGTCTCAACACCTACAGGGATAACAAGCCTACCTCCTATTGCAAGTTGGCTTAAAAGGGCTTTGGGCACTTCTTCAGCGCCAGCAGTTACCAAAATGCGATCAAAAGGTGCCGATTCAGGAAGTCCTTTGTAACCGTCTCCAAATATGATTTTTTTTGGACTGTAATTTAGAGCGGCCAATTGTTTTAGGCTGTAGCGATACAGCGCATGCTGCCGTTCGATTGTATAGACCTCAGCCCCTAAGAGCGTTAAAACAGCCGTTTGATAACCCGAACCAGTTCCAATCTCCAAAACACGTTGTCCTTGTGACACCTGCAGCAATTGGGTTTGGAAAGCCACCGTATAGGGCTGTGAGATGGTTTGTCCCGCAGCAATGGGAAAAGCTTTGTCCTCATAGGCGTGAGACACAAAACCACTGTCCATAAAAAGGTGTCGGGGAATCTGACCAATAGCGTCCAAGACCCGCTTATCCTGAATACCTTTGGTTCGTAATGTATCCACCAAGCGTTTGCGCATGCCCTGGTGTTTGGTCGTATCAATCATCATGTTAAAAATAAAAGAGTTTCTCTTTATTTCACAATAAATTTTCAGAAACCCATTACATTTGTCTTTATGTCAAAGCTTCTTAAAATTGGTGTCCTTGGTGCTGGGCATTTGGGTAAAATCCATTTACGCATCCTACAAGCCTCTGAAAGGTTTGCACTGGTAGGTTTTTTTGATCAAAATCATCAATTAGCGCAGGCTGTTGAGAAAGAATTTGGCTATAAAGCCTTTTTGGATTTAGATTCGCTTATCGACCAAGTCGAT
This sequence comes from Flavobacteriaceae bacterium, assembly GCA_049595235.1. Taxonomy (GTDB): domain Bacteria; phylum Bacteroidota; class Bacteroidia; order Flavobacteriales; family Flavobacteriaceae; genus UBA724. Next base: position 9,095 of record JBMYKI010000030.1, read on the forward strand.
GTGATAGATATTGTCACCCCTACCCTTTCGCATTTTGCAATGGCCTCCAAAGCCTTGAATAAAGGCAAAGATGTTTTTATTGAAAAACCCATTACCAACACTGTGGAAGAAGCTCAAGAGTTGGTACGTTTGGCAGAAAAAAATCAACTTTTGGGTATGGTAGGTCATGTGGAGCGATTTAATCCTGCTTTTTTGGCAGCACAGTCCTCCATCACAAAACCTATGTTTATAGAAACCCATCGATTGGCAGAATTTAACCCGAGAGGCACGGATGTGTCTGTGGTGTTGGATTTGATGATACACGATATTGATGTGGTGTTGAGTGTGGTTCAGTCTAGAGTTAAAGAAGTACACGCTAGTGGGGTGTCAGTCATCAGTCAAACTCCTGATATTGCCAACGCCCGTATTGTCTTTGAAAATGGATGTGTGGCCAACCTGACCGCCAGTCGCATTTCGATGAAAAACATGCGCAAATCACGATTTTTTCAAAAGGAAGCTTATGTGTCTGTGGATTTTTTAGACAAAAAAGTAGAAGTTGTTCAAATGAAAGACGCACCAGAGAATCCCGGAGATTTTGCCATGATTCTCCAAAATGCAGAGGGTGAGAAGAAAGAAATCTTATTTGATAATCCTAGTGTTGATGAAGGCAATGCCATCCAGATGGAACTCGAACATTTTGCAGATGCCATAGAACAACAATTTACCCCAAATATTTCACTTCAACATGGCGCAGAGGCACTTAGAGTGGCACACGCCATTTTACATTGTTTTTGATTATATGCTTAACCTATCCCCCTTTTCCGCACTACGACCCAAGCCCCAACAAGCCAAATTCTGGACCAACAGACAAATCGACACTTACGATACCCCAGAAAACGACCGATTGGACTTTGTATCCCTCATACGTCCAGGTGAAAACAACCATCAAGGGGTCAGAAAAAGACTAACACAGTTTCTTGATCAGCAACTTTTAGTCAAAGACCCTACCCCAAGTTTGTACTGCTATAGAATCATCGAAAAAGAGACGGTTTTGGAGGGCATTATTGGGCTTTTAGACACCCATCACGTTCTCGATGGGGCTGTCGTTCCACACGAGGATGTGGTAAGCGATCGTGTGAGAATGTTTAAAAGTTATCTGGATGAGGTAATGATCAATACAGAGCCTGTTTTGATGGGTCATAGTGATAGCGAAGCTTTGGCTGAATTAAAAACCAGGTTTTTTCGAAGTGAACCTTTTGTGAAATTCGATCGTGAAGGCATTTCTCACTCCCTTTGGCGTATAGATCACCCCACAATAATACATCAGGTTAATCGTGCGATAAAAGATCTAAAATCCTTGCTTATTATTGACGGTCACCATCGCTGTTTTTCATCAGTACAACTTGCTGCTGAGCAAAAAAAATACAATAAAATGTTGGTGTGTTTGGTGCCTGAGCATCAGCTCAAAATGGAAGCATTTTGTCGTCTGTTCAAGGATCTGAATAATCTAAGACCCGATCATTTTTTGGCGCAATTGTCTTCAAAATTTGATGTGACCCGTGTGAACTTTTACAGCAAGCCTCATGGTTCACGATTCTTCAATTTGTATCTTGAAAACTCTTGGTATAAGTTGCGTTTATCCAATGCTGATATGGGTAAAGTTTCAAACCAACTCCCAACTCAAGTGATATTTTCGAAAATAGCCCAACCACTACTGGGTATTGATGATCTGCGCAATGAGGCCCGCATTGAATACCAATATCATCAAAACACCCAAAAGGGCATAGAGGCGGCAGTGGATTCTAAAAATTATAAATGCGGTATTGAACATTTTCCAATATCTTTAGATACCGTTAAAAATTATCTTTCTGATAGTGGATTGCTTCCCCCAAAGAGTACGTATGTGTTACCTAAATTGTTAAATGGTTTATTGATTTATGATTTTAAGGACGTATGATTACTGACAACCTAAGCTCATTTAGAGCTTCCCTGTCCAAAGACGTAACGCTGGTAGCGGTTTCAAAAACCAAGCCTAATGAAGCATTGATGGAAGCCTTCAATGCTGGTCAATTGGACTTTGGAGAAAACAAAGTACAAGAGATGTGTGCCAAAGCCGAAGCTTTGCCCAATAACATCCGCTGGCACATGATTGGTCACCTACAACGCAATAAAGTAAAATACATAGCCCCTTTTGTCGATCTGATTCATAGTGTGGACAGCATGCGTTTACTGAACGAAATCAACAAGCAGGCTGCCAAGAACAATCGTGTTATCGATTGTTTGCTTCAACTACATATCGCTGAGGAAACTTCCAAGTTTGGAATGGATTATGATGAAGCTGAAAGTATCATTCACAATCAAACTTGTGAACACATCCGCATCAGAGGATTGATGGGTATGGCCAGTTTTACAGAAAATCAAGACCAAGTTCGTGCTGAATTTGAAGGACTGCATGCTTTTTACCGAAAACATAAAACACCACAAAATTGGGACACCCTTTCAATGGGTATGAGTGGTGACTATGCGTTGGCCATCGATTGCGGTAGTAATATGATTCGGGTAGGCAGTCGTATCTTTGGGGCAAGAAATTGAACCAGATGTACGCTATTGTAGACGTTGAAACTACGGGAGGTAAATACGATGAAGAGGGAATTACCGAAGTGGCTATCTACCAATATGATGGTCACAGCATCACAGATCAGTTTATCAGTCTGATCAATCCAGAGAGACCCATCCAACCTTTTGTTGTCAACCTGACCGGGATCAACGATAAGATGCTGAGAAACGCTCCTAAATTCTATGAAGTCGCCAAAAGGATTGTAGAAATCACGACCAATTGTGTATTGGTCGCCCACAATGCTTCGTTCGATTACCGCATGTTGCGTACAGAGTTTGACCGGTTGGGGTTTGATTTTGACAGGGAAACCCTTTGCACGGTTGAGCTCTCAAAAAAGCTATTTCCAGACGTAGCATCCTATAAGTTGGGGCGACTGGTTCGGAGCCTAGGAATTCCTTTGAGTGACCGACACCGCGCTGCGGGAGATGCGAGAGCTACCGTGGAATTGTTAAAACTGTTGCTTAATAAAGATGGACAGAAAGAGATTGTCAAAAAACAAATCAAATCTATCGCTTCTCAGAAAAAACCCAAGCACCTACTGCGTCTAATTGATACCACACCTGCCAAACTAGGCGTATATTACTTACACAATCAGAAGGGAGATATCATTTATATTGGAAAGAGCAAAAACATGAGAAGAAGGGTCAGCCAGCACTTTAGTGGCAATGGCAAAAAAGCCCTTTTATTGCAACTAGAGACTATTTCAGTCAGTACGGAAGAGACAGGCAGTGAATTGTTGGCCTTACTTAAAGAAATGGACGAAATCAGGTTGCATAAACCCAAACACAACCGGATGTTCAAAAACCAGTTTGTTCGATTTGGATTGGCTACAGGTATCAATAGCGATGGGTATCGTTTTTTTCGATTGGAGCACTTGAGTGACCGGGGCGTTTATGTGACCACATTTAAAAACCTCAACCGTGCTCGTAAATGGTTGTTCCATTTTGCAGAGAAATTTAGTTTGTGCCTCAAGTACCTAAGTATAGACAAAAAAGAGGGGGGCTGTAACCATCTTGAATCGGAAAAGTGTTTGGGCGCATGTGTTGGAAAAGAGTCTGCAGAAAATTACAACCATCGTGCAGATCAACTGAGAAAACATCTAGGATTTCCTCATTCCAATATGGTTTTGGTTGACAAGGGTCGAACACCAGAGGAGCAAAGTGTGGTTTTGATAGAAGATGATAAGGTTGTTGGATTTGGATACGTGGGGCTAAATCATCAAATTACCCATATAGATGTCTTGCGAAATCTAATCTATCCGCTTCCTGACAGCAGAGAGGTTCGTTATCTTATTCAAAGTCATTTGCGAAAAAACAAAGCATCAAGGATTATCCAACTGAGCTGAATGATAATGTTTATTTTTGATCTGAAACAAGCCCCCATTAAAAACATAAACCGCTAAAATGAAAAATCATACATATAAAAAATGATTCTACTTTGAGTTGCTCAACTACCGTT
>JBMYKI010000031.1:0-12849 GCA_049595235.1 Flavobacteriaceae bacterium
TTATAAAACCGATTTAGGTGATTTTAGATCGGGATCTGTTTCCTATTTGCTTAACGACCTGTCTCCAGGTCCCCACACGCTCACTTTGACAGCTTGGGACACACACAACAATCCATCAAGTCGTCAGATTGAATTTGTGGTTACTGACAGCAATCAAGTGGTGGTAGAAAAACTTTACACTGTACCCAATCCATTTCAAAACCAAACCCGTTTTTGGATCGAGCACAACAAGCCACGTGAACTTCTCGAGGCTACCTTAACAGTGCATGATATGATGGGAAAAAAAGTTTGGGAGCAACAGCAATTTATTTTTTCTGGAGACAACACCAACAGCGAGATCATATGGGATGGACGTGCCTCTGATGGCAGTATTTTGAATAAAGGAGTATATTTAGGCACGATTTTGCTAAAATCGACGTTATCGAATACAAGCCAATCCAAAAGCCATCGCATAATAATTGAATAAAATCTGAATGAAAAATACCATATCTATCCTGAGTTTGATTTTGGCTGTCTTTGCCACGCAAGCTCAAAACCGAGTTGTGACTACTGGCGTTCCTTTTTTGTTGATTACCTCAGATGCCAGATCGGCAGGTATGGGAGAGCAAGGCGTTGCCACCGCCCCTGATGCCCATGCACAAAACTGGAACCCTGCCAAGTATGCCTTTGCACCTTATGACACCGGTTTTGGTGTAAGTTACACCCCTTACTTGAGTCAATTGGTCAATGATATTTTTCTCGGAAACATTACTTTTTACAATACCATTTCGGATCGGTCTGCCTGGTCCGCCAGTCTTAAATATTTCAGCTTGGGTGAAATTGAAATAGGACAAACACCACAAGACTTTATCAACCCGTTGATCGAACGACCCAACGAATTTGTCTTGGATGTTGCCTATGCCCTTAAGCTCAGCGATTATTTTTCTATGGCTGTTACGGGAGCTTTTGTCAATTCGGATCTTAAATTGGATTCAGGCAACAATGATGATGCTTCTGCAGCCAGTACCGTTGCTTTTGGGGTTTCTGGTTATTATCAATCTGAAGAAATTCCTTACAGCGCCTATGCAGGTCGCTGGCGCGCTGGGTTTAATCTTAGCAATATGGGACCCAAGCTTTCCTACGAAGAAGGTGGTCAGTCCGATTATTTACCAACCAATCTGAAGCTCGGAGGAGGTTTTGATTTTATTTTTGATTCCTACAACAAATTGGCGGTTTCATTGGAAATCAACAAACTTTTGGTGCCAACGCCAAGTGAGGCTATTACGAACGCTGAAGGTGAGATTACTGGGTACCGCCAACCCGATGTGAGCTTTATCAATGGTATGTTTCGTTCTTTTGGAGATGCCCCGGATGGATTTAGTGAAGAATTAAAAGAATTTACTTGGGCCTTGGGCGCGGAGTTTAGCTATGATGATTCGTTTGCACTTCGTGCGGGCTATTTTAATGAAAGTGAAGACAAAGGAGGGCGTAAGTTTTTGACATTGGGTGCTGGTTTCAAATACAATGTAGTAGATATTGATTTGTCATATCTTATTTCGGCCACTAAAAACATCAATCCATTGGAAAACACCCTTCGTTTTTCTTTGACTTTCAACCTAGGTGACCCACAGTACTATTACTAGGGCTTTACACCAAACAGAATAATACCCCCGAAGTTTTTTCACAAACTGTGAATGCCTTACCTTTGTGCTTGTTTTTAACAACTAGTATTTCTTTATAGCTACAAACGAATGAAAGAAGTCACAAAAGAAACCTATATAGCTTGGTACGAAGACATGCTTTTTTGGCGCAAGTTTGAGGACAAGCTCGCAGCTGTATACATACAGCAAAAGGTAAGAGGGTTTTTGCACCTCTACAATGGTCAAGAGGCGGTTTTAGCAGGGTCTCTCCACGCTATGGACTTGACAAAAGATCGTATGATTACGGCCTATAGAAACCACGTACAACCCATTGGTATGGGTGTGGATCCTAAAAAGGTAATGGCTGAGCTTTTTGGCAAGGCCACAGGAACCTCCCAAGGGTTAGGTGGTTCCATGCACATATTTTCAAAAGAACATCGTTTTCACGGAGGCCACGGTATCGTCGGAGGACAAATTCCTTTAGGTGCTGGAATGGCTTTTGGAGACAAATACCATGGCAGTGATGCTGTCACCCTGTGTTTTATGGGTGATGGAGCTGTACGCCAAGGATCTCTTCATGAAACTCTAAACCTTGCTATGTTGTGGAAATTGCCTGTAGTTTTTATAGTTGAAAACAATGGGTATGCTATGGGAACCTCTGTAGAGCGTACCGCAAACCACACCGATATCTGGAAATTAGGTCTGGGCTATGAAATGCCTTGTGGCCCCATAGATGGTATGGATCCTGTAAAAGTTGCCGAGGGAATTTCGGAAGCCATTGCCCGAGCCCGAAAAGGCGACGGTCCCACATTTTTGGAAGCCAAAACCTATCGTTACAGAGGTCACTCCATGTCAGATGCACAACACTATCGGACCAAGGAAGAGGTTGAAGAATACCGTAAAATTGACCCCATTACACAAGTGAAAGAATTGATTTTGACCAACCAATATGCGACCGATGATGACTTAAAAGAAATTGATGCTCGCGTAAAGGAAAGGGTCAAAGAATGTGAAGCATTCGCAGAGTCGTCACCGTTTCCTGAGAAATCAGTGATGTATGATGCTGTGTACGAAGAAAAAGATTATCCATTTTTAGCGCATAAGTTATAAGTATGGCGATTGTAGTAAACATGCCGCGTTTGAGTGACACCATGGAAGAAGGAACGGTGGCCTCGTGGCTAAAGAAAGTGGGAGATAAGGTTGAAGAAGGTGATATATTGGCCGAAATCGAGACCGACAAAGCGACCATGGAATTTGAGTCCTTCAATGAGGGCTATCTGTTGCACATAGGAGTTGATGAAGGTCAAACAGCAGCTGTAGACACCTTACTCGCTATCATTGGTGACCAAGGGGAAGACGTGAGTGGTCTTATTTCAGGTGACGGAGCAGCGTCTCCAGAAGCTGAAGAACTCATTGCTTCGGAGGTCCCTGCAGCACCTGTCGAATCATCTGAAAATGCCATTCCTGAAGATGTTACCATTGTCAATATGCCGCGTTTGAGCGATACCATGGAAGAGGGTACTGTGGCTTCTTGGATCAAGAAAGTGGGTGATAAGGTTGAAGAAGGCGACATATTGGCCGAAATCGAGACCGACAAAGCGACCATGGAGTTTGAGTCTTTTCATAGTGGAGAATTGCTACATATTGGTGTGCAAGAAGGCGAAGCTGCTGCGGTAGACAGCTTGCTTGCGATCATTGGTCCATCGGGTACAGATATTACTTCTGTGCTTGCCAACCCGGTTCAAGCGCCTGCGCCAACTCCCGAAAAAACAGAAACTGCTCCTGAGCCAGAGGCACCGAAACCTGCTCCAGTAGCATCGGCGCCCGTGGTAGAAGCAGCGCCTTCCCCTAGTGGTGAAAGGGTGTTGGCCTCTCCATTGGCCAAACGCATGGCCAAAGACAAAGGAATCGATTTGCAATTGCTTAAAGGTACTGGCGAACATGGTAGAATCGTAAAGCGTGACGTGGAGCAATACACACCGGCTGCCACAGCAACCCAGGCTTTCGCTGCACCTACCGGTCAAGAGCATTCAGAAGACATTCCCAATTCGCAAATGCGAAAAACCATCGCTAAAAGATTGTCTGCGTCTAAATTTTCGGCGCCACATTACTACTTATCGGTGGAGTTTGATATGGATCCTGCGATGGCTTTCCGCAAACAATACAACGAACTACCAGATACCAAGATATCTTTTAATGATATCGTCGTAAAGGCTGTTGCGCTGGCACTAAAAAAACACCCGCAAGTAAATTCTCAATGGTTTGACGATCGTATGCAGCTCAATCACCACGTACATGTAGGTGTGGCTGTCGCAGTAAGCGATGGTTTGGTTGTGCCTGTGGTACGATTTGCCGATGAATTGGCGCTACCTCAAATAGGTGCTCAAGTCAAAGACTACGCGGCTCGTGCACGTGATAAAAAATTGACCCCTGCCGAGATGGATGGGAGTACTTTTACAGTCTCAAATCTAGGTATGTTTGGGATTAGTGAGTTTACCTCTATCATCAACCAACCCAATTCTGCTATACTTTCTGTAGGAGCCATCGTGCAAAAGCCTGTAGTCAAAGAGGGTGCGGTAGTGGTTGGTCATACTATGAAACTTACGTTAGCATGTGACCATAGAACGGTCGATGGCGCTACAGGCGCTCAGTTTTTACAAACCCTTCGCGAGTACATCGAACAGCCCATTCGGTTGTTGATATAAATTAGTATGTCTGAAAACGTGAAAAACATTATTATCACCGGTGCCAGTCGTGGCATAGGGCGTTCGCTTGTAGATGTTTTTCATAAACAAGGGCATCGTGTTTGGGCATTGTCTCGCCATATTTCTGAATTGTCAAAATTACACGGCATTCAGGTTGCCTCTGTAGATATTACCAACGAACCGCAAGTCAAACAATGGGTTGCTTCTTGTGGTAATCAGTCTTTTGATATACTTATAAATAACGCGGGTATGTTGGTGAACAAACCCTTTGTTGAAACCACGGCTGAAGATTTTGAAAATGTATACAAAGTCAATGTCTTTGGTGTGGCCAACCTTATTAGAAACCTATTTCCTCTTTTTAGTCAAAAAAGCCACATAGTCAATATCAGCAGTATGGGTGGTATCAACGGCACTGCTAAATTTCCGGGCCTCTCAGCCTATAGTAGTAGTAAAGGGGCTTTGGGAATAATGACAGAATTGTTGGCAGAAGAATTTAAAGTTGAAGGTCCCTCTGTAAATGCACTTGCTTTGGGGGCAGTACAAACCGAAATGCTCGAAGAGGCTTTTCCGGGCTATCAAGCACCACTCAGCGCAGACCAAATGGCCTCCTATATTGCTGACTTTGCTCTCAAGGGTCACCATTTTTACAATGGCAAAGTATTGCCATTGAGCAGTTCGACTCCATGAAACCTTTTTACCAGCTCCTTCCAAAGCCATCCCAAGCTTTGTGTCGGGCCATGATTTCAAATGATCCTGTGGTTATAAGGGTGACACCTACTAGAAAAACCAAACACGGAGATTTTCGGCGTTTACCCGACGGGGGTTTTCAAATTTCCATCAATACGATGGACAATCCCTACAGATTTCTGATAACTTTCGTGCATGAGTGGGCCCATTGGAAAGTATTTCAGCGCGGAGGTAGCTTTAGTAAGCCACATGGCCCGCAATGGAGGCAGGTTTTTAAAAAATTAATGCTACCTTATTTAAACAATGAAATTTTTCCTGATTCCCTGCTCAAACCTTTGGCAGCGCATATGATTAAACCCCGAGCCACTTTGGATGCAGATTCGACATTGGCCATGGCTTTAAGCAAATTTGATTCTGATAACCATAAATCTTTTATTTTTGAGTTGGAGAAAGGCACACGATTTAGGATGCCCAACAAAAAAATATATGTGATGGGTGGATTGCGCCGAAAACGATATGCTTGTACAGAAGAGCAAACGGGACGTATTTTTCTATTTGCTTCTCATTGCAAGGTAGAAGTGTGCCCTGATACCGTACAAAACAAATAGATATGGAATCAAAATTCAATTTTGATGATGACCAAACATCAGCCGCCAAAGCCGATGTGCAACGCGATGCTCAGGGTTTTTTGCGAAGCGCCCTACAGTTTTTAAGACTGTTACTCTCTTTTCGTAAAGACACCGATTATGAGGCTACTTTGGAGGCTGTAAAGGCCGATATACCCTTTCGTGGCGCCACTGCTTGGGTGTTGATTTGTTCCATTTTTCTGGCCTCTATTGGTCTGAATGCCAATTCCACTGCAGTGGTTATCGGAGCCATGCTAATAGCACCCCTGATGGGACCTGTTTTGGGGGTAGGGGTCTCATTGGCACTAAACGACGTGGAAACCCTACGACGCTCTATGGTCAATTTTTTGGTCATGGTATTGCTGAGTGTTGCGACAGCCACCTTGTTTTTTGCCGTGTTTCCGCTTCGCGAAGAGTCCAGTGAATTGTTGGCTCGTGTGAGCCCTGATATTAGAGATGTTCTGATTGCTTTTTTTGGTGGATTGGCATTGATAATTGCACGCACCAAAAAAGGAACCATTGCATCGGTGATTTTTGGAGTGGCTATAGCAACTGCTCTAATGCCTCCATTGTGTACGGTTGGCTATGGATTGGCTCAGGCCAATATAGGCTATGCACTGGGCGCACTCTATCTTTTTACTATCAATGCTATTTTTATTGCTTTGGCTGCTTACTTGGTGGTGAAACTTTTGCGTTTCCCAATGACTCAGTACGCCAACGCTAAAAAACGAAAACGAACCTCCAGAATGGCTACCCTATTGGCCATATTGATGATGATCCCTGCTGGATTTACTTTTTTTGAGGTGCTTCAAAAAAGCCAATTTGAAACGGCAGCCGCCTCTTTTTTGGAACAGGAATTGAAGGGACTACCTCACTCTGATTACCTGAACCAGACCGCCCGGGTAGAATATGGAAAAGACAGCTCAAAAGTAGTCATCAACACCTTTGGTATGGAACCACTCGCACCAGAAGTGGTGACATTGCTCCAAAATCGTTTGAGAACCTATGACGCACTTCTGCAAACGGAACTGATTATCAATCAGCAGGAAAGACAATCTGATTTGGTCAACTCACAGCGTTACTTAAAAGAACTTCGCAAACGAGACTCATTGGACTTGATAAAGAAAGAGAAGCAAATTGCCAGATTGGAAGAAGAAATACAAACTTTATCTGGTAGCAACTTTCAGAAGATTTCCTTTGCTGAAATTACCAAAGAAATGCAGGTGATCAGCCCCCATGTGGCCCGTGTGAGTTATGCTCAAACCTATCGTTCTGATTTTGACTCCATAGACACCTTGGTTGTGTTTGGTGTAGAATGGAAATCAGGTTTGGATAGCATAGCTATTTCTAACGAAACTTTGAGATTGAATAATTGGCTGTCTGTCAAAATGGAAGACAAGCCTTTTGTGCTTGAACAGAAATCTATTGATTAAGGTAGAGTTTTCGCACCTTTTTAAATAGTTCGGAAGAGTACACAAAATCCGTTACCGCTTCGTTATCGGTTTTAAAGATGTTTTCTTTGGAGCCTCGCCATTCTTTTTTTCCGTCTTTCAGAAATAAAATGGTTTCTCCAATTTCCATAACCGAGTTCATATCGTGTGAGTTAATCACCGTGGTAATGTTGTATTCATGGGTGATTTCCTGAATGAGATTGTCAATAACCATGGCAGTTTTGGGATCTAAACCAGAATTGGGTTCATCACAAAATAAATATTTTGGTCGCATGACTACCGCTCTAGCTATGGCCACTCGTTTTTGCATGCCTCCAGAGATTTCAGCAGGCAGTTTATTGTTGGCATCTACGAGATTGACACGTTGAATCACTGCTTGTGCATAGCCTTCCATTTCTTCCTCACTCATGTCTGTGAGCATCCGCATGGGAAACATTACATTTTCCAACACACTCATAGAATCAAACAGTGCGCTTCCCTGGGAAACCATACCTATTTCTCTGCGCAAAACCCTGCGTGCTTCGTCGCTCATGGTAGAAAATGGCGTGTTGTTAAAGTGAATATCACCCGAGTCGGGCGTAAATAACCCTAACAAACACTTTAACAATACGGTTTTTCCAGAGCCACTTTGCCCGATAACCAAATTGGTTTTTCCTTGTTCAAAAGTCGTGGACACCTTGTCGAGTACACAAGTATCGTTAAATGATTTGGTAAGCTGTTCTACTTGGATCATAATTACGCCAAAAGGAGTTGGGTTACAAAATAATTGACAACTATAATCACGACTGAACTCCACACAAAAGCTATCGTGCTGGCTTTGCCCACTTCCAAAGCGCCGCCTTTCATGTAATATCCATGATAAGAGGGGATGGTGGCCAAAATCATAGCAAATAGAAAGGTTTTGATAAAAGCATATACCACATGGAAGGGTCTAAAATCCAACTGTATCCCTTCAATAAAATCCGAGCTGCTTGAAAAACCACCATAAATAGTAGCGGCCCAGCCTCCAAAAATTCCTAAAAACATGGATAGGTTTATCACAAAAGGCAACAGCATCATGGCAATCATTTTGGGGAAGACTAAATAATTGATAGAGTTTATACCCATTACCTCCAAAGCGTCTATTTGCTCTGTAACCCTCATCGTTCCAATGCTTGAGGTAATAAAAGAGCCTACTTTGCCTGCCAAAATGATCGACATAAAAGTAGGGGCAAATTCCAATATGACCGACTGTCGCGTGGCAAACCCCACTAGGTTTTTTGGAATTAAAGGGTTTTCAATATTAAGCGCCGTCTGAATAGACACTACCCCGCCAACAAAAAAGGAAAGAAACCCCACGATCCCCAAAGAGCCAATGATCAGGTCTTGGATGTCTTTTAATATTAATTTTCGCATGATTTTTCCCTTGGTAGGTTTGATGAAAATCATACGCAACATCAAAAAATATTGACCAATGTGTTTAAGCATATTCACCTTACGAAAGTAAAAAATAATGTTTGCTTTGTGGTTGAACACCCAAGAAAATAATCTGATATTAGTAAAAACCTCTCTTTAACAAATAAACGATACCGAAAGCCTTGTTTGTGAGGTGGGCGATGTTAAAGACACATCCTAATTAAAGTTGGTAAGTGATTGCATTGATATTCATCCCGGCTCCTACACTAGCAAAAATAACCACATCGCCGCTTTCTAAGCTGTGGTCAGGATATTCGCCTTTCCGTACCATGTCATACAGGGTTGGTACAGTTGCTACGGAGCTATTACCGAGTTTTTGTATGCTCATCGGTAGAACATCTTCGGGCACGGACTCTCTATACAGCCTGTAAAATCGCTTAACGATGGCTTCATCCATTTTTTCGTTGGCCTGGTGTATAAATATTTTTTTTAAGTCTTTAATAGATTTTCCACTAGCATCCAAACAGTCTTTCATAGCCTGTGGTACGTGGCTTAAAGCAAATTCATAGACTTTCCTGCCATGCATTTTGATGAATTGGCTTCCCTCGCCATTCTGGAGGTAGGATTGACCTGCATAAATGTAATAGGTTTCATCTTGGGTGTAGGTAGCTGATTTGTGTGACAAAACACCACCAGGTTCATCAGATTGGGCCACAATCGTAGCTCCAGCACCATCAGCAAATATCATGGAGTCTCTATCTTTTGAGTCTACCACCCGAGAAAGCGTCTCTGCACCAATGACCAAACAACGTCGTGCCATCCCTGATTTGATAAAAGCTTGTGCTTGAATAACGCCCTCCACCCAGCCGGGGCATCCAAAAATAACATCGTAGGCCACACAATTAGGGTTCTTAATTCCAAGACTCTGTTTGACTCTCGCCGCCAAAGCAGGTAGCATGTCTGACTGTAGTTGTCCAAATCGTACATCCCCAAAATTGTGACCAACAATGATATAATCTAAGGTTTCAGCATCGATCTTAGCATCTTCTAAAGCGCGTTCAGCTGCAAAAAAAGCCAAATCACTGGCTGTGTGGTGATCTTTGGCATAGCGTCTTTCTTCAATGCCAGTAATCGATTTAAATTTTTCTATAATTACGTTGTTGTCAACCTCAAATGCAGATCCATCGGCATTGTGAAAATGGTGATTTAAAAAATCAGCGTTGGTTGTGATCTGTTCGGGTATATAACTTCCTGTTCCAATGATTTTTGTACTCATAGATGGTTTGTCGCTATATTCAAAATTAAATAGAAATCAATCGAGTCCTCTCACATAGTGAAAAATGACTACGATGCTCAATTGAATATTTATATTTCCAGAAGATTAAAAGTGGTATGCACCATTATTATAAGATACTGAAAATAAATTAGTTAACGATTTACTTCTTCGGCTTCATAACTCGAAATCGGAGCACAGGTGCATATTAAATTACGATCCCCAAACGCTTCATCCACACGTCTCACACTGGGCCAGAACTTGTTGTGGCGCACAAAATCTAGAGGATACGCTGCTTCTGACCTGCTATATGGATAAGACCATTTGTCAGCGGAAATGAGTTCGATCGTATGAGGTGCATTTCGCAAAATATTATCGTTTTGCTGGGCATCGCTCCCTTCTATTTCGAAACGAATGGCAATCATGGCCGCGCAAAATCTGTCAAGTTCTTCTTTGTTTTCACTTTCTGTTGGCTCTATCATCATAGTGCCGGGAACTGGAAATGATACGGTAGGCGCATGGAACCCGTAGTCCATCAGACGTTTGGCGATATCAATGACTTCGATTCCTTTTTCTTTAAAAGGTCTGCAATCGATAATAAACTCATGTGCTGCACGACCTTTTTCACCTGAATAGAGGATGGGATAGTGTTTTTCGAGTTTGTTCTTGATGTAATTGGCATTGAGGATAGCCAATTCGGTACTTTTAGTCAGACCCTCGGCACCCAGCATGCGTATGTAGGCATATGAGATCAAACACACCAAGGCAGAACCCCAAGGAGCAGCTGATATGGTTAATACATCATCAGCATTTGGTTCCCATACTGGATGTTTAGGGAGGAAAGGTACGAGGTGTTTGGCTACACATATAGGTCCAACGCCTGGACCGCCGCCGCCATGTGGAATGGCAAATGTTTTGTGTAAGTTCAGGTGGCAAACGTCTGCTCCGATAATGGCAGGATTTGTAAGTCCTACTTGAGCATTCATATTGGCGCCGTCCATATAGACTTGCCCGCCACAATTGTGAATAATATTGGTAATTTCTTGGATAGAGGACTCAAACACACCATGAGTAGACGGGTAGGTTACCATCAGTGCAGCCAAGTTAGCGGCGTGTTCGTGGGCTTTTTCGCGCAAATCATCCAAATTGATATTCCCATGTTTGTCTGTGCTTACGACAACGATTTTCATTCCAGCCATGACCGCAGAGGCGGGGTTGGTGCCGTGGGCAGATGATGGAATCAGGCAAATGTTGCGATGGGGTTGTTTACGGGATTGGTGGTATGCGCGAATCACCATGAGTCCAGAAAACTCACCTTGCGCTCCCGAGTTGGGTTGTAGAGAAGTTCCCGAGAAACCTGTAATTTCTGTGAGGTAGTCTTCGAGATCGGAAAGCATTTCTTGATAGCCAACCGCTTGGTCTTGGGGTACGAACGGATGTATGCTATTCCATTGAGGTATGCTCAAAGGTAGCAGTTGGGCAGCGGCATTGAGCTTCATGGTGCATGAACCCAGCGGTATCATACTGTGATTTAAGGATAGGTCTTTTCGTTCTAACTGTTTGATATATCGCATCAACGCAGTTTCAGATTGATACTTTTGGAAAACTTCCTGAGTCAAGTAGGGACTTTTGCGCTGCAGATGCACAGGTATTCCGTATAGGCTGGTTTCTGAAAAATCTGTAACAACATCAGTGTTCAAGACTTTTTTGAAAATTTCGACAATTTGCTGAATATCGCTGTCCTCTGTAGTTTCATTCAGAGAAATGCTCAAACGGTTTTCATCAATATAGTTGAAATTGACTCGAGCTTCTGTGGCCTTTTGACGAACTGCTTCGGTTTCGATTTCTATACAGAGGGTGTCAAAAAAAGTATCGTTTTTTACTTTCACACCCATTTGGCCAAGCACTTGCTTTAAAACGCCAGTCTTGTGGTGTATTTTCTGCGCGATTTGACGAATTCCTTCAGGGCCATGATGTACCGCATACATACCTGCCATGACAGCCAACAAAACCTGTGCTGTGCATATGTTGGAGGTCGCGCGATCCCGTTTGATGTGTTGTTCACGAGTTTGTAGAGCCATTCGCAGGGCATAGGCTCCCGACTGGTCTTGGGTCACTCCAATAATCCTACCTGGCACGCTTCTTTTGTATTCGGTTTTGGTGGCAAAAAACCCCGCATGTGGACCTCCATAACCAAGAGGTATTCCAAATCGTTGGGAATTGCCCACTACCACATCTGCTCCATAGACTCCAGGCGCTTCCAGTAGAACCAAGCTCATAAGGTCTGCTACAACGACTGTTTTGGAACTGGCGGCATGTGCCGATTCAAGCACTTTTTCTAGATCACATATGGCTCCATGTTTGCCAGGATATTGAATTAGCACACCAAAATATGAGTTCGTGTAATCTATTTTAGAAACATCTCCTAAAACGAGTTCAATTCCCAAGGGAGCAGACCGTGTTTTAAGGACTGCCAGCGTTTGCGGCAACACATTCTCATCTACAAAAAAGCGATGTAAGCCCTCTTTCTTTTGGGTGCTGGTGCGCAATGCATATAGCATACCCATAGCCTCGGCAGCTGCGGTGCTTTCATCAAGCAGAGAGGCATTGGCCAATGGCATTCCGGTCAATTCACAAACCATGGTTTGAAAATTGAGAACCGCTTCTAGGCGTCCCTGTGCGATTTCGGCCTGATAGGGCGTATATGCGGTGTACCAGCCTGGGTTTTCAAGAATGTTTCTTTGAATCACAGCTGGCAAATGCGCAGGATGATACCCCAGACCTATATAATTCTTATATGTTTTGTTCTTATTTCCCAAGTTTTGAATGTGCTCCCCGTAAACCGCTTCTGACATGGGTTCGGGAAGGCGCATGGGGTTTTTACTTCGAATATTTTCTGGGATGGTTTGATCGCATAGATCACGCAACGAATTTGCTCCTATATCGAGAAGCATCTCTTTGACCTCATCTGCTCTGGGTCCCAAATGTCTGTATGCGAAATGTGCTGTATTCATAGCGCAAAATATCTACATACAAATTTAATATTTTGTGCTTCGAGATATACTTTTTAGACCTTATATATCAACAAAGTTT
>JBMYKI010000032.1:0-12374 GCA_049595235.1 Flavobacteriaceae bacterium
CTATCACCACTCCGTTGCCCACAATATTCACCGCTTCTGGGTGGAATATTCCCGAAGGAATGGTATGTAACACGTGCTTAATACCGTCAAACTCCAAAGTGTGACCCGCATTCGGGCCTCCTTGAAATCTGGCTATGATGTTGTAATTTTTAGTGAGAACGTCAACGATTTTCCCTTTTCCTTCATCGCCCCATTGGAGCCCTAGGAGTAAGTCTACTGCCATTTAGCTACTGCTTTTCTTTTGTGTTGCGTAAAAATAGAGTGAGTGGCTATGGATATCTACGCCAAACACATCTTCGATACTTTTTTTAATCATTTGAATTCGAGGATCACAGAATTCTTTTACCTCACCCGAGTCTGTCAGTATAATGTGGTCGTGCTGACTGTCGAAATAGGATTTTTCGTATTGTGCATGTTGCGGCCCAAACTGATGCTTGCGAACCAAACCGCAATCCAATAACAATTCGATAGTATTGTACAACGTAGCACGGCTAACCCTGTAGTTCTTGTTTTTCATCTTGAGGTAGAGTGATTCTATATCAAAATGTTCATCACTTTGATATATCTCCTCGAGAATAGCAAAACGTTCAGGTGTTTTTCTATGTCCATTTTTATCCAAAAACTGGACAAAAACATCGCGCACAATTTCTTGATTCTTGTTCATTTATATAAAGGGTCAAAGTTAAGGAGATTTTTATTCACGAACTACTTCATCAACACCGTTGATTTTTTGTAACTGCTTTATCAGGCGATTGAGCAAGGTTGTGTTTTTGACCTGAAGCAGTATTTCGCCTTCAAACGCACCATCATTAGAGTCAAAAGAAACCTTTTTAATGTTGATGTTGTTGTGGTTTGAAATGACTTGTGTCACTTCGTTGACCAATCCAATATCATCCAAGCCTGACAAGAGCAATTTGGCAGTAAAATCACTTTGGGTAGAGTCAATCCATTTTGCGTTCACAATTCGGTAAGCATAATTCGCTCTCAGCGTGATTGCATTGGGACATTCGCCTTTGTGAACTTTGATACCATCACTGACGGTTACAAAACCAAACACCTCATCGCCCGGAATGGGATTGCAGCAAGGGCTGAGTTTGTATTCAAGTTTTTCTTGTGCCTTACCAAAGACCAGTTGGTCATAATGGGCAGTAACTTCATCTTGGGTCAAGTCTGCCACATTATGCTTTTGATTGGGTCGTCTTCTAAAAAATTGGAAAAAACGGTTGTTTTCTTCGGCGGCAAACTTTTTTAGTTTGGTATTGTCTATGGTTCCAATACCCACGCGGTAAAACAGGTCCAAACTGGTTTTGAGTTTGAAATACACCACCAAACTATTAATGGTCTTGTCATTGAACTTAAATTTCATTTGACGCAACTTACGCCGTAAAATTTCTTTGCCCTCTTCGCCAATTTTTTTCTTTTCTTCTCGCAAAGAAGCTCTGATTTTGGCACGTGCTCGAGAAGTGATGACAAAGTCTAGCCAGTTGGGGTTGGGAGCTGCTTTTTCTGAAGTGATGATTTCTACTTGATCTCCACTGTGAAGTACATAGCTCAAGGGCACAATTTTACCATTTACTTTAGCGCCTCTTGTATGCATGCCCACTTCTGTATGTATGCTAAAAGCAAAGTCGATGGGTGTCGCGCCTTTGGGCAGTGATTTTAAGTCGCCGTCGGGGGTAAATACAAATATTTCACTCGCATAGAGGTTGAGTTTGAAATCTTTTACAAAGTCAACCGCATTAGGATTGGGGTTCTCCAAAACCTCTCTCAATCGATTGAGCCACAACTCCAACCCTTTCTCGTCCTGATTTCCATGTTTGTATTTGAAATGTGCCGCATATCCTTTTTCTGCAATTTCGTGCATGCGTTCAGAGCGTATTTGAACTTCAATCCAACGGCCATTCGGTCCCATAACCGTGATGTGCAGGGCTTCATAGCCGGTAGATTTTGGCGCGGAAATCCAGTCGCGAAGTCGCAGTGGGTTGGGTCGAAAATGATCAGTGATGATGGAGTAAATCTTCCAAGCCAAAAACTTTTCTTGCTCGGGAGTCGATTTGTAAACGATTCGAATGGCAAGCAAATCAAAAACCTGATTGAAAGAAAGATTTTTCATAGCCATTTTTCTGCGAATAGAATAAATGGATTTAGGCCGCCCTTCAATACTGAATTTGAGCTTTTCTTTCTTGAGATTTTTTTGTGCCAAGGAGATAAATTCTTGTATAAACCCCTCGTGTCCTTTGAGGCTTTCTTCGACTTTGAGCTTGATGTCATTATACACTTCAGCTTCTGTGTGTTTAAGCCCCAAATCCTCTAGCTCCGTTTTGATATTATACATACCAATTCTATGGGCCAATGGCGCGTATATGTAAAGCGTTTCTGAGGCGATTTTAGCACGCTTCTCGACTGCCATAACGTCGAGCGTTTGCATATTGTGAAGCCTATCTGCAATTTTGATAATGATTACGCGCGCATCATCATTGAGCGTAAGTAACATTTTTCTGAAATTTTCCGCCTGTAAGGATACATCTTTGTCTTTTTTGAGGCTGGAAATTTTTGTCAATCCATCTACAATTTTCGCAACTATAGGACCAAAAAGTTGTTCCATGTCACTGATTGTATAGGCGGTATCTTCTACCACATCATGAAGCAAAGCCGCAGCTATGGAATGGGCGCCCAGCCCAATCTCATCAGCAACAATTTTAGCCACGGCAATGGGGTGCATGATGTAGGGCTCTCCGCTTTTTCTACGTTGGTCTTTGTGTGCATCAACAGCAGTATCAAATGCCAAGCGGATCAGTTTTTTGTCCGCGGCATTCAAAGTTTGGTAGCTCGAACGCAAAAGCTCTTTATAAGCTTTGGCAATGAGCGCATTCTCTTCCAATACGTCTACTGTGGTAGCCATACCCTAAAAATAAGAAATTCCTTTGATTCTAATAACCGAAATTGCGCTGACGCAATACTTCATAAACCAAAACAGCACTTGCTACTGAAACATTCATAGAGTCTATCGTACCCAACATAGGAATTTTGATGATTTTATGGGCCTGTTTTCTCCAGAATGGACTCAAGCCCTTGTCCTCAGCACCCACCACTATGGCGGTGGGAGGCAAAAAATCTTCTTTGTGATAATCCGTAGCTTCTTGTAAGCAAGCAGCATACACATTGACTTTGTTTTTTTGTAAATAATCATGTACTTGCTCATTGGTGCCTACCCCAATCGGAACCGAGAAAAAACCACCCACACTGGAGCGTATGACATTGGGGTTGTATAGGTCTGTTTTGGGCTGCGCCACTAAAACACATGATACTTTTGCAGCTTCTGCGGTACGAAGAATAGCACCCAAATTTCCCGGTTTTTCCAATTGCTCAACGACCAGTACAAGTGGGTTTTTGTCAAGAGGTTTTAAAGATTCTAAAGAAAAATCCTTTTTGTAAATCAGGCCTATAATGCCTTCTGTGCTACTGCGGTAGGAAACTTTCCGATAGGCTTTTTCAGACAGTCCAACGATGTTGGCATGGATTTTTTGACTTTCTACCCAGTGTTCAAATGCTGATTCTTGCCACAGTTGGGGACACCAAAACAATTTTTTTATTTGAAAACCAGAACGCATGGCCAAATCAATTTCTCTCTGCCCCTCAACCACAAAAACATCACTTTTTTTTCGCAATCCAGACTTGGTAATCAATCCACCAACTTCTTTAAGCTGTGTGTTGGCCGTACTTTCAATAAAATCCATTTTTACTACATTTGTTAGGAACCCAATAAAAACTACTTATGGCAAAATATTCTTCAGTTTATCACTATATTGACAAAAAAAATTGACAATCTTTTTAGTGGGTTTCTTTTAATCAAATGTACCATGAAAAAATTGAATTGTGTTATAGTGGACGATGAGCCGCGCAATGTGGAACTTTTGTCATATTATATCCGAAAGTATTGTCCAGAGTTAGAGATTGAGGCTGAGTTTAGCAGGAGATCGCTAGCCGAAGCCTATTTTGAAGATGAAACTACTGACATTCTTTTTTTAGATATTGTATTGGACGATGGCAGTGGTTTTGACCTTTTAGACCATATAGATCATACCGACATACACGTGGTCATGTGTACCGCTCATGATGAGTTTGCTCTAAAGGCTATCCAATATGAGGTGGTCGATTACTTACTTAAACCCATAGAAATCCAAGATTTAAAAGACACAATTTCTAAAATAAAAAAAAGGGTAAGCAAAAGCGAACAGTCTATTTTTGAGGCACAGGTTATCGGACGTTTTGCCAACAACAACTACACTTTAAATCAGTCTATCCCTGTGCGACATAAGAAAGAAATCGAATTTGTTCCTGTCAAAGATATTGTCTTCATTGAGACGATCTATGAGGACGGAGTTAGTACTGCAGTGGTGATGCGCGATGAGTCTGTTCGTCACAGCTCACAACCATTGACAAAAATTCAACGTATTTTGGATCCTGATGTATTTTACAAACTCAATCGCTCCTTTATTATCAACATCAGAGAAATCGCTCGTATCGAAAGACTTGGAACCTACACTTGTATTATGTCCAACGGTTTCAGGCTGGGCATCCCAAGAGGGAAATACAAAAAACTACTTATCGAAATTGAACGAATCTTCGGTATGTCTATTTAATTTTTTTTCTATTGTTGGCTATTTGTTTACCTTCGTGCTAAATCCCAATAATGAAACATACAGCCCTTGAAAATACGCAGGCGTTTATAGATGCTGAACACCAATATGGCGCGCACAATTATCATCCACTTCCTGTAGTGCTCGAGCGTGGTGAAGGCGTTTACGTTTGGGACGTTGAAGGCAGAAAATACTTTGATTTTCTCTCTGCCTATTCTGCTGTCAACCAAGGCCATGGTCACCCAGAAATTACAGGTGCACTTATACGTCAAGCCCAGTCATTAGCGCTAACTTCTAGGGCTTTTCACAATGATCAGTTTGGTCCATATGCACAGATGGCTACACAATATTTCGGCTTTGACATGCTGTTGCCTATGAATACAGGTGCAGAAGCCGTAGAAACCGCCATTAAGCTGGCTAGAAAGTGGGGTTATCAGAAAAAAAATATCCCTCAAAATCAGGCTGAGATTGTGGTGTGCGCCAACAATTTTCATGGTCGCACCACCACCATAGTTTCTTTTTCCCACGACCCAGTGGCAACCAAAGAATTTGGACCCTACACGCCAGGGTTTATTTCTATTCCATATGATGATACAGAAGCCTTAAAAGAGGTGTTGCAATCTCGACCCAATGTGGTTGGGTTTTTGGTCGAACCTATTCAGGGTGAGGCAGGGGTATACACGCCCGACAAAAACTATATGAAGACAGTGCGTGCATTGTGTGAAGCATACAATGTGTTATTTATGGCCGACGAAATACAGACCGGAATCGGTCGTACCGGTTCACTTTTGGCAGTTTGTGGCGACTGTAGCTGTCATGGTTCTTGTGAACAACAAAAAGACACCTACGCCCGACCAGATATTTTGATCTTGGGTAAAGCCCTGAGCGGAGGCGTATATCCTGTATCGGCTGTCTTGGCAAATCGAGAGGTTATGTCTGTGATTCAGCCCGGAGAGCATGGCAGTACTTTTGGTGGCAATCCCATAGCGAGTGCCGTAGCTGTTGCTGCTTTGGAGGTTGTACGTCATGAAAAATTGGCCCAAAATGCGCGTACCTTGGGTGCGCTTTTCAGATCTAAGATGCAAGACTATATCGACCAAAGTCAGATTGTGAGTTTGGTACGAGGCCGAGGACTTCTCAACGCCATCGTAATCAACGACAGTCCAGAGGGGAATACCGCTTGGAACATATGTGTCGCCCTTATGCACAACGGACTATTAGCCAAGCCTACCCATGGCAATATCATCCGGTTTGCTCCGCCATTAGTAATTACCGAGGCGCAACTGTTAGCTTGTGTGGATATTATCACCGATACACTTCAAGAGTTTGAGGCCTAAAACCCCCATCCTAGTATGAATGCTATCTACTTTGACAATGCAGCGACCACCCCTATACTTTCAGAAGTGGTAGCAAGAATGCACACGGTCTTGTCTGATCAATTTGGCAACCCCTCCTCAATACATGGCACAGGACGCGAGGCCAAAGCGATCGTTGAAACAGCGCGTAAAACCATCGCCAAAGAACTCAATGCGAAACCTGCAGAGATTATTTTCACATCTGGTGGTACAGAAGGGGACAATATGATACTAACAAGCGCTGTGCAATCTTTGGGTGTAAAAACCATCATTACCTCACCCATAGAGCACCATGCCGTTTTGCACGCTGTGGCACATCTTCAAAAAACTTTTGGTATACAGGTGAAGTATGTGCGTGTGCATTCTAGTGGGGCAATTGATTATGATGACCTTCTACGTTTGCTACAACTCGATGATTCCAAAAAATTAGTGAGTCTGATGCATATCAACAACGAGCTGGGCACTTTTATAGATTTAAAACGCGTGGCAGAAATGTGTAAGGACAATAACACGCTCTTTCACTCCGACACCGTACAGTCTGTGGGTCACTACCGTTTGGATCTATCAGAAATTCCTGTAGATTTTTTGGTAGCTGCTGCTCACAAATTCCATGGTCCCAAAGGGGTAGGTTTTGTATTTGTACGTAAAAGTTCAGGACTGGCACCCATTATATATGGTGGGGCTCAAGAGAGAGGTCTGCGAGCAGGCACAGAGTCTGTCCATAACATCGCTGGGATGGAAGAGGCTTTTATACAGGCTTATGCAAATCTAGATGCTGATAAAGCACATATATCCGATTTGAAATCCTACGCATTGGCCTCCCTCAGGGAAGCTTTTCCAGATGTACATTTTAACGGTTGTTGTTCCGATTTAGACCAAAGCACTTACACCATTATCAATGTACGCTTGCCTATTCCTGAAGACAAAGTGGCTCTGTTGGGCTTTAGTTTGGACCTTAAGGGCATTGCTTGTTCTAAAGGGAGTGCTTGCCAATCGGGTAGTGAGTCGGGCTCGCACGTGTTGGCGCATATATTGAGTGATGAAGAGCAAGCCATGCCATCAATCAGAATTTCTTTTTCAAAATTCAATACCCGAAAAGAAATCGATAGACTCGTGGAGGTATTGCTAGAATACACCAACAATTAGAATCCAGCACTTATTTTTACATTGAACACCCTAGGTGTCATAAAGTTGGGAATACCAAACTGTCTTTTGCTCGATACATCTCTCACCCAAGTATTTGTAATGGCATTTTGCACATCAAAAATATTAAAGATTTCAACGCCCAGAGCAAAGGTTTCAAAGCCCGGAATTTTTTTTCGGTTTTGAACCGGGTCATTCAATACATAAAAAATCCCCAGATCGGCCCGCTTATAGTCTCTTAGACGCGCTTGGAAGTCGTAGGGATTGGCGTAGCTAGGTGAGCCACCAGGTAGACCCGTATTATACACCAAATTGAGGTTCATTTTTAGGAAAGGCATGCTGGGAACGTAGTCTTGAAACAGCATGGCAAATTTGAACCTTTGGTCGGTTGGTCTCGGAATATATCCCTGACCATCAATATTTTCCTCCGTAGACATAAGGCCCAGACTGATCCATGATTCGGTTCCAGGTACAAATTCTCCGTTGATTCGCAAGTCCAAACCATAGGCATAGCCTTTGGCATTGTTGTTAGCACTGTACCTTAATCGTACATTCTCCAATGTGTATGGGTTAAGGTCGCGCAAGCGTTTGTAATAGAGTTCGGATCGAAATACAAATGGCCGATTCCACATCGAGAAATTGTGCTCATATCCACCAACCACATGCATGGCTCTTTGGGCTTTTACACTAGGGTTGACACGTCCATCGGCCCCTCTCAGTTCTCTGTAGAAAGGCGGCTGCGCATAGTCTCCCACAGCCAATCTAAACAAAATGTGTTCTTTGGTTTTTGGCCGGAAACTCAATTGTACGCGCGGACTAAACACCCATTGGGCTTTTTCATTATTGACCTGCCATCGGTGCGTGCGCACCCCAAGATTAAACCAATACAGGGTTTTGCCCCATAGTCCTTTGCGACTCCATTGGGTGTAGGCTGTGAGGCGTTGCATTTCTGTTTCATTGGTTGTGCGTACATTGTTAAACACCTCAAGGGGACCCACAAAAGGGGTGTAGGGCTCGTCATTGCTAACAGAGCCACTGGGCGGACGCAACGAAAACCCAGAGGAGTCAACCACCTCCCATTCGACCAGTCTGTCATTTATTTTTTCTTTTTTATAGCCCAATCCCCAATCGATTTGATGGTTTTTGATGATGTGCTTTCCCTTGAGTTTTACCTCGGCAATTTGAGCATTGAGATTGTTTCTTCCATGGGTCAGTTGTGAACCCACCCCTTGGGTAAACATGACCTCTCCTAAGTCGTTTCCTCCAATATTGGTATTGGGTGTTCCTAGGCGGTATTGTGCCAAAATATCAAAGTGCTCAGACTCTTGGGCATGATAACCAGACATGATAAGCCTAAAGCTGTTTTTTGAATTGGGCAACCATGTGGTTTTTAAGGCTCCTAGTGAGGTCAAATATCTATCATCTTCATTGCCCTCATAGAAAACCACTAAGGCTATCGGCTGGTCGATGGTGCCAAAGTTGGTTTGCCTTGTGGTAGGCGCATAGTTATAGCGATTGAGTGAGTGTGCTACCAAGGCATTGAACACCAGTTGGTCCGAAGCGCGGTAGGTGATAAAGCTTTGTATATCGGTATAGCTAGGTCGGTAATTGGTTTGGGTTTCTTTTTGATTGACCAAAAGGCTGTTGTCTCTGTAGCGAACTCCGCTAATGGCACTCCACTTTTTCTTTTCGATCCCCCAACTTGCATTTCCACCCAGAAGGCTTGCGTCTAGGTGGGTGGTGTTGCCTGGGGCTGTTTGGTATTGTATATCCAAGACCGAAGACATTTTGTCTCCAAAGGTGGCTTCAAATCCTCCAGCAGAAAATTGAACTTGCTGAATCAAGTCAGGATTCAAAAAACTCAATCCTTCCTGTTGTCCAGAGCGAATCAGTAAAGGACGATACACTTCAATCTCATTGACATACACCAAGTTCTCGTCATAGTTTCCCCCTCGCACCGCATACTGGGTGCTGAGTTCGTTGTTCGCATTGACACCTGGTAGGCTTAGTAGCAAATTTTCAACACCTGCATTGGCACCTGAAATATTTCGAATGGTGGCTGGCGTTAATACTGTCAATCCTTTGATTTGGGCTTTTGCATTGGCCCTGACAATCACTTCTCCAAACTGGTCAATCTCTGTGTTTAGAACAGGATTTAGTTCAAATATTTCCCCCGGTTTTAATGTTATTTCTACCACCGCAGGTCTGTGCCCAATATGGCTAAACGTCAAAGTTTGTTTGGTTTGCGATGACAGGTTTAAGGAGTAAAATCCGTTTTCGTTGGTGGTGGTTCCTTGGAAGCCTGAAGCCACACTTACGTTGGGCAGAGGCAATTGATTTTGGTCAGTCACCACCCCTCGAATCACTCCTTGTTGGGCATAAGATATGCTCCAAAATCCCAAGACCAAAAAGAAGTAAAGTTTTTTCATTCTTTTCTAAAAAACGTCAGTTTACGCGATGTTCTATTGCCCACCTGATCCATAACGTTGATTTCCAACAGATGTTTTGTGCCTTCTAGCAAAAAATAATCATCGAACCAAAAAGTGATTTCATTTTTTTTGGGCTCATATTCAAATAAAGCCCATTTGCCATTAATAGTTGCGCTGTAGGATTTGACACCTGTTTGCCCATCAGTAATTTTAAACCGCAATGTGCGGTAGTTGGAAAGCCATTGGTTGTTGTATTTTCTCAAGGGTGCTATCGTGGGGGCTATGGTATCTTGAGCGATGGCAAAAACGCCCGTCTGTTTTACACCTGCCTCAAAGAAACCATTTTTTTGTTGGGCGCTAACAAATTCTATCTCATCTTTTGCGTTGCGAATTCCCAAATAATGTCCCTTTATCGAGTCGGGTGCCTTGAGCCGGATTTGTATGGGTTTACGAACAGGGATATGGTCTTTTTCTACATGTATGCTATCCTGTTCAAATCTGATATCCAAGCGCTGTGTATCGTATAAACATTTCTTTGGTAGGTAGACTTCAGCGTTTTCAAAACGAAATAGGTAATCTCGGTCTGTATAAATGGTTTTTCCAGACGACGCTACGTCTGCGTCAATAAGCACTTCTTGTTCTTTTCCTTCGATGGGAACAAAAACAAAACGTGTGTTTCCGTTGGCATCTGCCGCGCGGATACGATAGGCATAGTCCTTGTCGGCCTCGATATCTAGGATGCCACTTTCAACTGCTTCAAAAAACGGCAATTTGTTGCCAGCGTCACGATAGAGTTTTTGCACCTTTGACCGAGTCTTGCTGTAGAGCGGATAGTCGATCAACGCATGGATGTGTTCGGAATCTGAAAATCTAAATTTTTCAAATTTGATTTCGTGGACTTTGGTGCCATTGGAAAATGCCTCTATAGAGTAGGCGCCATTTTTGTTGTATGTATTATCCAAACGGTCATAGATTCCAATTCCGAATCCGATTTTTCCAATCGCTTGGATTTTTTCTGCCAAATAGATGCTGTCATTCAGTTTTTTAAAAGGGATTTGGAGTGGCTTTTTCGTGCCATTGATAACAGCAGTCGTATCTGTTGGGTAACCCATAAGGGTGTGAATCACAGGCCTTGTAGTATCTGTTACCTCATAAAAACCCAGCAGCGGGTTGATGGGCATTTGGGTGTCAGTTTCGCGAAGTTCAAAATGGAGATGTGGACCGAAAGAGCCCCCTGTGTTTCCAGAGTAAGCAATGATTTCATTAGCATCGATCGGAAGGGTTTCTGGATCTAAAAATAATTCTACTGGGAAGGACTCTTTTTCATATTGTTTTTGACGAACTAGCGCAGTGATTTTTGGGGAAAAATTCCTTAAGTGGGCGTACACAGAGGTTTTACCGTCAGGGTGTGCCACGTACAATGCCTTGCCATAACCCGAGGTTGCCACTCTGATTCGTGCTACATAGCCCTCTTTGACTGCTCGGATTGGAATGCCTTCTCTGCCTTGGGTTTTGATATCTATACCCGCATGGAAATGACTGCCTCTGAGTTCGCCAAAGGTACCCGATAGAAAAACGGGAATATCAACAGGAATGTGGTATGGGGCTGCATCATCCTGGGCGTAAAGGGCATGCCCTAAAAATAGCTTTTTGTTCTGTAAACCAAAAGGGGTTTTTGCTTGTGAAAGTCAGAGGGGAATCCTATCTTTGAAATAAGCTATTGAAGACTGTCTGTATGCAAGCGCTTCCTGACTTGGTAGATTCTATTGAACAACGTTTGCGTGTTGTTTCGGAACAGATGTCTCAACTCAAACAAGCCAATACATCCTTACAAGAGGATTTGTCGCAAGCGCGACATGAGTTGACAAGAAAAAACGAATCTGTTCAAGAGTGGAAAAGGAAGTACGAAGCTTTTCAGACAGCCGCCTCAATAGCTGGCAGTGACGGAAATTCATCGAAGGCTAAAAAGCAAATCGATAGACTGATAGAAGAAATAGATGCTTGCTTGGCGCAAGTGTCATTAGATTTATAAAGTGCAAAAAATTAAAATTTCTATTGCGGATCGCATCTACCCACTGAGTGTTTCTCAGGGGCAGGAAGCACGTTTGCGTGCATCTGCCAAAAAAATAGATGAGATGATGAACCACTACGAGCAGAATTATGCGGTTCAAGACAAGCAAGATGTATTGGCCATGTGTGCATTGCAGCTGGCCGTGCGTTTGGCTCAAGAGGAGGACAAGCATCGCTCGGGTAACCAAGACATAGAAACCAAATTACACAAAATCCATCAGGAGCTCACCGATTTGACATCCGCCTAACACGTTCTGTTACATAAGTAAGTTACTGCCTGCATCAGTTATATTTTTGATAAACTCAACGCTAATTCTATTAAAAGAGGTGAGTTTAGATTGCGAAAGCAAGCCGTCCAGAACGGATCCTTGAACAATCTGTTAGCCTCAAACCTGTTTATTTAGAGTTTATACAAAACTCCGCTGGTGTAGGCTTTTTTTATAAATAAAAGTTATGGAACTCAACGAAATATATCTTATCGGCGCAGGAATTGCAGGCTTGGTATTAGGGCTGCTTATAGCCCAAAGCATGTTGCGAAAAAAGACAGCAAAAAAAATTGAGGAAGCTAAGTCGGCCGCTGACAAAATCATCTACCAAGCCAAGCAAAAGGGCGACCAAATCAAAAAGGACAGGATCTATCAGGCTAAAGAAAAGTTTTTGGAGCTCAAAGCCGAGCATGAGAAAAAAACCCGAGAACGCGATCAAAAAACACAGGAGGCTCAAAAACGTATCCGCGA
>JBMYKI010000033.1:0-12366 GCA_049595235.1 Flavobacteriaceae bacterium
CGATCAGGTGGTATCGGGTGTGGTAGAAGCTGGTGTGATGGCTTTGGAAAACTCTATAGCAGGTTCCATTATTCCCAATTACGCCCTTATTGACCGATACGATTTGCACATTACTGCGGAGGCGTATATTCGGATTGAGCACCAACTCATGGCTTTGCCAGGAACACGTTTGGCAGACCTCAACGAAGTGGCTTCGCACCCCATGGCGCTTTTGCAGTGTAAGGATTTTTTTGCCACCCAGCCCCACATCAAACTCATAGAAGACGCCGATACCGCGGAGGTGGCCCAGCGTATTGCAAAACAACAAATTCCAGGTTTGGGGGCCATAGCCTCCAAAAAAGCGGCACAACTACATGGTTTAGAAGTCGTTGCGTCTGATATTCATAGCATTGCCAACAACGCCACACGTTTTGTAGTAGTTCAAAAAGACGCTCAAGCGGAGGATCGCCAAAACAACAAAGCCTCTCTCAAGTTTTTACTGGACCATAAAAGAGGCAGTTTGGCTGCGGTGCTCAATGTGTTGAGCGACTGCAAACTCAACCTGACCAAAATACAGTCCATGCCGGTAACCGATACCCCATGGAAATACTCCTTCTTTGTGGACATCACTTTTGAGGATTATACACACTACGAAAAAGCCCTCCAAGTGATGGCTATCATGACCGAATCGTTTAAAGTATTGGGAACCTATACAAACAAACTCAATTAAGATGCAAACGGCACAACGTATCGCTTCTGTTTCGGAATATTACTTCTCCAAAAAATTGAGAGAGGTACGTGGCTTGGCAGCTCAAGGATATCCGATTATCAACATGGGAATCGGTAGTCCCGATTTGGCACCGCCTGAGGCGGTTGTGGAGGCTTTGCAACAAGGGCTTACACATCCCAATGCTCACAAATACCAAAGCTATCAGGGTTTGCCAGAATTGCGTCAGGCAATGGCTGATTTTTACCAAAAACAATATGGCGTAGGGCTTAATCCTGAAAATCAGATTTTGCCTCTGATGGGTTCCAAAGAAGGTATTATGCACATTTCCATGGCTTTTTTAAATCCTGGTGACCAAGTGTTGATTCCCAACCCAGGCTATCCAACTTACAGCTCAGTAACGCGTTTGGTAGAAGCCGAAGCTTTGTACTACGATTTGGATGCTGAAAACGACTGGCTCCCTGATTTTGATGCCTTATCCCGCCAAGACTTATCGAAAGTAAAGTTGATGTGGGTCAACTACCCACACATGCCTACGGGCGCCAAAGGCAACATAGAACTGTTTGCAGATTTGGTGGCCTTTGCCAAAGCCCACAATATATTGGTCATCAATGACAATCCCTACAGCTTTATACTGAATGATGCTCCAGAAAGCCTGTTGGCTGCTGACCCCGATTTTTCAAATGTGATGGAGTTAAATTCTTTGAGCAAAGCCTATAATATGGCAGGTTGGCGTGTGGGTATGCTCAGCGGATCGGCTGACAATATTGCCCATGTACTCAAAGTAAAAAGCAATATGGATTCTGGGATGTTTTACGGGCTTCAGCTGGGTGCCGTTGCCGCTTTGCAGCAAACCCAAACGTGGTTTGGTGACATGAATTCCATCTATCAAAAACGCCGCGAACGTATGTGGGAGTTGG
Source organism: Flavobacteriaceae bacterium (assembly GCA_049595235.1). GTDB lineage: Bacteria > Bacteroidota > Bacteroidia > Flavobacteriales > Flavobacteriaceae > UBA724. Next base: position 1,627 of record JBMYKI010000033.1, read on the forward strand.
CCTCGCTACTAGGGTGCACCTTTGACCGCAAAACGGCCGGTATGTTTGTCTGGGCCAAGCTACCTGAAGGCAGTCCAGACAGTGAATCATTTATAGACAAAGTATTGTACAAACAACATGTATTTATCACACCGGGAACCATTTTTGGCTCTGCTGGTGCGGGCTACATTCGGTTTTCTTTGTGTGTGCCTGTAGAACAAATAGAAGAAGCAATCAGCAGATGGAAAGCTTAAAACTCGGATTGGTAGGTGTGGGCCTAATGAATGGCTCCTTAGCACGCGATGTAAAAACCCTTTATAAAAATGTGGAGGTCTATGGATTGAGTCGCAAGCAAAGCACCTTGGACCGTGCAAAGGCTTTGGGGATTATTGACCACGCTGCCGAAATGAAAACTCTCGCCGAGATGGACATAGTTTCTGTGGCCATTCCTGTCGAAGCGACAGCGAGCTTGCTCCCCAAAATTTTGGATCACATCGGGTCAGACACCCTGGTTTTTGATATGGGTTCGACCAAGGAGGCTATTTGTACGTCTGTGGCTACCCATTCAAAACGCAATCAGTTTCTGGCATGCCATCCCATAGCGGGGACCGAATTTTCGGGTCCCGATGCGGCGGTCTCGCGCCTGTATGAAGGCAAGGTCAATATGTTGTGTGAAGCAGAAAAAACCCGCCCTGATTTGTTGTCCAAAGCGCAGCAACTTTTTTCAGACCTGGGTATGGTGTTGCGTCACATAGACCCTTTAGAACATGACAGGCAAATCGCCTATGTGTCGCACCTATCTCATATTACCTCTTTTATGCTCGGCAAAACAGTAATGGAGAAAGAACAAAATGACCAAAATATTTTTGACATGGCAGGAAGTGGATTTTCCTCAACAGTGCGATTGGCCAAGAGTTCACCCGAAATGTGGGTGCCTATTTTCAAGCAAAACAAAGCCAATGTATTGGAAACACTGGAGGAGTATATTACAAACCTCAATCAGTTCAAAGATATGATGCAGACTGATGCTTACGAAACCATGACAAATCAGATGAAAGAAATCAATAACATTAAACATATTTTAAAACCGGATAAACCTCACATTCACAATGGAAAACAATAAAGAAATGAGCCAATGGCTCCGTGATTTTGGACTCGACCACCCACTGGTCATCGCAGGCCCTTGTAGTGCCGAGACTGAAGAACAAGTGATGGATATTGCCCATCAATTGAAAGACACAGACGCTACCGTTTATCGCGCTGGCATTTGGAAGCCACGTACCCGCCCTGGAAACTTTGAAGGGGTAGGAGCGATTGGTCTAAAGTGGCTGCAGCGTGTCAAAGAAGAAACGGGCATGTTGACGGCGACTGAAGTCGCCAACCGCGCCCATGTACAACTTGCGTTGGAGCACGATATCGATGTTTTATGGATTGGAGCACGCTCCACAGTGAGTCCTTTTATAGTACAAGAAATCGCTGACGCATTAGAAGGTACTGATAAAATCGTTTTGGTGAAAAATCCTGTCAACCCCGATCTGGCTTTGTGGTTAGGAGGTATAGAAAGACTCTACACAGCCAACATCAAAAAATTGGGTGTCATTCACAGAGGGTTCTCAACCTATGAAAAAACCAAATACAGAAACAATCCCGAGTGGCAGTTGGCCATCGAGTTGCAAAACCGTTTTCCGGATTTACCCCTAATCTGTGATCCTTCGCATATCTGTGGCCGTCGCGACACCCTACAAGACGTCTCACAAACCGCTTTGGATCTCAATTTTGACGGTTTGATGATTGAAACCCATCGCGATCCTGACAACGCATGGAGTGATGCAGCGCAGCAGATTACTCCAGCTACTCTGGTACAAATGATGAAAGATTTGCAGATTCGTAAGACTACCGACAATACTGCGGACTATACCAACAAATTGGATATGCTCAGGGCTCAAATCGATGTGATTGACCATAGCATTTTGGAAACTTTGGGCAAGCGTATGAAGGTGTCTGTGGGTATCGGTCAGCTCAAAAAAGACCATAATGTAGCCGTATTGCAGTCCAAGCGTTGGAATGAGATTCTCGGTAAAATGATTTTGGAAGGTGAAGGACATGGATTGAGTGAGGAATTCATTTTGCGTATGTTTAAGGCCGTCCACCAAGAATCGATCAATCACCAGGAGCGTGTGATCAACAACTAGTCACGTATGATGGTAAAAAGCGTTACCTTGTAAGCAATGGAGGGAACGGTTTATAAGTCTACCGGGAGTTGGTATACGGTCATTACTGACGACGAAAAGTCGTTTTTGTGCCGTATCAAAGGCAAATTTCGTACCCAATCCATCACCAGTACGAATCCGGTTGCCGTGGGGGATCGGGTGCAGTTTGCAATTGAAAAGGATTCCAAGGGTGTGATTTCTGAAATTTTACCTCGTAAAAACTACATCGTTCGCAAGTCTGTGAATTTGTCCAAACAGATTCACATTTTGGCTGCGAATGTAGATGTGGCCTTTTTGATGGTGACCCTAAACAATCCGGTAACTTACCCTGCATTTATCGATCGTTTTTTGGCAACCGCTGAGGCTTTTCAAGTCGATGTGGTGTTGCTTTTCAACAAAGAAGATAGCTATTCAGAAGCCCAACTAACAGAACTACGAGCCCTAAAATCTGTCTATGAAAAGATTGGGTATCAGTGTCTAGAAATTTCTGCGCTATATGGGCATCAAGTGGGTGCCGTTAAGGATTTGATGAAAGACAAGGTATGCATGCTCTCAGGTCATAGCGGCGTTGGGAAATCGACCCTAGTAAACGCTCTGGCACCTGGTTTGAAGTTGAAAACGGCAGAAATTTCCGAACAACACCAACAAGGTCAACACACCACGACTTTTGCCGAAATGCATCCCTTAGATTTTGGTGCCAAGATTATTGACACTCCTGGTATTCGTGGTTTTGGAATGATTGATTTTAACAAAGAAGAGCTTGGCGATTATTTTAGAGAGTTTTTCGCTTTAAAAGATCAGTGTAAATTCAATAATTGCTTACATCTAGATGAACCCAAATGTGCCATCAAAGCTGCGGTGGAATCTGGTGATATAGCGTCTTCTCGCTACAAAAGCTACCTTCAAATGTTGGAAGATGAATCTACAAACTACAGAACAGATTTTGCCACATGAGAGTCGTAGTGCAAAGGGTTACAAAAGCAAGTGTTTCGGTAGACGATGCTGTAGTAGGCAGTATTGAGAAAGGTCTATTGGTGCTTTTAGGAATTACCCATGATGATACCCAAGAGGATGTAGATTGGCTCGTGAACAAAGTAGTGCAAATGCGCATCTTTGATGATCCTAAAGGCGTAATGAACCTTTCCTTAAAAGACATTGATGGTCAAATGCTGGTGGTAAGTCAGTTTACGTTGCATGCGTTGACCAAAAAAGGGAACCGCCCCTCTTACATACAAGCCGCCAAACACCAAATCGCCGTACCTTTGTACGAGGCTTTTGTACAACAAGCTCAAGCTTTGCTCGAAAAGCCCGTGCCGACAGGCGTGTTTGGCGCCATGATGCAAATAGATTTGACCAACGATGGGCCAGTAACCATGGTGGTCGATAGTAAAAACAAAGAATAATGAATATACAAGATGCTCAAAAAGCGGTTGATGCTTGGATTAAGGAACACGGCGTTCGTTACTTTGATGAGCTTACCAATATGGCCCAGCTTACGGAGGAAGTGGGCGAGGTGGCGCGTATCATCGCACGTCGATATGGGGAACAATCTGAAAAAGACAGCGATAAAGAAAAAGATTTAGGCGAAGAATTGGCTGATGTGGTTTTTGTGGTCTTGTGCTTGGCCAATCAAACAGGGATTGATTTGGGAGCGGCTTTTTCAAAAAAACTCCACCTTAAGAGCAAGCGTGATCACGACCGCCACCATAACAATCCAAAGATTCAAGGATAAATGAAGCAAATCACTTTGACACACCCCAACGCCCTGCTCAATGGGCAGTTGTCCATTACAGGTTCAAAAAGCGAGTCCAATCGATTGTTGGTGCTACAAGCATTGTATCCGGAACTACAAATTCATAACCTTTCCAATTCTGACGATACACAGGCCATGCAAAACGGTCTATCCTCTGACGAGGCAACCATTGATATTGGTCATGCTGGAACCACCATGCGCTTTCTCACGGCTTTTTTTGCCACGCAAGACGGGGTTGAAAAAGTATTGACAGGTTCAAAGCGTATGCAGGAAAGACCCATTTCTGTATTGGTTGACGCATTGCGCCAGTTGGGTGCCGATATTTCGTATGAGAAAAATGAAGGCTATCCGCCTCTAAGAATTAGGGGCAAAAAACTTTCAAAACATCAGGTTACTTTGGCTGCCCATGTGAGTAGTCAATATATATCTGCGCTGCTTCTGGTAGCATCCAAATTACCCAATGGTCTTCATTTGAAACTGGAAGGCAAGATTACATCTGTGCCTTATATTGAAATGACTTGTGCGTTGCTACGTCAGATAGGTGTATCGGTAGCTTTTGAGGGGCAAGACATCCGCGTGGAACCGATAAACGCGCCCGAATCCAAAGAATTGTGGGTCGAATCGGATTGGAGTTCGGCTTCTTACTTTTTTGGTTTGGCTGCTTTGGCAGACAAAGCCAAGATGAAACTCTCTACCTACAAATCCGCTAGCCTTCAAGGAGATCGTGTGTTGATAGATATTTACAAACACTTGGGGGTGATTTCTCGGTTGAAAGAAAACCACCTTTTTTTGGAGAAATCCAATGTTGCCATGGAGACTCTCAGTGTTGATTTGGCCAATGCGCCTGATATTGCCCAAACCATCGCTGTTAGCTGTTTTGGCATGGGCGTGGGTTGTCATCTGACAGGTTTGCATACGCTGAAAATAAAAGAAACAGATCGTTTGTTGGCTTTGGAAACCGAGTTGTCCAAATTGGGTGCAGAGATTGAGGTTACTCAAGACAGTTTGAGTCTAAAACCTCGTAGAGCTGCCATCATACCACATGTGGCTATTGACACTTATCACGACCACCGCATGGCCATGGCTTTTGCACCGCTTGGGCTGCTTGTGCCCATAAGCATAAACGACCCCGAGGTGGTATCTAAGTCCTACCCCGAGTTTTGGTCTGACCTTCAAGCTTTGGGTTTTGTTTTGAGCTAATATTCAATTATTTCTCTATTCACTTGACAAGCCCCCCTTTGGGGTAGTATATTAGCGCACTTAAATAAAAAAATGAAATTATCGCACTTTAACTTCGATTTGCCTGAAGCCTTGATGGCAGAGTATCCTACCGACCACAGAGATGACTCAAAATTGATGGTACTTCATCGTGAAACTGAAACCATAGAACACAAGTATTTTCGGGATATTGTCAATTATTTTGACGAAGGAGATGTGATGGTACGCAACAACACCAAGGTGTTTCCTGCGCGCCTGATTGGAAACAAAGAAAAAACAGGCGCCAAGATTGAAGTGTTTTTACTTCGTGAGCTCAACCAAGACCAACGTCTTTGGGATGTGCTTGTCGATCCTGCTCGTAAAATTCGTATTGGCAACAAACTCTATTTTGGAAACGGGGAGGAATTGGTAGCCGAAGTGATAGACAACACTACCTCTAGAGGTCGTACGCTGCGTTTTTTGTTTGATGGGTCTTATGACGCCTTTAGAGACAAGTTGCACGAAATGGGTCAGACACCCCTTCCGAAGTATATAAAACGACAAGAGGAGGACTTTGACCGTGACCGTTACCAAACCATTTATGCCAAACATGAAGGTGCAGTGGCTGCACCTACAGCAGGATTACACTTTTCAAAACACGTATTAAAGCGTTTGGAAATCAAAGGAATTGACATGGCAGATATTACGCTCCATGTCGGTTTAGGGACTTTCAATCCTGTTGAGGTAGAGGATCTTTCCAAACATAAAATGGATTCTGAGGAATTGACTATTGATGAGACTGCTGTTTCACTTGTCAATAAGGCTAAAGCAGAAAAAAAGCGGATTTGCGCTATCGGGACAACCTCCATGCGAGCTTTGGAAACTTCAGTGTCCTCTAGTAACACGCTTAATACCTATAGTGGTTGGACGCATAAATTTATTTTCCCACCCTACGACTTTAGAATCGCAGATAGTATGGTGACCAATTTCCATTTGCCGAAATCCACCCTATTGATGATGGTTTCTGCTTTTGCGGGTCATGAGTTTGTAAAAAAAGCTTACGATGAGGCTGTTAAGAAAAAATACCGCTTCTACTCCTATGGAGATGCGATGCTAATCCTCTAATATGACTCCTGTACGCAAGGATATTCGCACCCTTTCAAAGGATGAATTGCGTACTTTTTTCAAGGAAAACGACATTCCTGTTTTTAAAGGAAATCAGGTTTATGAATGGCTTTGGCAAAAGGCCGCCCAAAGCTTTGATATGATGACCAATCTGTCATTGTCGCATCGCAATTTATTGAAAGAACACTTTGTAATCAATCACATTGAAGTCGACCAGCAGCAAAAAAGCAATGATGGTACCATCAAAAATGCGGTTCGACTTCACGATGGATTTTTGGTTGAATCGGTTTTGATTCCAACTGCCAATCGGACCACTGCCTGTGTGTCTAGCCAAGTAGGTTGTAGTTTGGATTGTACTTTTTGTGCAACAGCCCGCCTCAAGCGTATGCGAAATTTGAATCCAGATGAGATTTTCGATCAAGTGGCCGTGATTAATAAGCAAAGTTTGTTGTATCATAACCGTCCGTTGAGCAATGTGGTTTTTATGGGTATGGGAGAGCCACTTATGAATTATAAAAACACCTTGGCGGCAATCGATAAAATCACATCAGCTGAAGGATTGGGCATGTCTCCCAAGCGTATCACGGTTTCTACTTCAGGCGTTTCCAAAATGATTTTTCAAATGGCCGATCAAAAGCCCCAATGGAAATTGGCTGTGTCTTTGCATTCTGCTGTAGAAGCGACCCGCAATAAAATCATGCCATTTACACAAAAATTCCCACTCGACGAGCTCAAAGCTTCACTGTTATACTGGTACGCTCAGACCAAAAGCAAGATTACTTTTGAATATGTGGTTTGGGAAGGAATTAACGACAGTCAAAAAGAAATAGATGCCTTGGTCAAATTTTGTTTAGACGTCCCATCAAAAGTGAATTTGATTGAATACAACCCTATTGATGAAAGTGATTTTCGCCAAGCCGCTGAAGGGGTCATCAACCGTTATATTCAGGCATTGGAAGCGCACAAAATTACCGTTACTGTGCGTCGCTCTCGTGGCAAAGACATTGACGCAGCCTGTGGGCAGTTGGCCAATAAGTCGGTTTAACCTCCACATTTACAAGTCTTTTTCAGAAAAGTCATCTGTGGATATTGTATCTTTACCGACCCATGAAAATCGTTGAGCAGCTCAAACGCCCCATCTTGGAAGAAATGGAACTTTTCGAAGAAAAGTTTTCCGATGCTATGTCTTCCAAAGTGGCCTTGCTCAATCGCATCACCCATTACATCGTCAACCGAAAAGGCAAGCAAATGCGCCCGATGTTTGTATTTTTTGCAGCCAAACTGGTTTCAGAACAACAACAAGTCAATGAGCGCACCTACCGTGCTGCTTCTGTCATAGAGTTGATTCATACGGCTACCTTGATCCATGATGATGTAGTAGATGATAGTGACCGACGAAGAAGTTTTTTTTCTATCAATGCTTTGTGGAAAAACAAAATTGCGGTATTGGTAGGGGATTACCTGCTTTCCAAAGGACTTTTGTTGTGTATTGATCATAAAGACTTTGATCTTTTGGACATTATCTCGACTGCTGTTCGAGAAATGAGCGAAGGCGAGTTGTTGCAAATAGAAAAGGCCAGGAATCTAAGTATCGATGAAGCTACCTATTATGAAGTGATTCGTAAAAAAACAGCTTCATTGATTGCCTCATGTTGTGCTTTGGGCGCCTCCTCTGTGTATGCAGATGAAGCACAAATCGATGTGTTACGAAATTTCGGGGAGTATATTGGGATGGCTTTTCAAATCAAGGACGATCTTTTTGACTATGGGGAACAAAAAATTGGCAAGCCTACGGGGATAGACATTAAGGAACAAAAAATGACTTTGCCTTTGATTTATGCCTTTCAACAAAGCTCTTACAAAGAGCGACGTTGGATGAAAAATACCATTAAAAAACACAACAAAAATCGCAAGCGGGTACGCGAGTTGATTGAATTTGTAAAAGATAAAGGAGGTCTGTCGTATGCTATTTCACAAATGCACTGTTACAGAGACCAAGCACTGTCACTCATCGAGCCATTTCCGGATAGCCCTACCAAAGACAGCTTGACTAGAATGGTAGCTTATGTGATTGATCGTCATTATTAATCTGAAGTTTTTTGTATTTTAGAAAGCCTATTCAAACGCCTTGATAGACAAGTCAACCATAGATGCTGTTTTTGAAACTGCTCGGCTCGAGGAGGTAATAGGTGATTTTGTACAGTTAAAAAAATCAGGCTCCAACTTCAAGGGGTTAAGTCCGTTTACCAACGAAAAAACGGCTAGTTTTATGGTCTCACCTGCCAAGCAGATTTGGAAAGACTTCAGTAGTGGTAAAGGGGGAAATGTGGTGGCTTTTTTAATGGAACACGAGCATTTCACCTATCCAGAAGCCATCAAGTACTTAGCCAAAAAATACAACATCGAGGTCGAGGAGACAGAACAATCCGATGAACAAAAGCAAGCGGCTACTGCTCGTGAAAGCATGTATCTTGTGACCGATTTTGCACAATCGTATTTTTCAGATATTCTACACAACAACGAGGAGGGTAAGGCCATAGGTCTCAGCTATTTTAAAGAAAGAGGCTTTAGCCCAGCGTCTATAACTGCTTTTTCACTAGGCTATGCACCTGATAGGTGGGAAGCTTTTACACAAGCGGCTTTGGATGCAGGTTTTCAAGAAGATTTTTTAATTAGTACAGGCTTGACCATTGCCAAAGACGAGAAGCGTTTTGATAGATTCAAAGGCCGGGTGATTTTCCCTATTCACAGCATGTCGGGGCGTGTGATGGGTTTTGGAGGCCGTATTTTAACCCAAGATAAAAACGCAGCCAAATATCTCAACTCACCCGAGAGTGACATATATCAAAAAAGCAAAGTCTTATACGGTCTTTACCAGGCCAAACAGAGTATCGCCAAAGAAGATACTTGCTATTTGGTAGAAGGATACACGGATGTGATTCAAATGCATCAAGCAGGCATCAAAAATGTGGTTTCTTCTTCTGGAACCGCACTGACTACCGATCAGATTCGGCTGATACGCAGACTTACCCCAAACATCACCTTGCTTTTTGATGGCGATCCGGCTGGGCTTCGTGCGGCTTTGCGTGGTGTAGATCTGATTTTGGAGGCCGGTATGAATGTTAAAGTATGCATGTTTCCGGAAGGTGAAGACCCCGATAGTTTTGCCAGAAAAACAGATTTTGAAACCCTATCACTCTACTTAGAAGAACAAGCTCAGGATTTTATCCAATTTAAGGCCACGCTGTTGGCCGAGGAAGGCAAAAAAGACCCCATCCGAAAAGCAGAGACCATACGTGAAATGGTACAGAGTATTGCTAAAATTCCAGATCCCATTAAAAGAGAGGTGTATATCCAGAACTGTTCTTTGCTAATGGACATCAGTGAAGATGTACTGTTTTCTACCCTTGCTCAACTAAGTAAAAGTCCAAAAAAACCTACGGCTCGAAAAGTGTCAAAACCTGCCATGGAGCTCGTTAACGCGCCTACCCAGAAAGTCGATGTCCGCTATGAATTGGAACGCAACATCATTGCACTTTTATTGTTACACGGTCAAGAAGAAATTGAATTTAAGGATGTCGTTTTCGATGCTCAAATCGAAAATGATTTGACGTTCAAAACCACTACCCATCGCGCCAAAGTATATGAAAAAATATATTTAGATCTTCAGCAAGATGAGGTCGAGTTGTCTACGCCATCATTTCGGGAGCTGTACGAACAACTACTTGTTAAATACAACACCCAACAGCCGTTGGTGGTTGAGTCCTTTGTTCGTGATTTGGCTCCAGACCAATCTAAACTGGTCACTAACATTCTGATGGAAGACGAAGGCAATCCGCTACATGATTGGGAGCGAAAAAATATTTTTGTAAAAGAAAAAACCAAAGAAATTGGACGGTGGCTCAGCCAGACCATTCTAAACTTCCGCTGCCACCTGATTCAAGAAAAGATAGGTAGCCTCCAACAGCAAACTGCGGATTCCCAAGACCAAACCCATAAGGATGTTTTGGAGGAGGTCAATGCCTATATAGGATTGCGAAAAAACTTGAGTGACCGCCTAGATAGGGTCTTGTTTTAGAATGTTTCTATATGCATTGATTGCGCTTTGCGAATCAGCTCGACCAAGTTACGCACCTTAAGTTTTTTCATGACGCGAGCTCTGTAGGTGCTTACGGTTTTTTCATTAATGCCCAACTCAAAAGCGATTTTCTTGTTTCGTTTGCCACTACAAAGCATTTTCAGCACTTCTACTTCGCGCATCGAAAGTTTCGAAAAACGCCTTCTGGGGTTGCCTGTGGTCTCGTCAAAAGCAATGCTCTGTGCCAACTGGTTGGTAATATAAACACCTCCAGAGCTGATTTTGAGAATGGCATCTCGGATGTAGCTCGAAGGAACAGACTTGTTGAGATAGGCAGAAGCACCTGCTTTTAGGGACGAAATGGCATACACCTCTTCAGGTTGTCCTGTAAAAATCAA
>JBMYKI010000034.1:0-11803 GCA_049595235.1 Flavobacteriaceae bacterium
CATCAGATTGGAGGTAGTCTGACCAATTTTCTGCCCAACGCTTAAAGGGTTTGTAGCCACTTCCTTTTTGGCGGTAATCTTTCCCTTCCCAGAAGGCATCAAAAGCTTGTGTTATTTCATCAAGCTTAACGGACTTTGACGATTGTGTTTGTGTCTGTGGTTGTGAGCCTTTGGCTGGGACTTTTAGCTCTACAAAATCTTTGGTGAAAGGATTGTTAGGACTGATCACCTGTGCATGAGAAATTATGCAAAAAGTGATAAACAAGAAAGAAAAGATATATTTCATAGCGAAAGCTAATATAACATTTTGTGTTATATAACATGTAATTTTAACATTTTGAGTAGGGTTCTATAAGACGGTCTTCGGCGAATTCTTATTTCAGTAAATCTGGACGGAGCTTTTGGGTACGCTTGAGGGCTTGTTCTTCTCGCCACGCATCTATCTTGGGGGTATTTCCGGAAGTTAAAATTTCAGGCACTTTTTTTCCCTTATAATCGGCGGGTCGGGTGTAGACAGGTGGCGCTAATAGTTTGTCTTGAAACGAATCTGTCAAAGCAGAGGTTTCGTTGCCCAAAACACCAGGTATCAAACGGATAAGGCTGTCACAGAGCACGGCAGCTGCCAACTCACCTCCTGACAACACATAGTCCCCTATAGAAACCTCATGTGTGACAAACAAATCGCGAACTCTTTGGTCCACGCCTTTATAGTGTCCGCAAAGTACAATGATGTTTTTGAGCAATGACAACTGGTTGGCCATGGGCTGGTCAAGGGTTTTCCCGTCTGGTGTCATGTAGATTACCGCATCGTAATTGCGCTGGGCTTTTAGGGATGAAATACATTTGTCAATGGGTTCTATCATCAATACCATACCCGCACCCCCTCCATAAGGGTAATCATCTACTTGCTTGTAGTTATTTGTAGTGTAATCGCGCAGGTTGTGGATATGAACCTCTACCAATTGAGCCTCTTGGGCTCTCTTGAGGATGGAGGCTTCAAAAGGGCTTTTCAGAAGTTCAGGAACCACACTTATAAGGTCGATGCGCATGTTGCAAAGATGCAAGAATTTTTGGGCTACAAAAAAAGGCATGCCCTTTACAGACATGCCTTTCCCCTCTTAACCAATTAACCTAGTCAAAAAAGAAGCGAAAACGCTCACCTTTTTCGTTCATAAACTCAAGTTCGTAGATGTTTTCTTGGTTCAATTTTCGCAAATCGGCCGTCGATTTGATGTTTTCGCCGTTGACTCCCGTGATGATATTGCCATCTTGAATACCACGTTGCAAGAGTCGTCTGTTGCGAAGTTGGGCGATTTTGACACCTTCTTTAAGGTCAAATTGCTTTGCCTCATTATCGCTTAGGTCTTTCAGGCGCATACCGTAGAAATCCATGTATGGGTTGGCTTTGAGCTTGACTTGCACTGTACGTGAATTTCCCTCTCGTAAATAGGTGACCTCAACGCGGTCGCCCGGTCTTTTGCTGCTCAAATACCCAGTCATGTCAGAAAATTTGTTAATGCTTGTGTTGTCAATTTTTACTATGATATCTTCTGCTTGTATACCTGCTTCTTTGGCACCCATTTCCTCTTCCACAGCAGCCACATAAAAACCTTCAGTCACGTCAATATCGTACTCTTCAGCAATACGGGCGTTGAGTCCATTACCACTTACACCCAACAATGCCTTTTGTACATTGCCAAACTCAATAATATCTTCGTAAATCTTGCGCGCAATATTACTGGGTACTGCAAAAGAATAGCCTATAAAAGTGCCCAATTGGTTGCTGGTAATGGCAGTGTTGATACCCACTAAGTCGCCTTGGGTGTTGACAAGCGCCCCTCCGCTATTTCCAGAGTTGACCGCCGCATCTGTTTGAATAAAAGACTGGTTGCTATTGTCATTTGGATTGAGATCACGTGATTTGGCACTGATAATGCCAGCGGTCACGGTTGAGTTGAGGTTGTAAGGGTTGCCGACAGCTAGCACCCATTCGCCAATTTTGGTTTGGTCAGAATCGGCAAAACGAACGAATGGAAATGATGTTTCGCCTATAATTTTTATCACCGCGATGTCTGAGCTTGGATCTGTGCCTATTAGTTCTGCGTTAAATACACGGTTATCGTTTGTGGTTACCTCTATTTGATCGGCACCTTCAATCACGTGGTTGTTGGTTATGATGTAGCCATCAGGAGCCACAATAACCCCAGAACCCATTCCTACACGTGGATATTCTCTGGAAGGACCGTACCCAAAGTATTCCCAAATGTTGGTGGGTGGCTTAGATTTGTAAGAACTGGTATTGGTGATATGAACCACGGCGTCAATCGTTCGTGCAGCTGCCTTGGTAAAATCTGTACTTTCCATAGCCACCACCTTGCTTTTGGTGTTGTAGTTTGTTTGAACCATGGGCGTAGGTTGTGCGGTAACCACTACCTTTTGGGGTGTCACAAAAAAGTGATAGACACCTATGGTTAACAAGGCGCTCAACAGTGAAATACTAAGAAATTTGAAATTTGAATTCATAGATATTGCAATTTTTCTCAACCAAATGTACAAGATAATCCTATTGGATAGGAGACTTTAACGACTTTTTAACATCGCTGTGGCGCTAAAAAAAGCAATATATTTACAACGTGAATTTTCCGTTTTATAAATACCAAGGTACCGGAAATGATTTTATCATGATTGATGATCGAAATCATCTATTTCCAAGAGAAAACCAGCTACTAATTGCTCAGTTGTGTGACCGTCGACTCGGAATTGGGGCAGATGGACTGATATTGTTAGACAATCATGCTACAGAGGACTTTACAATGATTTACTACAATGCAGATGGTCATCTTGGAAGTTTTTGTGGCAACGGCGGTCGCTGTGTGGTGGCCTTTGCAAAGTTTTTAGGACTTATTCAATCCCACACACAATTTGTAGCAGCTGATGGACTACATCGTGCACAAATCATAGGGGATAGGGTATCACTTCATATGAACGAGGTGGCTCAATGGACAGTTGAGGAAGATTTTGTTTTTATGAATACAGGCTCGCCGCATCATGTGGTTTTTGTTGAAGATGTCTCTAAAGTTGATGTGGCTCATGAAGGTGCTGTTATTGCTCACAACGATTTCTATGGCGAGGCTGGTACCAACGTTAATTTTGTAAGTAGTATTGATGAAAGCCATATAGCAGTACGAACATTCGAACGTGGGGTGGAGGCAGAAACGCTTTCTTGCGGTACAGGGGTTACGGCTTCTGCGATGGCAGTTTTTTTGGTCCATAAAACTTCTCAAACTCATATTGAAGTACAAACCCGTGGCGGATTGTTAGAGGTTGAATTTCAGCCTGAGGACCAACGCTTTACCCAAATCGTCCTTCATGGACCTACCCAAAGAGTCTTTTCAGGAACCATCTCACTGTAATGACATTGAAAAAGTTTTTCCAAAAATTGGTTTTGTTGGGCGTTTTCGCCACTGTGGTTGGTGTTGCGTGTTTTTGGTGGGTTTTTTTTGCCAATAACACCAAGCTCAACAACAACACACAATCTATTTACATTCCTAAAGACACGGATTTTCAAAACCTTCTCTCCATAGTTGAGCCCCATCTAAAAAACACGCTCACTTTCCGGTGGGCCGCAAGAGCAAAAAGCTATGACTTGTATCCTCGAGGGGGGCACTATGTGTTAGAAAGAGGCATGGGCAACCAAAAACTCATCAACACCTTGAGGTCACAAAACACCGAAGTAGAAGTGGTTTTTAATAACCAGCAAACCTTAGCCGAATTGGCAGGTCGTGTAGCCCAACAAATTGAACCTGATAGTGCCTCTCTGCTACAGGCTTTTACTAACAAAGATTTTTTAAAGTACCAAGGCCTGACACCAGAGGAAGCACTTACGCTTTTTATTCCCAATACCTATTCGATGTATTGGAACACAGATGCGCCATCATTTGCCAATCGCATGGCTAAAGAGAGTGAGCGATTTTGGAACCAAGATCGAGAAGCCCGTCGCCAAAAACTTAAGATGTCAAGAGCTGAGGTCATTAACTTGGCTTCTATCGTCTATCAAGAATCCAAGCAGCCCGATGAGCGACCCAGAGTCGCTGGCGTATATCTAAACCGCTTGAATCGAGGGATGAAGCTTCAGGCCGATCCCACTGTGGTGTATGCCATGAAGAAAAAAGCCAATGATTTTGACCTCGTGGTTAGAAGGGTGCTTTACAAGGATTTGAAAATCAAGTCACCTTACAACACCTATCGTAACAAAGGGCTTCCGCCAGGGCCCATCTGCATGCCAGACATTGACGCTATTGATGCTGTCCTTCAAGCCGAGAATCACAATTTTATATATTTTGTGGTTGATCCCTACAGGCCAGGTTATCATCTTTTTGCCAGGACTCATTCTGAGCATACAGCCAACAAACGTGTCTACACGCGCTGGCTGAACCGAAACGGAATTATGCGTTAGTGAGTTTTTAAAAACGAGAATATAGTAGGTCTTTTGTGTAGGTCAATGTGCATGTTTTTCCATTCTGCTACCTGGCAAGTTTTAATCCATTCACTCTGAAGCGTGAGGTCACAAGCCACACTCAAAAGGGTGTCGGATTGAAGGCTTTGGATGAGTTGGGCAAGCAATTCATTGTTTCGGTAAGGGGTTTCAATAAACAACTGGGTTTGATGTGCAGAAGCCGAGATCTTTTCGAATTTTTTGATGGCTTGCCTGCGTGTGCTTTTTTCGATGGGCAAATATCCATGAAAAGCAAAACTCTGACCATTGAGTCCTGAGGCCATGAGCGCCAATAGTATAGAAGAAGGGCCAACCATTGGTGCTACTCGAATCCCTTTCTGGTGGGCCAGTCTCACCAAATCTGCTCCAGGGTCAGCGACTCCTGGGCAGCCTGCGTCTGTAACCAGGGCTACATGTTGTCCTTGTAGACACGGCTGCAGCATGTCGTCCCATTCACCTGCTTGCGTAAATTTGTTCAAAGTGCGAACAGAAAGACTTCCTTGCTCAACTGTAGGACATAAATTTTTAACAAATAACCTTCCTGCTTTTTCTTTTTCAAAAACAAAATGACGGATCCTCTCCAGTTGTGTTTTTACTGACAAGGGGAGGACCTCAAGGGGAGGCGTTTCTCCCAAAGTGTTAGGTGCTAAATAGAGTGTTCCAAATGCAGTTTGTGCAGGCATTACAGCGTGTTTTTTAGTTTTTCACATGCACTGAAAATAAGGCTGAAAACATTTTCAAATCCTTCTTGTCCTCCATAATATGGGTCTGGAACGCTCTCAACGTTCAGTCCAGCAGCTTCGCAAAGAAGTTGTACTTTTCGGCGGTCATTTTCATCTCGTGCCAAATTACATACGTCTAGGTAGTTTTGACGATCCATGACAAAAATTTGATCAAAATCATCAAAATCAGCAACGGTGAATTGACGGGCTTTTTGTTGGCTTATGTCTATATTGTTTTTTTTTGCCACACTCACAGACCGAGGGTCGGGCGGATTGCCAATATGATAAGCTGCGGTTCCTGCTGAATCGATTACATGAGCCTGGTCAAGTATAGACTCAAAAATTCCATGCGCTAGGGGAGACCTGCAAATATTACCCAAACAAACCACCAAAATACGATGTGGCATGTTAACTAACTCGAAAGTTTTTTGGTCAGGTCTTCAACATACTTACGGAACTGTTTGTCCGTAAATGCAAGGTTGTCCACGGTTTTGCAGGCGTGGAGGACGGTAGCATGGTCTCTGTGGCCAATTTGGTTGCCAATGTTTGCTAGCGATGACTTGGTGAATTTCTTTGCAAAAAACATAGCTAACTGACGGGCTTGGACAATATGGCGTTTGCGTGTTTTCGACTGAAGCGTAGTAACGTCCATTTGGAAATAATCTGAGACTACTTTTTGAATATAATCAATGGATATTTCTCGTTTGGTATTGCGAACAAATTTCTCTACCACTTGTTTGGCTAGTTCTAAAGTAACATCAAGTTTGTTGAAAGATGATTGCGCAATCAAAGATATGATGGCACCTTCCAGCTCACGAATGTTGGTTTTGACAGATTTGGCCACATACGAAATGATTTCTTCGGGTAGCTCAACGCCATCGCGATACAGTTTGTTTTTCAGAATAGAAACTCTTGTTTCATAGTCTGGTCGCTGCAATTCTGCGGATAAGCCCCACTTAAACCGCGACAAAAGACGTTGTTCGATGTCTTGCATGTCTACTGGGGCTTTGTCTGAAGTCAAAATGACTTGCTTTCCGTTTTGATGCAAGTGGTTGAAGATGTGGAAAAACACATCTTGTGTTCCGGATTTACCTGAAAAGAATTGTACATCGTCGATGATCAGTACGTCGATCAATTGATAGAAGTGAATAAAATCGTTTCGGTTGTTCTTTTTTATCGCTTCTATGTATTGTTGGGTAAACTTCTCTGCAGAAATATAAAGGACTGTTTTTTCAGGGTATTTTTCTTTAATGTCTACGCCAATCGCATGGGCTAGATGTGTTTTACCAAGACCTACACCTCCAAAGACAAGTAGTGGGTTGAAAGAAGTTCCTCCTGGGCGGTTGGCAACTGCCATACCAGCCGAACGTGCCAAACGGTTGGAGTCCCCTTCCAAAAAATTATCGAAGTTGTATGAGGGGTTGAGCTGAGACTCTATTTTCAGGTTGCGAATCCCTGGAATCACAAAAGGGTTTTTTAATTCCGATGTCTGGTTGCGCAACGGTGCATCTACACTCTGCACTTCGATACCTGTTCGATTTTTGCTAGGGATTTTCTCTGTGAAAGGAAGTTTGTTCCCATAGGTGTTTTCCATCTTTATGATGTACACCAATCGGGCTTCTTCACCCAACTCCTTGGTCAGGGCAACCTTTAATATTTTGATGTAGTGTTCCTCAATCCATTCGTAAAAAAATTTGCTAGGAACCTGAACACTTAGAGCAGCGCCGTTGAGCTTTACTGGGACAATGGGAAGAAACCACGTCTTGTAGGCTTGTTGTTGTATGTTGTCTTGGACAAAATCCAAGCAACGACCCCATATCGTTTCAGCTGTCTGCTGCATCTAAAGATGACTTTGTTATTGTTTTTTGTTTAGAAGTATGTGGACAAAATTCAACACTTTCTTGTGCCACAAATACCATACAAATATGTGATGAAAAAAAATGAAAAAAAAATCATTTTGGTATTGAATTTTAAGAAACTTTTATGCATATTATAACCAATTCCACCCTCCTGCTTTTTTGAAAAATAATTCTCACAATGTGTAAGAAAATACATCAATTAAAATTTCGTGCTCGTTACAGTGAAACGGATCAAATGGGATACGTACATCATGCCAACTACGCACGCTATTTTGAGATGGGGCGCATCGAGTGGTTGAGGTCGCTAGGTACAAGCTATGCTTCCTTGGAGTCATCAGGTGTGTTGTTGCCTGTACTGTCCTTATCTGTAACCTTCAAGAAAGCCATTTTTTTTGATGACGAACTCGTTTTGGAGACCTGTTTGGATACAGCGCCCGATTTGTATTTGGACTTTACCTACAAGCTATATAATCAGTCCCAAAATTGTTGCGCCGAAGGTCAAACGAAATTGGTGTTTTTGGATGCTACTTCCCGTAAACCTATGCGTTGCCCAAAAGCACTTTATCAAAAAATTATGAGTTCTTAAAGATTTCAATTTCATCAACTCCGCAACTGAATTTTTCTGTTATTTTTTTAAGGTTTGATAGTTGCGGTGCGCACTTTCCTTTTTTAAGTTTTTTTGCCCCTTTTAGAACACGGGCTTCGTCCCATAGATTTTGGTCTATAAAATGTTGAATTGTAATGCCGCCCCCTTCCACCAATACAGACTGGACGCCAACCTCAATCATATGTTTTAAGATTTGCTGTAATGGATTTTGATCAAAATCTACTTGTACGTAACATATATTGTCATGAACCTCCTCTTTTACATTATTATATATGTATACCGGGTCGCTTGTTTTAAGAATGGCTGCATTAGTTTTTATTTTACAAGAGGGATCGATAATCAAACGAATGGGTGAATTACCACTCCACAGCCTTACGTTCAATTGAGGGTTGTCTGTTTGAACGGTTTTTACACCCACAAGAATGGCTTGTTCCTCAGCCCTCCATTTATGCACAAGTTGGCGGGCGGGTTTGTCTGTAATCCAATGAGGCTGCCCCTTTTTTTGATCTTCAGGAGCCATAAACCCATCTTCACTTTTAGCCCATTTCAATACAATATAAGGACGCTTTTTTTCTATAGCACTTAAAAAACGTTTGTTTGTCAAACGACATTCAGATTCCAAAACACCCATCTCAACATGAACTCCAGCGTCTTTGAGGTATTGAATGCCACTTCCTTGAACAGCCTCGAAAGGATCCTTCATCCCTATAACTACATGACGAATTCCGCTCTCCACAATCAATTTGCTACAGGGTGGGGTTTTGCCAAAGTGACTGCATGGTTCAAGACTCACTACCAAGGTTGCGTCTTTCAATTTTGTTTTGTCTTTAACAGCCTTGATGGCATGAACTTCAGCGTGCGCTTCTCCAGCTCTTTGGTGCCAGCCCTCTCCAATGATTTTACCATGGTAGACGACTACAGCCCCTACCATCGGGTTGGGGTAGGTGTTTCCCAAGCCTTTTGCGGCCAAGGTCAGGCATCTTTTCATGTAGGGAGTCCAATTCAAAACAAAAAATGATGTATTTTTCAATCACAAAAATACACCAAAGTGATTGTACGTTCATATATATGTAAAGTCTACCAAAAAAAATAGATTTACAGTGAACTTGGCTCAATTCAAACACGAATTCAAATCAAATTTGAGTCTGCTATATTCGGACGAGGAAATTGATGCAATTTTTTTTCGTTTGACAGCCCACCATTTGCAATTATCCAAGGCAGAAGTGGTTTTGTCTTATGACCAGCGCTTAAATCAAGCGCATCTTAACGCACTTCAGCAGAGCACATCTCGTCTCAAAGAGGGGTTGCCTATACAATATATTGAAGGGAAAGTGGCGTTTGCAGGTTGTATGATTAGTCTCTGCGAGGGAGTTTTGATACCACGCCCCGAAACTGAAGCTCTTGTTCATTGGATGGCAAAAGCGCATCCAAATGGAGGAGAGACTTTGGATATATGCACAGGAAGTGGGTGCATAGCCTTGGGGTTTGCTCATCTCACTCAGGCCACTGTCACGGGTTGGGATTTTTCAGAAAAAGCACTTGATTGCGCCTCTAAAAATGCCAAACGCAACCAAATCCCTATGCAAATAGAATTTGCCGACGTGTTTGACTTGCCAATCCTTTCAAATACATGGGATATTATAGTGTCTAATCCGCCTTATGTACTTGAAAGTGAAAAATCGGCTATGCATATCAATGTACTAGATTACGAGCCACATGAAGCCTTGTTTGTGTCTGATCAAGACCCTGTTGTTTTTTATAACCTGATAGCTGACTTTGCTTTGGTGCATCTCAACCCTTCTGGACACTTATATTTTGAGCTAAACCCTCGGACTGCTGATGAAGTAAAACAGCTTTTAAAAACAAAGGGATTTACCGATATTGTGGTCGAAAATGATTTCAGGGGTATGCCTAGAATGATGCGTGCTAAAAAGCTGTGATGGAAGAAAGAATAAAAGCATTGAGAAAACAATTGCATGAACACAACCATGCCTACTACGTGCTGGACCAACCCCGTATTAGTGACTATGAGTTTGACATGCTTCTGCGTGAATTAATTGCCCTAGAGAAAGCACATCCAGCGCTGTACGACCCCAATTCTCCTTCCATACGGGTAGGCGGAGCGGTGACCAAAAAGTTCCCGACGATAGTCCATGACCACCCCATGTACTCTTTGGACAACGCCTACAGTTTTTCAGAGCTTCAGGATTGGGAAACCCGTATTCTAAAAGGGTTGACAGACGTCCCCATTTCTTATAGTTGTGAATTGAAATACGATGGCGCCTCTATCAGTCTAAGCTACGAAAATGGTGTTTTGGTTCGCGCGGTTACTCGGGGTGATGGTGTTCAGGGCGATGAAGTCACTCAAAATGTAAAAACCATTCCCACAGTCCCTTTGAAGCTCCGTGCTGGATTTGCCAAAAGGTTTGATATAAGAGGAGAAATTATTTTGCCTATCGCTGGATTTGAGGCCATGAACGATGCGCGTCGTGCCAAAGGAGAGCCACCCTATATGAATCCCCGCAATACAGCTTCTGGTAGTTTAAAGCTTCAAGATTCCTCAATTGTTGCACAACGTCCGCTACAGTGCTTTCTTTATCAAATCATAACAGATGAGCCTATTTTTAATTCTCAAATCGAGAGTCTTCAAGCTGCTATCCAATGGGGATTTCATGTGCCTAAACATTTTACGCATGCCAAAAACTTAAGCGAAGTATTGGCTTTTATCGAATATTGGGACAAAAACAGAAATGATTTGCCCTATGAAATAGATGGTGTGGTTGTGAAAGTCAATGAACTGAATGCGCAAGAACAATTGGGTTTTACATCAAAATCACCACGGTGGGCGATTGCTTACAAGTTTAAGACCGAACGTGTGTTTACCACCCTACATTCTGTAGATTATCAAGTGGGTCGCACAGGTGCTGTGACACCAGTTGCTAATCTGGAGCCAGTATTGCTAGGAGGTACTATTGTTAAACGTGCTTCGCTGCACAATGCAGATCAAATTGAAAAGTTGGATTTATACCTTGGTGATACTGTTGGGGTAGAAAAAGGTGGTGAAATTATACCAAAGATCACAGAGGTTAATATTCAAAAGCGTGCACCGGACGCTTCTAAAATATACTATATCACCCGTTGCCCAGATTGTCATACGCCTTTGGTGCGCGATGTGGGAGAAGCCCAGCATTATTGTCCAAATGTGGTTGGATGCCCACCTCAAATCATGGGACGCATTCAACATTTCATTTCTCGAAAAGCCATGGATATTGACGGATTGGGTAGCGAAACAGTGGCTTTGATGCACAAACAAGGTTTGTTACACAGCTACGCTGATCTTTATTCCCTAGAGGCTGCTCAATTACTTCCTTTGGAACGAATGGCAGAAAAATCAGTATCCAATGTACTCGAAGCCATTGAAAACTCTAAGTCCGTGCCATTTGAGCGGGTGTTGTTTGCTTTGGGAATTCGTTATGTTGGTCAAACAGTTGCCAAAAAACTTGCGCGACACTTTGGCTCCATAGAAGCTATAGCCATGGCAGATGAAGAATCATTGGTGGCCGTAGATGAAATTGGGGAACGTATTGCACAAAGTGTTAAATCTTTTTTCTCAAACCCATCAAATATTGAAATCGTGGATAGGTTAAAGGATTTCGGGATCCAGCTTTCTACAAACCATTCTGAAAAAGGTCCGCAATCTAGCAAATTAGATGGCTTGGTTTTTGTTGTTTCTGGTGTGTTTGACAATTATGGCCGGGACCAACTCAAAGAATTGATTGATTTTCATGGCGGTAAAGTAACGGGCAGTTTGTCATCTAAAACCAATTACTTGTTGGCGGGTGCCAATATGGGTCCATCTAAGAAAATCAAAGCTGACACCTTAGGTATACCCATCATTGATGAAAGTACTTTTACAGAGATGATCAATGCTTGATGTTATTTTTATAACTTTTTGTTTTATTTTGAAAAAAATAAAAAGTTTGAATGTCTAAACCCTTGATTTGACTAATTTTGCAGCCCTGTATCTATGATGTTTAGAAAAAGAAGTATCGAAAAAAAACTCAACTTGTTTGCCCAGCGCGAACCTGTGAAGTCAAAAGCTGTCGCGTCTGTACTTTGT
>JBMYKI010000034.1:11813-12044 GCA_049595235.1 Flavobacteriaceae bacterium
ATTTTTAAAGATACTCAACCTGAATTTGAGTTTGTTTACTACCTAAATAGAAAAAGTAAATCCAATAGTCAGTACTACCCACAATTCAACCGGTATCACTTACACTGGGATGGAGATTTGGTTCATCCTTATTTGCCCGAATTGACTTCCAAAAAATTTGATTTAATGTTCAATTATTTCAATAAAAGCAACCTTACTTTGCATGCTTTATCCTCCTCTGTGAATGCGGGT
>JBMYKI010000035.1:0-11931 GCA_049595235.1 Flavobacteriaceae bacterium
AGAAAAAACGATGTAGAGCTCAATGTACTTCAAGAGTACTTTTTGGCAATTGGCATGGCCAAGGTAGCCAAATCAGCTTATGAAGCCTATGATTTTGGCATCCTTCAAAAAGGAAAAGACTTGGTTGTGACCCAATCCCAACAACAATTGGCCGTAGCCAAACAACATGCTTTGCTTCTAGCGCAAACGGGCTACACCCAACCCATACACCGAAAAGATGTTAAAGTATTGGGCAAACAAGCCTTGGGTATGTTTTTGGTAGGTACAGATGCCATGGAAGCTGGAAATTATATTAGTGAGCACGACAAAAAAATCGCAAACAAACTTGCCTACGTCATGGCTGGAGGTGACCTATCACAACCCACTGAAGTTAGCGAACAATACCTACTCGATTTGGAACGAGAAGCCTTTTTGTCACTATGTACAGAGCGAAAAACCTTAGAACGAATTCAACATATGCTTAAAACTGGTAAACCTTTAAGAAATTAATTATGAAAACAGCTTATATCGTAAGAGGGTTTAGAACTGCAGTTGGCAAAGCACCAAGAGGTTTGTTTCGTTTCAAACGTCCTGACGAACTCGCCGCTGAAACCATAGAGCATTTGATGGGAACCCTTCCCAATATTGATCCCACGCATATTGATGATGTGATCATAGGTAACGCCATGCCGGAGGCCGAACAAGGACTCAATATGGCTCGACTGATTTCACTAATGGGGCTTAAAAGTGATGAAGTTCCAGGGGTTACGGTCAATCGCTACTGTGCGTCAGGTATAGAGACCATAGCCATGGCAGCTGCCAAAATACAATCTGGTATGGGCAGTTGTGTGCTTGCGGGTGGTTCTGAAAGCATGAGTTTGATTCCGATGGGAGGCTACAAGCCCGTCCCCGACTATCAGCTCGCTGCTGAAGGAAAGGAAGACTATTACTGGGGCATGGGGCTTACAGCGGAAGCCGTAGCAAATGAGTTTAATATTTCTCGTGAAGACCAAGATGCCTTTTCGTATGAATCACACCAAAAGGCGCTTCAAGCACAAAAATCAGGTGCTTTTGATGATCAAATTGTACCTATCAACATAGATGAAAATTATTTGGATGCTCATGGGAAAAAAGCGCAACGCAGCTATACAGTTGACAGAGATGAAGGTCCACGCGCAGATACGAGTGCAGAAGCACTTTCTAAGTTACGTCCCGTGTTCGCCCAAAACGGATCTGTGACTGCCGGAAATTCCTCTCAGATGAGCGATGGTGCCGCGGTGTTGATGCTTATGGATGAAGAGATGTTAAAGAGATATAACCTAACACCCATCGCTCGCTTGGTGAGCTATGCCACTGCTGGTGTACCGCCACGTCTTATGGGTATTGGACCCGTCAAGGCCATTCCCAAAGCGCTCACACAAGCCAACCTAAAGCTTAAAGACATTGAGCTCATCGAACTTAATGAGGCCTTTGCCGCACAGTCACTGGCAGTCATTCGTGAACTGGATATCAACCCAGCAATCGTCAATGTCAATGGAGGTGCTATTGCATTAGGACACCCACTAGGCTGTACAGGAGCCAAACTTTCGGTACAGCTCTTTGATGAAATGCGCAAAAGAAATCATAAATACGGAATGGTAACCATGTGTGTGGGCACGGGTCAAGGCGCAGCTGGTATATATGAACTAATATAATTGAAGCCTATGGAGACTCAAGAAAAAAAACTAACGCGCGGAGGTGCCTTTTTACTACAAGACACCGAAGCAGAAAACGTATTCACGCCAGAAGATTTTAGTGAAGAGCAACGCATGATGCGGGATGCAGTTCAAGAATTTGTCGACCGAGAAGTGTGGCCCAACAAACATCGGTTTGAGAAAAAGGATTACGACTTCACCTTTGAGCTCATGCGTAAGGCAGGAGAACTTGGTTTTTTGAGTGTCGCTGTTCCAGAAGCCTATGGTGGTATGGAAATGGGCTTTGTATCTACCATGTTGGTATGTGATTATTTTTCGGGTGCTTCGGGTTCACTCTCCACCGCCTATGGCGCACATACAGGTATTGGCATCATGCCGATTGTGATGTATGGCTCAGAAGCCCAGAAAAAACAGTATGTACCAAAGCTCGCTTCTGGTGAATGGATAGGTTGTTACTGTCTCACAGAGCCAGGCGCAGGCTCAGATGCAAACAGTGGTAAAACCAAAGCTGTACTTTCTGACGACGGAACCCATTACCTTATAACGGGTCAAAAAATTTGGATTTCCAATGCGGGTTATGCGGACTTGATGATTGTATTTGCCCGCATTGAAGATGACAAGAATATCACCGGATTTATCGTGCCTAATGACCCAGAAAATGGGATTTCTATGGGTGAGGAAGAACACAAACTCGGTATTCATGCTTCCTCTACCCGCCAGGTATTTTTTAGCGAAACCAAGGTACCCGTAGAAAATATGTTATCTGAGCGTGGCAACGGATTTAAAATCGCTATGAACGCCCTCAATGTGGGGCGTATCAAACTGGCAGCGGCTTGCTTGGATGCACAACGACGCACTGCCACGGAAGCTGTGAGGTACGCCAATGACAGAATACAGTTTAAACAGCCTATCAGTCAGTTTGGAGCCATCAAACAAAAACTCGCCACTATGGCTATGAATTGCTATGTGGATGAATCGGCTTGTTATCGAGCTGCCAAAGACATTGAAGATCGCATCGCCCTACGGATTGAGGCAGGCAACAACCACCAAGAGGCAGAACTCAAAGGCGTGGAGGAATATGTCATAGAGTGTTCCATCCTTAAGGTCATAGTCTCTGAACACACCCAAGATTGCACCGATGAGGGCATACAAATATTTGGTGGTATGGGCTACTCAGCCGATACACCCATGGAGGCTGCATGGCGGGATGCCCGAATTGCCCGAATTTATGAAGGTACCAACGAAATCAATCGTATGCTATCGGTAGGTATGTTGATCAAAAAAGCCATGAAAGGGCATTTAGACTTAATTGGCCCAGCCACCGCAGTGGGAGAAGAACTTATGGGTATTCCTTCGTTCGAAACACCTGACCTTTCAGCACTATTCGCTGAAGAAAAGCAAATCTTAAAAAACCTCAAGAAAGTGTTTTTAATGATTGCGGGTGCAGGCGTTCAAAAATACGGCACCGAACTCGAGGAACACCAACAACTCCTTCTTGCAGTAGCTGATATACTGATTGAAATTTACATGGTAGAATCTGCCTTACTGCGTACTGAAAAAAATGTGGCTCGGTATGGAGAAGAATCTCAAAAACATCAGATTGCCATGACACAACTCTATCTTTTCCAAGCAGTTGAAAAAATTAATACCAAAGGGAAAGAGGCCATCGTTTCGGCGGCAGAAGGAGATGAACAAAAAATGCTGCTTATGGGGCTTAAACGGTTTACCAAATATGTAAACCCACCCAATGTGATTGCACTACGCAATTTGGTAGCTGAACGTATCACTGCTGAAAATCAATACTGCTTTTAGTACGTGATGTTTGTTGTTGTTTGAAAACCCGTCAACGCTTGTTGATGGGTTTTTTTTGACACCTACATAAACCCTTTTTCTTTCATCCAATCGTCGTTGTACATTTTCCCAACATAGCGGCTTCCGGAATCGTGCAACAAGACCACGACTACGTCATCTTTGGTAAAATGTTTTTTGAGTTGGATAAGTCCACAAACAGCGGCACCACACGAGTTACCGGCAAAGATACCTTCTTCCCGAGCCAAGCGACGGGTAAAAACAGCTGCGTCTTTGTCGGTGACCTTTTCAAAAGCATCAATTAAATCAAAATTGACATTTTCGGGGAGGATGTCTTCCCCTATCCCCTCGGTGATATAAGGGTAAATTTCGTTTTCGTCAAAAATACCCGTTTCATGGTATTTTTTAAAGACAGATCCATAGGTGTCTATACCCCAAATTTTGATATCAGGATTTTTTTCTTTTAAGTATTGGGCTACGCCAGAAATGGTACCTCCTGTACCGACACCCACCACAAAATGTGTAATTTTCCCCTCTGTCTGTTCCCAAATTTCAGGGCCGGTTTGTTCGTAATGCGCTTGGGTATTCGAAGGGTTATCATATTGGTTGACATACCAAGCGTTAGGGGTTTCTTCAGCAATTCTCTTGGAAGTAGAATAATACGATCTTGGATCGTCGGGTGCCACATCCGTGGGGCAAACAATTACCTCTGCCCCAACCGCGCGGAGAATATCAAACTTTTCTTTAGACTGCTTATCTGTAGAAACACAAATCAACTTATAGCCCTTGACTATAGCAGCCAGTGCCAATCCCATACCTGTGTTTCCTGATGTGCCCTCTACAATGGTGCCGCCAGGTTTGAGGCGTCCATCAGCCTCAGCATCTTCTACCATTTTTAGGGCCATTCGGTCCTTGACTGAACTTCCGGGATTGAAATACTCTACCTTGGCCAATACGGTAGCATCTACTTCATGGGTTACTCGGTTGAGCCGAATCAGTGGGGTGTTACCAATCGTTTCGAGAATGTTTTTGGCGTATTTCATGCTGCAAAGGTACAGTTTCCACGAAATTCTGTTTCTAGAAAAGTGTTAGAATTATCACGTTTACTACCGCCTTTCAATGGCACGAATAGGTGTAATTTTTGCAATGATATATGAGGGAATCCATAACATCAACAAGCAGATTACAAAAGTGCCTACATTGAGACCAATGATGGCGCCTAAATCAAACTGAACTGGCACCACGTCAACGTAATATGTGGCAGGATCAAGTGTGACAAGTCCAGTGGTCTGTTGAATACCCATAAGCCCCAACCCGACGAGGTTGCCCCAAAACAATCCCCATCCAATGAGATAGGCAGCATTGAGAAGGAAAATAGACTGTATGCGTTTCATTCCAAGAATCCCTAGTAAACCTATCATTTGAGTACGCTCGAGAATAAGCACCAATAAGGCTGTAATCATATTGACCCCGCCCACCAAAATCATAATAACAATCACCAAAGCAATGTTGGAGTCAAAAAGAGAAATCCAATTAAAAATCTCAAAATAGCGCTCTTTAATATGTTGTACATCCAAAGGAGCAGGTGTAGCATCATAGAGTTGTTCTGCACGTAACTCCATCTGGTCAAAATCTGCTAGGATTACTTCCACAGCACCCACCTGATTTGCTTGCCAATCGTTGATGCGCTGTAGGTGACGAATATCCCCAAATACCATTTGTGAATCAAAATCAGGGAAACCAGAAAGATAAATTCCTGAAACCTCAAAACGCCTCTGCTTGGGAAAATTGCCATTGGACATAAAATAGGCCGCAATGCGATCGCCCACTTGCAAACCCAATTGACGTGCAATAGGTTTTGAAATTAGAATATCGTTACTCAAATCATTGCCAATATCGGGAAGACTACCTGCTACAAGAAAAGTGTCGAAATCTCCCCATGCATAATTGTTGCTTACCCCTTTGAGAACCACACCGTTAAAAAGAGTATTGGTCTTGAGGATGGCAGAACTATAGGTTACTAGATTGACATTCTTAATCCACTCCCATTTTTTAATATTGGCAAAAAGAGCCGAATCAATAGGAGTAGGTGTGATAAGTGAGCTGTTGTTCTCATAATTTGAAATTCGAATATGCCCCTCAAAAGAAGTAATTTTAGCACGAATTTTTTGTTGCAATCCGAAACCTGTACCAACAGCAATATGCATGGCTGTTAGCCCGATGGCGACCGCAACAATTCCGATTTTAATAATTGGTGCCGAAACGCTATTTTTATGGGACTTGGAGCCAATAAGACGCCGCGCGATAAATAAACTGAAATCAAACCTGTGCATGCTATAATCAAAAATACCGTTTTTTTTCTGTTTCTGACCTTATTGCCACAGACGCATCATGCACAACCTACCCCCGCTGCCCAACAAACCGACGTTTACCTTCCGATACTCAAAAACAAATCTATAGCTGTTGTGGGCAACCACAGTAGCCTGATTGAAAAAGACGGAAAAAATCATCATTTGGTGGACCATCTCTTATCTGAAAACATTCAAGTTAAAAAGGTTTTTGCACCCGAACATGGGTTTAGGGGTACAGCCGATGCGGGCAGTCATATTGATGATGGGGTAGACAGTCGCACTAGCCTTCCGATTGTGTCCTTGCATGGAGTGCATCGCAAGCCCCAAGACAAGGATTTGCAAGGAATCGATTTGGTAGTGTTTGATATTCAAGATGTCGGTGTGCGTTTTTACACCTACATAGCAACCCTTCAGCTCGTCATGCAAGCTTGTGCTGAAAATCAGATTCCGATTGTTGTATTTGACAGGCCCAATCCAAACGGTCACTATGTAGATGGTCCCGTAATGGAAAAGGAAAACCAAAGTTTTTTGGGGATGAACCCTATACCTCTGGTGTATGGTATGACCATAGGGGAATATGCGCAAATGGTCAATGGAGAAGGCTGGCTAGGAAACGACCTTCAAGCCGACCTGACTGTCATTCGATTAAAAAACTACACACACCAAACACCCTATGAGCTCCCTGTCAAACCCTCGCCCAATTTGCCCAATGCCAAAGCAGTCAACCTCTACCCTAGTTTGGGTCTGTTTGAAGGCACAAATGTCAACGCAGGACGTGGTACAGATCGACAGTTTCAACAATTTGGTGCTTCATTTTTAAACGCCAAAGCCTATGATTACAGCTACACACCTCGACCCATGCCTGGTGCTACGAGTCCCAAAGAAATGGGCAAAATATGTTTTGGGAGAGATTTGTCAAAAACCCCCTATCTCAATCGAGTCAACCTCCAATGGCTGGTAGAAGCCTACAACCAAAGCGATGACAAAAGCCAGTTTTTTATAAATCAAGGATTTACACGGCATGCAGGTACCGAAAAACTCCAACAACAGATTATTGAAGGGTGGTCAGAGGCAGACATACGCGCATCATGGAAATCCGATATTGAGACTTTTTTAGCTATCAGGCAGCGCTATCTGTTGTACCCGTAGTAGGTTTGCGATAGGGTTGAAAAGGTTGTCGCAACAAACCTTTGATGGAAGCATTTTCTTTTTCGTCGGGAAACACATCCACTCCATATTTGATTTTTTCAGGAGCGAGATACATATAGGTACCAAACATTCGATCCCAAATTGAGAATATGTTGCCATAGTTGGCGTCTGTGTAGGGCAACACATAGTGGTGGTGCACTTTGTGCATGTTGGGAGAGACAATGATATAGCTCAACCACAAATCCCATGTCTTGGGCAATTGTATGTTGGCATGATTTAGCTGGCTAGCAACAACTGATAAAGATTGATACAACATAATGATGCCGATGGGAGTACCTACTACAAGTACACCTACTAGGGTAAACACAAATCGAACCATACTTTCCAATGGGTGATGTCTATTAGCGGTAGTAGTATCTACATGGTGATCTGAATGATGTACCAAATGCACCATCCATAAGGGTTTTACTTTGTGCTCAACCCAATGCGCTAAGTAAGCACCAATTAAATCGAGTAGCAATACGCCGAGTAAAACATAAAGCCACAAAGGGATATCAAACTGGTTAATAAGGCCGAAACGGTGTATTTGCACCCAATCAGCAGTACGCAACAACAGAAAAGCCAGTCCAAAATTGACTATAATGGTGGTTGCTGTAAAAAAGAAATTGGGCAGTGCGTGTTTCCATTTGCCATAAGAACCACGATAAAGCGGGACAATACCCTCTAATACCCAAAAGAAAGTAATTCCGCCGACCAAGATCAGGCTACGGTGTAAAGACGGAATGTTTTCAAAATAATGTATCAGGTTTTCCATAGCAAAAAATCCTAAGTGGCTAATATACAAATGTTTGCATAAGTATTAAACGACATGAAAACTACTTACCCCTTAGACGTTCCACAATCGCAAAGGCGGCGGGACAGATGGCGATGTTTTTTTGAGTTAAGGAAGCAATCTGATGAAATTTGGGTCGGTTGGTATGTGGAAACTCCCGACAAGCTTTGGGTCGATGTTCGTAGATAGCACAACGATTGTCACCGCCTAAAAAGGGACAGGGAAGTTGCTTTAACACCCAGTCGTTGTCTTCGTCTATTCTCAAGTATTGAGATTCGAATTCGCGGGCATGCATACCCAAATATTTACTGATGCGTTGGATGTCTCTTCCGGTAAACAGAGGACCTGTTGTCTTGCAACAATTGGCACATTGCAAACAATCTGTTTTGGAAAAAACCTCTTGGTGTATTTGCTGAACACGTTGGTCCAAGTCCTTGGGGGGACGGTTTTTGAGTTGCTTTAAAAACTTAGTATTGACATGCTTCTGCTCGACATATTTGTTTTGCAGTTGATCGAGATTGTAGGGTAAACTCACGGAATATTGAGGTATTTATGGGTTTGCAAAGACACCTTCCACTTGGGATGTTTCATCACGTAGTCCACTATCAAAGGGATGGCTGTGTCTCTTCGACTCCATTCGGGCTGAAGAAAAAGTTTACAATCACTACTGACTTGGGCAGCTTGTTCTTCCGCAAAAGCAAGATCACTGTTATTGTAGACGATGACCTTGAGCTCATCGGCTTGTCGATACAGTTCCAGAATGGGCAACATGCGTTTTTTTGGAGACAGACATACCCAGTCCCAGTCACCCGTGAGAGGGTAAGCGCCTGAAGTTTCTAGATGGGTTTGCAAACCTGACTTTTTTAAAGATGCTGTCAGTGGCCCCATATCCCACATAAGGGGTTCCCCTCCCGTGACCACAATGGTATCCGAATATTTTTGGGCTTCTGTGACTATATTTTCAATTTCTGTAGGGGGGTGGTTTTGAGCATCCCAGCTCTCTTTGACATCACACCAATGACATCCAACATCGCATCCGCCGACACGTATAAAATACGCAGCACTGCCTTTGTGATAACCCTCTCCTTGAAGGGTATAAAAAGCCTCCATAAGCGGCACTACCAATCCTTGGTCAAGGGCAGATTTCATCTCTAGAGGTGTTTTCTTGAAAAGGCCAAAAAGGTGTTTTGTAATAGCATGGCTATGGTCATAGGCCCCACACCTCCAGGGACTGGCGTGATATAGCTTGCTTTTTCTTTGACAGCCTCAAAATCTACATCTCCTGTGATTACATAGCCTTTGGGATGACTTTGCTCAGGTACGCGGGTAATACCTACATCAATAATAATGGCACCTTCTTTGACCATATCAGCTTTAAGAAAGTTGGGAACACCAAGCGCAGAAACAACCACATCGGCAGTACGGGTCAATTCTGCTAGGTTTTGGGTACGGCTATGAGTAAGAGTTACAGTGGCGTTGCCAGGTTGATTCTTACCACTAAGTAAGATACTCATCGGGCGGCCTACAATATGACTTCGGCCAATCACCACGGCGTGTTTGCCTGAGATGTCAATATGGTAACGTTTGAGCAACTCCACGATCCCAAAAGGGGTGGCAGGGATAAAAGTTTCCATCTCTAAGGCCATTTTACCAAAATTGGTAGGATGAAATCCATCCACATCTTTATCGGGATCAATCGCTAAAAGGATTTTTTCTTCATCAATGTGTTTGGGTAAAGGCAATTGAACAATAAAGCCGTCTAAGGTTTCATCGCTGTTGAGTTTTTCAATTTGATCGAGCAGTTCCTCCTCGCTTATGGTGTCCTCAAGCCGGATTAGGGTAGAATCAAAACCTATTTTTTCACAAGACCGTACCTTACTGCCTACGTAAGTAAGGCTGGCACCATCGTTTCCTACCAACACAGCGGCCAAGTGTGGCGGGCGTTTGCCATCAGCTTTGATTTGAGCGACCTTTTGGGTCAATTCATCTTTGATTTGATTGGAGATAAGTTTTCCGTCTAAAATTTTCATATACCCTTCATCATTTGCATCAACTTAGCGGCTCCGCCTCGTTGTACCATTTTCATCATTTTTTCCATCTGTTCAAATTGCTTTACCAAGCGGTTTACCTCATCCATTTGTACACCTGCACCCTTTGCGATGCGTTTTTTACGGCTGTGATTGAGTAGCTTAGGCTGGCTGCGTTCTTTGGGGGTCATTGATTGAATAATGGCTTCAATACCTTTAAATGCGTTTTCGTCTATGTCCGCATCTTTGATTTTGCCAGCTCCAGGAATCATTCCCACCAAATCTTTCATACTGCCCATTTTTTGGACTTGTTTGATTTGGCTTAAAAAATCATCAAACCCGAATGTTTTTTTGGCTACTTTTTGCTGGATTTTTTTGGCTTCTTCTACATCAAATGCCTGTTGGGCACGCTCTACCAACGACACCACATCACCCATGCCAAGAATCCGATCTGCCATACGGTCAGGATGGAACACGTCTAGGGCGTCCATTTGTTCACCCGTTCCAATAAACTTTATGGGTTTGTTGACAACCGATTTGATTGACAAAGCGGCACCACCGCGAGTATCGCCATCAAGTTTGGTGAGTACAACGCCTTCAAAATTGAGTCTGTCATGGAATACTTTGGCTGTATTGACAGCATCTTGACCCGTCATTGAGTCAACCACAAACAATGTTTCTGAAGGTGAAGTGGCTTTGTGAATGGCACTGATTTCATCCATAAGGGCTTCATCGACAGCCAAGCGACCAGCTGTATCAACAATGACCACTTGGTGACCATTTTGCTTGGCGTGTGCCACGGCTGCTTGTGCAATTCCCACTGGGTCGTTGGATTCTGGGATGGTAAATACCTCAACCCCAATCTGCTCACCTAAAACAGCCAACTGGTCACGGGCTGCGGGGCGGTATACATCGCAAGCTACAAGTAGTATTTTTTTGGACTGTCGTTTTTGTATGTAAGCTGCCAGTTTTGCAGAAAAAGTGGTTTTACCCGACCCTTGAAGGCCAGCCATAAGAACCACAGCGGGTTTGCTGTTCAGATCAATACCTTGACTTTGACCTCCCATAAGATCAGTCAATTCGTCTTTAACAATCTTGACTAGGAGCTGCCCTGGATTGATGGTAGTCAACACCTTTTGACCGAGTGCCTTTTCTTTAACATTGTCGGTAAAACTTTTGGCGGTTTTAAAGTTCACGTCTGCATCAAGAAGTGCACGACGGATTTCTTTCATGGTTTCTGCCACGTTAATCTCGGTGATACGACCTTGACCTTTGAGAACCTTTAAAGCGTCATCTAATTTTTTGCTAAACCGATCAAACATATGTGCCTATAGATTAGAAGTGCCAAAATTAAGCATTTGCGCTGGGTTTATGTAAGCGATTTAAACCAAAAATAACCAACACATGGGGAAAAGTGATGGCTGCGAGAAAGGAGAAAAAAAGTGCCATCGGGTCTAGTCCCAATGCAGCATTGTAAAAGTACATTATCGACAACCCAATGATAGACAAGACCCAATAGAACCAAGCATCTTTAAAATATTTTTTGAATGAACCCTGAGATCCATAAAGAGAATTGGCTTGATCTTGCAGTGAAGGCCAACTATGCCAAAACACAAAGTAAACTGCAAAACTGACCAATAGATTGGTAGTCCAAAACAAAAGCAAAATAATGGCGGTTTGAATCAAAAAATCTATCAAAAAATCTTTGAATGATTTTATGGTAAAAAACAAAATAAAAGAAAGTAAAACAGAACTAGTAAGCGCAAAAATCGCAAAGAATATAGGGGGTACCAAAACTGCTGATATTTGATAAATGACCGCTGTAACTTCGTCGCTATGCATATAAAAAAGAAAAGAGAACAAAAACAACCCATACGTAAAATAAAATACAGTAAGTCTGGGAGCAGAACTTGTTTGATATTTGTGCCATTGTTGCTCTCCGAAATGATATGCACTGATGGTCACAAAAAGCACTAGGGCGAACATGGGTATGCCATAAAGTAAGATTGAAAAAACCAGGACAAAAAACACATATGTAACAAATCGCTGTGATTTTGATTTTAGAAAACCTAACTTTTTGATTAAGGACA
>JBMYKI010000036.1:0-11630 GCA_049595235.1 Flavobacteriaceae bacterium
CTTGACAAAGAGCCATGTCGGGAAAGAACGCATGATGTTAAGCTCCTGAATCCAGCTGCTTTTGTCGTCTAAAAAACTAAAAATAGCTTCAGGTTTGTTTTTTTGAAACATTCTAGAAAAAAGGGCAGCGCCTCTCGAATTGTGAGCCGCCAATACATCCAAAAACAACAGATCATAGAACCAAAATCGGTTCTTTTTGTTGAAAGATTTTAGAGGCTTGTTTTCAGCTAGGTGCGCCACAAGTGCTTGGGTTTTGCGATTGATATTTTGAAACGTAAAACCCGTACTGGCTTTTGTCCATCCTCCGGCAGAACCGATATGCAGTAAGCGACGGGTATTGTGTTGAGAAAAAGGGTAGCAAGTCATTGGGATACGACCAAATTCTTCTTCTACAACCTCATACTCTGTGATATTTTTGTCCGCCAAATAGGCGTGAAGTGCGTTTTTGTATTCGTCTTTAGGCAATAGTTCTTTGGAAAACAGGGTGTATTCGATCAAGGCCTCTGTAGCACTTACAGGAAGTACATACATGAAGCGCGTGTGGCCATTTTGGGGAATGTCAAAATCCATAAATGTGGCGGTTTCTGGATCAAATACAGGCGCTTTGGTACGCACAAACCAACCCAAAAAATGCTGTTGCAAGACGGGATAATCTTGTTGTTGTGTCAAACGATCCCAGTCCAAGATGCTGTTAAACATAAGCTGCCCAACATATTGGCTTTTGGAAGTTGTAACCTCAACACCGTTTTGAACTTCTTTAAAAGACATCACTGACTCATATTTGAGTTCAATGTTGGGGTGTTTATGTAGGGATTTGTATATGTGGTCATACCAAGATGCACTGCGAATCATTTTGTAGGAAAGCGGCTTTAGGTCGATTTTTTGGTCGTGGGTTGGGCTATTGAATTGTACCGCATTCCATCGGGATTGTAACAAGTCATCCCACTCGCCATCGCCATCCTCCCAAAAACACCATGTGCGGTCGTTTTGTTTGTTCGCATTTTTTTCTAAAATCAAAATGGAGGCCTTGCCCAAAACGGGGTGTTGTGCCATGCGATAGGCCAATTGTAGACCCGATGCACCGCCTCCGGCTATGATGTAATCAAAGTCCTTCACACGCTAGTTGCTTCTTTACAAACATACAAAATTCAAAGAGGCAAAAATAGTTAGACTAATCTAAATAATTTTTTTAGTCTTGTCTAAAAATATATATATTTGCCACATGAGTCACAGCCTGTCCAAAGAGAACTATCTCAAGGCCATTTTTCATGCGGGCCAACAAATTAAAGGCGCTGTTCCCACTACGGCCATCGCTAAAAAAGTGGGCGCTAAACCTTCATCTGTTACTGACATGTTTCGCAAGCTGTCAGCAGAGGGTTTGTTGGATTATCAGAAGTACAAGGGCGTGTCACTCACAGAGGCTGGAAATAAAGCTGCTTTGCAGGTCATTCGCAAGCATCGTTTGTGGGAGTCTTTTTTGGTGAAGCATTTACATTTTAATTGGGATGAAGTCCATCAGGTAGCCGAACAGTTGGAGCACATACAGTCAGATAAATTGATTAATGAGTTGGACAAGTTTTTGGATTTTCCAACACGTGACCCCCACGGTGACCCAATCCCCAACCGCGCAGGCTACATGAAAATTTCCAACAAAATGCTATTGGTTGATTTGAATGTTGACCAGCCGGGTGTTTGTGTGGGTGTCAAAGACAATTCTACTGAGTTTTTACAATATTTAGACAAGCGAAACATAGGGTTGGGGACACGCCTGACGGTGCTACACCATGAGCATTTTGACGGCTCATTACACCTTCAAACTGATACATCGACACTGATGATTTCTAGCAAAATTGCACAAAATATTTACGTAAATTTTATATAATATGTTCGAACAGATTCTTGCATTTTTCGAAGAAACCCCACCTGTTTTGGGTGCGTTGTATGCGACCCTCTTCACATGGGGGCTGACTGCTTTGGGGGCTTCATTTGTTTTTTTCTTTAAATCCATGAACCGTGCTTTTTTGGATGGTATGCTGGGTTTTACAGGTGGTGTCATGGTTGCGGCCAGTTTTTGGAGCCTTTTGGCTCCAGGGATTGCTATGAGCCCTGGTGAGGGCTTTGTAAAGGTGATTCCCGCCGCAGTAGGTTTTGCACTCGGCGCACTGTTTATTTTTGGATTAGACAAAGTATTACCTCACATACATATCAACTTTAAGGAGTCTGAAGGGATTAAAACGCCTTGGCATCGTACCACTTTGTTGGTATTGGCCATTACCCTACACAACATTCCCGAAGGATTGGCCGTGGGGGTCTTGTTTGGCGGGGTAGCTGCCGGTATTCCTGAAGCATCCATTGCGGGTGCGGTGGTTTTAGCGATGGGAATCGGAATCCAAAATTTTCCTGAGGGAATTGCAGTATCGATGCCCATGCGCCGACAGGGGCTCAGTCGGAGAAAAAGTTTTTTCTATGGGCAAGCCTCTGCTATAGTCGAGCCCATAGCGGGTGTGATTGGCGCTTTGGCGGTGACCTTTTTTACGCCGATCCTTCCCTATGCCTTGGCATTTGCAGCGGGCGCGATGATTTTTGTAGTAGTTGAGGAGGTTATTCCGGAAACCCAACAAGACAAATACACAGACATAGCCACCCTAGGTTTTATAGGAGGGTTTATTGTGATGATGATTTTGGATGTGGCTTTGGGTTAATGACATCCGCAGTCAGTGGTACCGCACCCCTTCTTTTTTTTGGGTCGAAATTTTTGTACCAAATAAGCGACAGAAGCTATGACAGCCAAGACAGTGAGTAGGGTATTCATAGTTTAAAAATACAGAAGAATTCTGTAGGTAACAAAGGCGGCCAGATAGGCAATGGCAGTCATAGACACCAATTGAATGGTAGGCCATTTCCAACTGTTGGTTTCCTTGCGTACGATGGCAAGCGTACTCATACACTGCATGGCAAAGGCATAAAAAATCATAAGCGACATTCCGGTTGGAAGGTCAAACATAGGCTGTCCGTTGGGTTTGACTTCTGCCGCCATGCGATTTTTGATGGTGTCCTCTTCGTCAGAACCCACATTATAAATTGTGGCTAAGGTGCCTACAAACACCTCACGTGCGGCAAAGGAGCTCACAATGGCAATACCAATTTTCCAATCATAGCCCAAAGGCCTTATACTGGGTTCGATGGCTTTTCCGACCAATCCCAAATAGGAGTTTTCGAGTTTGTGCGCCAATACCTCTTGTTCCAAGGCCTCACCAGTAAATTCGGTGTTTTCAGCCACAATTTTTTCGGCGTTTTTAAAATTATCTCCTGGACCATTAGAAGCCATCACCCATAACAACACAGAGATGGCCAAAATGATTTTACCAGCTTCAAGGACAAAAGATTTGGTTTTGTCATACACTGTTATGAGAACATTGCGCAGTAACGGCAAGCGGTAGTTGGGCATCTCGATTACAAAAGTATTGGGGTGGGGTAGCTTGAGCAGTTTGTTCATGACTTGGGCAGCGCCTATGGCCATTACAAACCCCAACAGGTATAGTCCCATGAGCACGAGTCCTTGCAAATTGGCACCCAAAAAGCGGGTATCTGGAACCACCAGCGCAATAAGAATCAAATAAACCGGTAGCCTCGCCGAACAAGTCGTAAAAGGGGTTACCAAAATGGTAATCAGACGTTCTTTCCAGTTTTCGATGTTTCTGGTGGCCATGATGGCGGGGATGGCACAGGCAGTTCCCGAAATAAGGGGTACTACGCTTTTTCCGCTTAGTCCATAGCGCCTCAACACACGATCCATCATAAAGACCACACGACTCATATAACCTGACTCTTCCAACAGCGATATAAAGACAAACAAAATGGCAATTTGAGGAATAAAAATCACGACCCCTCCAATGCCAGGAATGATTCCCTCAGCGATGAGTCTAGGGACAAACCAGCTTGGTAGGTGGGTCTTGGCCGATTCGCTGAGTGAGACAAAAGCGCTGTCTATGGCATCCATGGGGTAACTACTCCAGTCAAAAATCGCTTGAAAAATAGTCAGAAGGATGACAAAGAAAATCACATACCCCCAAAATTTATGGGTGAGCACCCTGTCGAGTCGCGCCCTAAAATCGGTAGCTTCTTCTAGGTTGATGTTGTAGCTTGACTTGAGTACCTGATTGATAAACTGGTATCTTTTGATGGTTTCACGCTGTTGGAGTCTTTTGAGAAAAGAAGCCGAACGCGTGTGGGTGCTTTGGGATTGGTTGATGCTGTTTCGGTTGATGTTGGCAAAGTTGACATCTTGGGTAATGACAAGCCAAAGTTTGTAGACCGATTGGTTGGGGAAGGTTTGTTGTAGACTTTTAAAGTAGGCGCTATCTATTTGGGTAAAATCCAAACACGAGCTTGATTTGAGTTGTCGGTGGTTGGCAATTAAGTTTTTCAGGTTGTCAATACCTTCCTTTTTTCGTGTACTGACCAACGCGATTTTGGTTTGTAGCGCTTCTTCCATCTTTTCGACATCAATCGATATGCCTTTGCGTAGCATGCGATCTGACATATTGATCACCAGTAGGCTTGGAATGCCTAAATCTTTGATTTGGGTAAACAATAAGAGGTTGCGCTTGAGGTTTTCTACATCAGCAATAACCACAGCCAGATCGGGATAATCTTTATCATTTTTGTTTAGTAGCAGCTCGATGACCAGGTTTTCATCCAAGGACGAGGCGTTGAGGCTATAGGTGCCGGGCAGGTCGATGATGTGTGCTTTGGTTCCTTTGGGGAGGTTGCAGATACCTTCCTTTTTTTCAACTGTGATTCCGGGATAATTCCCTGTTTTTTGGTTAAGACCTGTGAGGAGGTTGAATACAGATGTTTTCCCCGTATTGGGGTTGCCAATCAACGCAACATTGATTCGCTTGCTCACGAAGCCAATTTTTTGATGTAGATATTGTGAGCGGTTTCACGTCGAATGGCCAAATGGGCCCCGTTGACATTGAGGTACATGGGGTCATTGAAGGGCGCCAGCTGAACCAATTCGATGGTATTGCCTGGAAGACAGCCCATCTCAATAAGCTTCAAAGGTACGCTGTCCGTAATCAAATCTTCGATCAGGGCTTTTTCACCTTTATTGAGTTCGGCTAAGGTCATCAAATATCTTTTTATTTAGATTAAATTTAAAGAAGCAAAGCTACACATTATATATGCCTTGACAAATTTATTTTTCTTGGTGTAAAATACGGATGTCCGAAATGATTTTGTCCATTTCCTCACGTACCGTACCGTCGTAGTAGCCGCGAATGCGTCTTTGTTTATCAACGAGGACAAAATTTTCGGTATGGATCATGTCGTGGGGGCCTCCATCGCCGTCTTCTTGAACCACTAGAAAAGATTTTCGTGCCAATTCATAAATGGTTTTTTTGTCGCCTGTCAGCATGTTCCACCGCTGGTCATTTACCCCTTTTTTTTGAGCATATTTTTTGAGAACGGGCACGCTGTCGATTTCGGGTGTAACCGAAAAGGACAATAACTTCACCTCTGGAAATTCATCCAATAAGCCTTGCAGATATACCATATTATCGGTCATTATCGGACAGATGCTTGGGCAGGTAGTAAAAAAGAAATCCGTTACATAGATGTGGTTGTCATAGTCGTTGTGGCTGATGACTTTTCCGTTTTGGTTGAGGAGGCTGAAGTCTGCTATGGTATGATACTTTTTGACATATTGGATGGACTCATCGACCAATAAGGGATCTACCATGGCGGGTTGGTAAATGGGCAAAGTGGGTCTTGGTTTTAAAGCCCTGTAAAAGAAAAAGACGATGATGGCAGACACTGCCAACAGCACGCCAAAAAACCTTTTGTATTTTCCAAAAAAAGACATCATAGCAATGGGGCAAAGGTAATGTATTGGGTCGAATTTTGAGGGTTTGCACATGGACTTTAACACATCGGAAATTGTGTCAAAAAAGGGTTACCTTTGGCTCCTTAAAATAGATTTATGGACCCCCTTGTCATTAAGATAATTCAGTTTTT
This sequence comes from Flavobacteriaceae bacterium, assembly GCA_049595235.1. Lineage (GTDB taxonomy): Bacteria > Bacteroidota > Bacteroidia > Flavobacteriales > Flavobacteriaceae > UBA724. Next base: position 6,019 of record JBMYKI010000036.1, read on the forward strand.
TCTCTCGTTATCCCTTTTGATTGTTCTACACGAATTGGGCCATTTTATACCGGCTCGCTTGTTTGGTACACGTGTCGAAAAATTCTTTTTGTTTTTCGATATAAAGTTTGCCTTGTTTAAAAAGAAAATTGGTGATACGGTCTATGGTATTGGTTGGCTACCGCTGGGTGGCTATGTCAAGATTTCGGGTATGATAGACGAAAGCATGGATAAGGAGCAAATGCAGCAAGCGCCCCAGCCTTGGGAGTTTCGTTCTAAACCTGCTTGGCAGCGGCTGATTATTATGTTGGGTGGGGTGACTGTAAATTTGATTTTGGGTTTTGCTATTTACATGCTTATCATGTTTGTGTGGGGCAAATCCATTATCAAACAAGAAGATTTACCCTATGGTCTGACCGCTACCCCTGTAGTAGAAGCCTTGGGTTTCCAAAATGGAGACCGTGTATTGGCTATTGATGGTGAACCATTGGAGGATGCGGGCGATGTGTTTCGTTATATGCTGATGCGTTCTCCCCAAACGGCCTTGGTTCAGCATGCCGATGGCACTAAGGAAACTTTGCGCATTCCTGAAGACATAGACACCCAGCTTTTTGAATCGGGTGAGCGTCCTTTTACAGCTTATATTCCCTCAACCATAGGCAGTGTGACAGCCGCATCGCCTGCGGCGGAAGCGGGGCTTTCAGAAGGTGATGTCATTCGTTCTGTAAATGGGTATGCGATCGGCTCATGGCCTGAACTTTTGAGGTATATGCAAAGCCAAACCCGACCTATAGTTTCTTTGGAGGTTCTGCGTGGAAGCGAGTTGCTAAGCTTTGAGGTGGCTGTGGATGAGGATGGCGAAATTGGGATTGGCCGGCTTCCTTATGATTTTGTACCGACAACTCTTGAATATTCTTTTATTGAGAGTGTGAAAGAAGGTTTTTGGTATGGTTATGATACCCTATATGACTACGTGGCTCAATTCAAATTTGTTTTTACCAAAAAAGGGGCCTCCCAATTGGGAGGTTTTGGCACCATTGGCAGTTTGTTCCCTGGGGCATGGGATTGGCAAGCTTTTTGGCACACCACGGCATTGATTTCGATTATATTGGCTTTTATGAATGTGTTGCCGATTCCAGCTTTGGATGGTGGTCACGTGATGTTTTTGCTGTATGAGATTGTAACGGGTCGCAAGCCCCATGATAAAGTTTTAGAGGTGGCCCAACTGATTGGGATTGTATTGTTGTTGGGCTTGTTTATATATGCCAATGCCAATGATGTACTCCGTTATTTGGGATAGTAGAGGCTATTATTTACGCTTATTTTTTTGTTTGTTGGTAGTCAAAAACCAATTATATTTGCGCTCACATTCCTCCTTAGCTCAGTTGGTTAGAGCATCTGACTGTTAATCAGAGGGTCCTTGGTTCGAGCCCAAGAGGGGGAGCAAGCCTAACCGCTACACTACACATTCTTAAAGCCCACCATAATAGGTGGGTTTTTTCTTGGTGCTTATACAAGTCAAACACACGGCTAATTGATACTTAAATATACGAAATTTTACCCTGTTCTCGGCACTAATTCGGCACTTTTTTAACTCTGCCGAGATACTGAGTTCAGCCTAAAAATTACAACGGCTGTGTTTGAGTAGTGTTTTTCAACTGGCATTACAATTTCATCCGCAATTACTTAAATTAGTTGCACTAATAACAATGCAATGAAAAAACTACTTTATGCGTGTTTACTACTAAGTTTTACTGCGAGCTGCACCAATCCGCATTCCAGAAAAGACCATTCTATGTACTGGCAAAAACACAGTGCAGAATATCATGCGCTTTGTATTCAGGCCTATAACATAGCCAAACTTAGGGTCAAGGAAGCCTTGGCAACCCCAAGTGAAAAGCCCCTGGCCATCATAGCCGATATTGATGAGACGGTTCTAAACAACCTCCCCTATAACGAGATGCTTATCGACTCCAGCCTGTCCTTTACCCAAAAAACTTGGGCTCACTGGGTCAAAAAACAAGTGGCAACTCCTATCCCAGGCGCCTTGGCGTTCTTCAACTACGTTGACAGTCAAGACGTCGAAATCATATATCTCTCCAATAGGAGGGTGGAAAACTATGCGCCCACCAAGGCCAACCTTATTGCGGCTGGCTTTCCTTTTTACGAGGATACCATGATGTTATTGCGAGACGAGGACGGGGACAAAGAGTCCAGAAGAAATCAGCTGTCAGACTACAACATTGTATTGCTTCTTGGAGACAATCTTGCTGATTTTGATACAAGGTTTCACAAAAAACCCAATGAAACGCGCATCGCGCATGTCAACTCCTTGCGCGATCTGTTTGGTGACAAATTTATCGTATTCCCGAATCTGATTTATGGTACTTGGGAAATGGGGTTTGAGGATTAAAAACCTTTTATGTTGGTTCTCGGCTGTTCTAAAATCATTTAAATTCTTACCTTAGAATCTTATTATTTTATGCTATAAAAAACACATCTCCTTTGGGTGCTGGGTGATTGAACCCTAAGACTGGACAGCCCTTCCGTTTTTCATGGTGGAGTCGCCGGTAGCATGCTTGAGGGTATGTGTAATAGCTCATTTGAAAAACCAAAACTGATGATTCAATCTTCTTATTCCGTAGGTCAGTTGCTGACTATCGCTTTATTTTCTCTTGTGTTACAGGCACAAAAAACCACCCTTTCTTTTGGGTCTTGCCACAAGATGGATGACCCTACCAGTGAGGTTATTTTAAAGACCATTGCTGCCGAACAGCCTGATGGTTTTATATGGTTGGGTGACATCGTATATGGAAAAGATGGGGATCCAAAAGATTTAACCCAAAAATACCAACGTCTGGCCAACCAAGCTGCTTACAAGCACCTCAAACAAAACACCCAGGTCTATGGCATTTGGGATGACCATGATTATGGCATGAACGATGGCGGGGCAGACTATGTACACAAAGTCCAAAGCCGAAAAGATTTTTTTGAATTTCTTCAACTACCCAAAGACCATGAAGCCTATCAAAGAGAGGGTGCCTACCAAGTGCATAACATCGAGGTTCAGGACCAAACCATCAAACTAATTCTTTTGGACAACCGCTACTTTAAAAGCCCATATACCAATTCTAAAAAAGAGGGACAACGTTATCAAAAAGACACCCAAGGCACCCTGCTTGGAAAAGCACAATGGGAATGGCTTGAAAAGGAATTACAAAATTCAACGGCTGCAGTGCATGTTTTTGGAAGTGGTATCCAGTTTTTATCGAACCAACACCGCTTTGAAAAATGGAGCAACTATCCCAAGGAGCGTAAAAAAATGATGCGGTTATTGCGCAAATACCATGTCAAAAATCCCCTCTTTTTGACTGGTGATAGACATATGTCGGAATTGTCTGCAACAGATATGGGTTATACCACACTGATCGATGCTACTTCTAGCGGTATGACCGAAGCGTTGACTTATAATTTGAAGGAGGAAAATCCCTATCGTGTGGGGCCTACCATAGGCGAGGACAGCTATGGGCAACTCACCATTGACTGGAAAAACAAGAGTTATAAAATCGCCTTTAAAAACACAAAGGGCAATATACTTTATGAACATGCCCAATCTTTAAGTGATTAATAAGAAAACTTACTGTCTTTAGTTGAGCCAATCAATCTTTCCGCTGTCAAGCTGATATACGCCCCCCACAATCTGAATCGCTCCTTTTTGGTTAAGGTCCTTAAGAATCGGGCTTCTTTCCACTATACGATTCATGGTAGCGCGTACGTTGTTTTGGATTGTCATACCCACAAATTCGTCATCGGCACTACTTGGAGACTTTCCAGTAGCCTGTGCCGTTTGATCGACCGCTGGTTGGATAGAGGCTAACAATCCCGTGATATGACCTAGCTCAACTCCATCGCAGGCCGCTTTGACAGCCCCACAACCTTCATGCCCCAGCACCACAATGAGTTTGCTTCCAGCTACTGCACAGGCATATTCCATGCTGCCCAAAATGTCATTGTTTTCGAAGTTCCCCGCTACGCGTGCCACAAAAATATCCCCAATGTGTTGGTCAAAAACCAATTCCACAGGCACCCGAGAGTCAATGCACGACAATACCACCGCCTTGGGAAACTGCCCAGTAGTGGTTTGTGATCGCAGCGAATCGGCATCTACTTGTTGCATATTTCCAGAAGCAAAGCGTTCATTCCCAGCACGCAAGGAAGCCAACGCCTTTTGAGGGGTCAATTGATCCTGATCTGATTTTTGAATGGCATCTTTTCTCATGGTAAGAGTCAATAATTTTTGCCCTAAAATATACTTTTTTAAGAAACTTTAACGTTTTAATTGCACGACTAACCCTATTTAATTCCCAACTTTTTCAAACTTGTAGGGTCTAACGAAAAACCAAACTATTGAACCCAATTGAAGAACATATTTGTGAGTTGCTTAAATCCTCAAAATATGAGCGTGCCCTTTCTGAAATTGTTTCGGCGCTACACGAGCCCATGTATTGGATGATTCGGAAATGGGTGCTGCATCACGAAGATGCCAATGATGTGTTGCAAAATACCTATATACGCATCTTTAAAGGATTGCCCAAATTTCGCCACCAAAGCACGGTCAAAACTTGGTGTTATCGCATTGCCTACAACGAGTCTATGAGACATTTAGAACAACAAAAAAAACATGCATGGTTGTTGCCCGATGGCGCCCCAGACTATTGGACACAATTGTGTGCAGACCCCTACTTTGACGCCCATCAGGCAGATGCCCATTTTCAACAACTTCTAGGGCAGCTCAAAGAACAACAACGCATAGTTTTTTGTATGAAATACTATGACGCGCTAAAGTTTACAGAGATCGCAGCAATCACAGGGCGAAATGTCAATGCAGTAAAAACCACCTACTATGCTGCTAAAAAAGCCATAACACAACAGCTTAAAACCGCCGTATGATGAAAAACAAAACCGCACAATTCTTAAAATTAGGATATCAAGTACCTGATCATTATATGAGCGACTCAAAGGAAAAGATGTTAAAACACATCTTGATGCCAGCCCAAGAACATCCAGGCGTCAGACCTCTTTGGAAAAAACTGACTGAAGTCGCCGCCATACTCGTTTTGCTATTGGCAACCCAGTGGTCTATAGAAAGCTTTCAACCGTTTTCTGTTTCTAAATCTAGCGACGACTATGACGCCCTCCTCATAGAATCTATATCTATTAATGACGAAGACTTCGACCTTTGGTTTGAAGAGAATTATGTGCTAAGCATTCTTTGATTTTACAACTTTTTCAACCTTAAAGGGTCTATATAATAAATCCTAAATATACGAGTCATGAAATCAAACATTTTATTTCTTTTTTTTGCATTCTTATTTACATTGCCACTCAGCGCACAAAAAGAACAGGAAGCCCCAAAAGTCAACCTTCGTGGCATGGAGAAAATCCTAAATCCTGAACAAATTGAAATGCTCAAGGCCCAAAACAAATTGGTAAGAGCCCAGCGTAAAGCTTTTAAAAACAGTCTTGTCAAAGAACAATTGGCTATTATGGAAAGTGAAACGCTTCGACCCTATGAACGCCGGAAAGCGCTCATGGCTTCACTCAACCAAGAACAACGGGACCTACTTAAAACT